>VFYY01000051.1 GCA_016871375.1 Acidimicrobiia bacterium
AAGTCCACGCGGTCGGCGACGCCGTGGCGCCGCGCGTTGAGGCGCGCAATCTCGAGCGCCTCGGCCGATACGTCGGAGGCGACGACCCGCGCGTCCGTGATCTCGTGTGCGACGCTGACCGCGATGCAGCCGCTGCCGGTTCCGATGTCGGCGATGCGGGGCCGTTGGCCGGCCACCTTCAACGCTTCTTCGACGATGACCTCGGTTTCGGGCCGCGGGATGAGCACGGCGGGCGTGACGAGGAACTCGAGGCCCCAGAACTCGCGCATGCCGACGATGTAGGCGGTCGGCTCGCGCCGTTCGCGCCGGGCGATCCACTCCGAGAACCGCGGCTCGAGCGCGGCCGGTGGCGCGTCCCTGTGCTCGGTCAGCAAACGCGCGCGGTCCCAGCCGAGGATGACGCGCGCGTAGAGGTCCACGTCGGTCGAGGCGTCCGCCTCGGGAATACCGGCCGCCGTCAGCCGGCTCCGTGCCTCTCGTAGCTTTTCGAAAAGCGAAATGGGGTCGGGAGTCATTTTTCGAGGACACTCTCAAAATCACATGAGCGCGGGTGAAAAGTGTCCTCGAAAAATGACTCCCGACCCCATTTACACCGCGGTCGCTTCCTTCAGCTTCTCGGCGTTGTAGAAGGCGGCCACCTGCTCGAGCAGCTCGCCGGGGTCGCCCTCGAGCACGTCGTGCAGGCGGTGCGTGGTGAAGTTGATGCGGTGATCGGTGATGCGGCTCTGCGGGAAGTTGTAGGTCCTGATCTTCTCCGACCGCTCGCCGGTGCCCACCTGGCCGCGCCGCTCCCTGGCGATGGCTTCCTGCTGCTTGCGCAGCTCCATCTCGTAGAGCCGCGCGCGCAGCACCTTCATCGCCTTCGCGCGGTTCTTGATCTGCGACTTCTCGTCCTGCTGCGAGACGACGACGCCGGTGGGGATGTGCGTGATGCGGACGGCCGAATACGTCGTGTTGACGCTCTGGCCGCCCGGGCCGCTCGAGCAGAACGTGTCGATGCGCAGGTCCTTCTCCTGGATCTGGATGTCGACCTCTTCCGCCTCCGGCAGGACGGCCACCGTCGCGGTGGACGTGTGGATGCGGCCGCTCGCCTCGGTTGCCGGCACGCGCTGCACGCGGTGCACGCCGCTCTCGTACTTCAGCCTGCTGTACACGCCGCGTCCTTCGATGGACGCGATGACTTCCTTCAGGCCGCCGGTGCCGCTCTCGCTGCTGGACATCACCTCGAGCTTCCAGCGCTGCCGCTCCGCGAAGCGGCTGTACATCCGGAACAGATCCGCGGCGAAGAGCGCCGCCTCGTCGCCGCCCGTGCCGGCGCGGATCTCGAGGATGACGTTCTTCTCGTCGTTGGGGTCCTTGGGCACGAGCAGGACCTTCAGGTCGGCGAGGATCGCCTCGCGCTTCTGCTCCAGCCCCTTCAGCTCTTCTTCGGCGAGCTCGCGCATGTCGGCGTCGCCGCCCTTGACGAGCTCCTCGGCGCCCTCGAAGTCCTTCTGCACGGCCTTGTACTCGCGGTACTTCTGCACGAGCGGCTCGAGCTCGGAGAGCGTCTTGGCCGCCTTGCGGTACTCGGCCGGGTCCGACTGGATCTCCGCCGTCCCGAGGCGCGCCATCAGCTCCTCGTACTGCCCTTCGACCGTGCTCAGCTTGTCGAACATGCGTTATCCGCCCGAGACCGGAGGCAGAAAAGCCACCTCGTCTCCATCCTTCACCGCGGCCGCCATCCGCGCGTACTCGGCGTTGACCGCCACCGACATGGTGCGCTCGTACTCGACGAGCGCGGGGACGTCGGCCACCAGCGAGTCCCACACTGTTTTGACGGTCGCCGGGCCCTCGACGTCCCGGACCAGCTCGCCCGAGCCGGCCAGGTCCCGCAGCCGGGCAAACAGCCGCACCGTCACGCGCATGCGATCCTGTGCGCCGCCCGCCTCGCCTCCTCGTCGTCCGGGTCGGCGGTCGCCCCTTCCAGCCAGACCTCGCCGCCATCGAAGTGCTCGTGCTTCCAGATCGGCACGATCTGTTTGACGCGCTCGATCGTGTAGCGGCACGCGGCAAACGCGTCGCCTCGGTGCGGCGACGCCGCCACGATGATGACGCTGGCTTCGCCGATCTCGAGCCGCCCGATGCGGTGATGCACCGCCAGGCGCGTCGCCGGCCACGCCGCGCGCGCCTCGTTGACGATGCGCTCGAGCGCCTTCACGGCAAGCGGCTCGTACGCCTCGTACTCGAGAAACTTCACCGCCCGGCCCTGGTTGTGGTCGCGCACCAGGCCGGTAAAGGCGGCAATCGCGCCGTCCCCCGACGCGTCGCGCGCGACTTCCGCCGTGAGCGCCTGCAGATCCAGTGGCGCCGCCGTGACAGCCACCAGGGGCATAAAACTCAGTATATGGTCAATTCCCAACGCCCAACTTCCAACGCCCAACGTTTGGGAGTTGGTTATTGGGAGTCGGGACTTCTCCAGAAATGCTGCATGGGGCCGTGCCCGCGGCCGAGGCGCGGCGCATGCCGGATTGCGCCGGCCACGTACTGCTGCGCCAGCGGAATCGCCTCCTCGAGGCCGCGCCCGAGCGCCAGCTGCGCCGCGATGGCCGCGGCAAACGTGCACCCGGTGCCGTGCGTGCTCGTGCCGGGCACGCGCTCGGACCTGAACTCCATGAAGCGCTCGCCCTCGTACAGGACGTCCACGATGTCATCGGAGGGAAAGTGCCCCCCCTTGATGATCACCGCCGACGCGCCGAGCCCGGCGATGCGGCGCGCCGCCTCGCGGCGGTCGTCGTCCGAGCGGATGGCCACGCCCGAGAGCGCCTCGGCTTCGGGCACGTTCGGCGTCACGACGAACGCCCGCCGCAGCAGCTCCGCCTTCATCGCCGCCAGCGCCTCGTCGTCCACCAGGCGGTCGCCGCTCTTGGCAATCATCACCGGATCGACGACGAGCCGGGGAATCTCCAGGGCCTCGACGGCGGCGGCCACGGCCTCGACGATCGCCGCGTTGGGCAGCATGCCGGTTTTGGCCGCATGCGCGCCGATGTCGGACATGACGGCTTCAATCTGCGCGGTGACGAGGTCGGCGGGCAACGCCGCGAACCCGGTGACGCCGAGCGTGTTCTGCGCGGTGACCGCGGTGATCGCGCTGGTGCCGTAGATGCCGTGCGCGGCGAACGTCTTCAGGTCGGCCTGAATGCCCGCACCGCCGCCGGAATCGCTTCCGGCGATCGTCAGTGCTGTGCGCATGGAGTGAACGGAGGTTACGGAGGAAACGGGTTCACACGGAGGCACAAAGGAACGGAGTCATGAGAATTCTCGTTCTCCGTTTCTCCGTGCCTCCGTGCTTACCCGTTCGCTCCGTCATCTCCGTTACCTCCAAGCAGGCGCCAGAGGCCGGGCATGACGGCCGCGGCGGCCAGGAGCTTCAGGAGGTCGGCGGCGACGAACGGGACCACGCCGGCGGCGAGCGCGGCCATGATGCCGGGCGGCGGTGCGGCGGCACGCGCGAAGAGTCCGAGCCACGTGGCGCCGCCTGCGTAAATGAGCATGAGGCCGGCCAGCATGGCGACCACGGACGTCAGGTAGCGGCGGTCGAATCCGCGTGCCGCGAGGTAGCCGACGAGCAGCGCCGCGAACGGATAGGCCATCAGGTAACCGCCCGTCGGCCCCAGCAGGCGCAGCGCGCCGGGCGGCAGCGTCGCGGAGGTGGCGAAGACCGGCAGCCCCGCAATGCCGGCCGCGAGGTACAGCACCTGGCTGGCGCAGCCGAGGCGGCTGCCGAGCGCGAGGCCGCCGAGCAGCACGACCATCGGCTGGAACGTGAACGGCACCTCGGTGAACGGCAGCGGGACGCTGATCTGTGCCGCGGCGGCGGTGAGCGCCGTGATGAAGAGCACCGACGCGCCGCGGATGGCGTGCCCCAGCAGCGGCGAGGGCTGGGCGGTGGCTCCGCGCGCGGCAAGCGCGTCAACGAGTGTCATCGGCGCGAATTGTACCGCAGGGCGGGCGAGGCATGCCTCGCCCCTACGTAGGGGCGCCGCATGCGGCGCCCGTTATCTGCCGAGCACGAGCAGATAGTGGTAGGGGAGCGACTCGCGCGCGAGCACGCGCAGCCCGGCTCTGCGCGCGTCGGCCTCGACTGAGTCGGCCTCGACGCGGACCCCTTCATTCGGCGCGGGACCGGGCCCGCCGCGGCCGGGCTGGTAGTTGACGATGCCGATGCGGCCGCCTGGCTTGAGCGCCGCGGCGAGATTGCGGAGCAACGTGACGCGGTCCGCCACCTCGGGATAGGTGTCCACGATGAGGACGGCGTCGAGCGTGCCGATCGGCAGGTTCGTCGACGTGTCGGTGGCCAGGCGCGTTTCGACGTTGCTCAACCCCTCACGCCCGACGCGGCGCCGGATGGCTTCGAGCGGCTCCCGCTGGATGTCCTGGGCGTAGACCCGCCCGTTCGGTCCCACGCGCCGCGCGAGCCGGATCGTGAACCAGCCCGCGCCCGCGCCGATGTCGGCCACGCGCGCGCCGTCGGCAATGGCCAGCGCGTCCATGATCTGGTCGGGCTTCTGCCAGGCGTCGCGGTCGGGGCCCTCGAGCAGGCCGAGGTCCTTGGGCGGGAACAGCCGCCCGTGCGACTGCGGCGCCAGATCCTGGGCGTTTGCGCTTTGGGAGCTGGGATTTGGGAGTTGGGAGTCGACGAGCGCGACGACGACCAGCGCCAGGAGCGTCACTTTTTCGCCTCACCCGCGATACCCGGCGTCGTCATGGCCTCTGCCGAGAGTATCTGATCGAGCCGCCTGGCATCCATCAGGCCGCGCGCCAGCACAATCTCGCGGATCGGCGTCCCGGTCTTCACCGACTCCTTCGCGATCTCAGCGGTCGCCGCGTAGCCGATGTACGGGCTGAGCGCCGTAGCCACCGCCGTGCTGCGTTCGAGCAGCTCGCGGCAGCGTTCCTCGTCGGCCACGATGCCGTCCACGCACCGCGTCCGCAGCGCGGTCATCGACCCGCGAAGGATGGTGGACGTGTGAATCGCGTTCCACGCGATGACCGGCATCATCACGTTCAGCTCGAGCTGCCCGGCCTCGGCGGCCATGCAGACGGTCGTGTCGCAGCCGAACGCCTGGAAGCACACCTGGCTCACCATCTCGGGCACCGACGGGTTCACCTTGCCGGGCATGATCGACGAGCCGGGCTGCACCGCAGGCAGCGCGATCTCCGCGATTCCCGCGCGCGGTCCGCTGCCGAGCAGACGCAGATCGCTCGCGACCTTGGCCAGCTCCACGGCGAGACGCCGCATGGCGCCGGAGTACGCGACGACGTCGCCCATGCTCTGCGTGACGCGGAACCGGTTGGCCGCCGGCGTGAGCGGCAGCCCGGTCAACCGGCTCAGGTGTCGGACCGCCGCCGCCGCATAGTCCCCGCCCGCGTTGAGTCCCGTACCCACGGCGGTCGCCCCGAGGTTCAACTCCTCGAGCTGCGCCTTCGCGCGCTCCACATCGTCGGCCCCGCGCTCCATGCACGCGGCGTAGCCGCCGAACTCCTGGCCGAGCGTCATCGGCACCGCGTCCTGCAGGTGCGTGCGTCCGACTTTCAGGACGGCGTCGAACTCGCCGGCCTTGCGCGCGAGGGACGCGGCCAGCGCGCGCGCCGACTCGACGAGGCGCTGATGGGTGAGCAGCAGGGCGAGTCGCGTCGCGGTGGGGAAGACGTCGTTCGTCGACTGGCCCATGTTGACGTGGTCGTTCGGGTGGACCAGCCGGTACTCGCCGCGCGGGCCGCCGAGCAGCTCCGCCGCGCGGTTGGCGAGCACCTCGTTCGTGTTCATGTTGTGGGAGGTGCCGGCCCCCGCTTGGTAGACGTCGACGACGAACTGATCGCGGAGCGCGCCGGCGAGGATCTCGTCGGCCGCGCGCACGATCGCGTCCGCGACGCTCGAGTCGAGACGGCCGAGCGACGCGTTCGCCAGGGCGGCGGCTTTCTTGACGAGAACGGTGGCGACGACGAGATCGGCGTGCGCGTGGAGCCCGCTGATGGGGAAGTTCGCGAGGGCGCGGGCGGTCTGAATGCCGTAGTACGCGTCCTCCGGCACCGGGAACTCGCCGAGAGGATCGCGTTCCGTCCTCACTCGTCAATTATACTGGCGGGATGCCCCAGCAGTTCTTCGACAGCGTCTTGTCGCTCATCGTGAAGACGTCCACGGACCTGCCGCCAGACGTGCGCGCCGCCATGAAAGTGGCCATGGCGCAGGAAGCCGCCGGCACGCAGTCCGCGCAGGCGCTGTCGATCATCGCGCAGAACATCGATCAGGCCGCCGACTGCGAAGGCGCGATCTGCCAGGACACCGGCATGCCGACCTTCGAGGTGAAGACGCCGGTCGGCGCCAACCAGATCGAGATGAAGACGCAGATCCGGGAGGCGGTGGCGGAGGCGACCACACGCGGGAAGCTGCGCCCCAACTCGGTGGATTCGATCACCGGCGAGAACTCGGGCACCAACCTCGGACCGGGCACGCCCATCGTCCACTTCGAGCAGTGGGAGCGCGACGACATCGAGGTGAAGCTGATCCTCAAGGGCGGCGGCTGCGAGAACATGAACGCGCAGTACTCGCTGCCGTCGGAGCTGGCGAACCTCGGCCGCGCCGATCGCACGCTCGAGGGTGTCCGCAAGTGCGTCCTGCACGCGGTGTGGAACGCGCAAGGCAAGGGATGCGCTCCCGGCGCCGTGGGCGTGTGCATCGGCGGCGATCGCACGTCCGGCTACGTGCACGCGAAGGAGCAGTTGTTCCGCACGCTGGACGACGTGAACCCGGATCCGCGGCTGGCGCAGCTCGAAGCGTCGATCATGGGCGACGTCAACACGCTCGGCATCGGCACGATGGGCTTCGGCGGACGCACGTCGCTCATCGGCTGCAAGATCGGCGCGCTGAACCGGCTGCCCGCGAGCTTCTTCGTCTCGGTGGCGTATGACTGCTGGGCGTTCCGCCGGCTCGGCGTCGTGCTCGACGCGCGGAGCGGCGCGATCAGGAGCTGGCTCTATCGCGACCCTGCCTCACCTGTCGCGGCGATGGCCGACCAGGCGGGGTTCCCGCGTACGGGCCGCGAAGTTGCCCTGCGCACCCCGCTCAGCGAGGAGCAGGTGCGCGCGCTCAAGGTCGGCGACGTCGTCCTGGTGTCGGGCCGGATGTACACCGGGCGTGATGCCGTGCACGCGCATCTCATGACGCATCAGCCGCCCGTCGATCTCACCGGCGCGGTGCTGTATCACTGCGGCCCGGTGGTGGCGAAAGAGGGCGACGGCTGGCGCGTCACGGCGGCCGGGCCGACCACGAGCATCCGCGAGGAGCCGTATCAGGCCGACATCATCACGCGCTACGGCGTACGAGCAGTCATCGGCAAGGGCGGGATGGGGGCGAAGACGCTCGGCGCGCTGAAGGACGCCGGCGCCGTGTATCTGAACGCGGTCGGCGGCGCCGCGCAGTTCTACGCGCGGGCCATCGACCGCGTGGAGGGCGTCTCGCTGATGGAGTTCGGGACGCCGGAGGCGATGTGGCACCTGAGCGTGACCGACTTCCCGGCCATCGTGACCATGGATGCCCACGGCAACAGCCTCCACAAGGACGTGGAGCAGGCCTCGGCCGCGGAACTTTCCGCGATCGGGTCGTAAACTATTGAAAACACGTGGGATAGGCGGCCTCTGGCGCGTGTTATAATCGAACGTCGCCAACCAAGGGAGCTCAACCAGAGATGATCACCGAGACCACCACGTCCGTCATCAACGTGTCGCCGAACGCGGCGGCCAAGATCAACGAGCTCCTTGCCGAAGAGGGCAAGACCGGCAGCGGCCTGCGCGTGTTCGTGCAGGGCGGCGGCTGCTCGGGCTTCCAGTACGGCCTGATGATCGAGGAAAGCGGCGGCGCGGGCGACCAGGTGTTCGAGTCCAACGGCGTGCGGCTGTTCGTGGATCCCGTGAGCATCAGCTACCTGAAGGGCGCCGAGGTCGACTTCGTCGAGACGGTGACCGGCGGCGGCTTCACGATCAAGAACCCCAATGCCACATCCACGTGCGGATGCGGCTCCTCGTTCAACGCCTAGTCATGTAGGTCCGGGGTGACGACGACCACTCTTCAGGACCTCAGCAGGCTCAAGCCGTCCGGTGGCAAGCGTTCCAGCAAGCGGGAACAGATCGTCAACGTGTTCCTGCGGCAGGAGGGCCACCTCAGCGCCGACGATCTCGTCGATCTCATCCGCAAGGAAGACCACCGGATCAGCCGCGCCACCGTCTACCGCACCCTGCAGTGGATGGTGGACGCGGGCATCGCGCGCAAGGTGGACTTCGGCGAAGGGCGCTTCCGGTTCGAGCACTCGTACCGGCAGCCGCGGCACTATCACCTGATCTGCAAGACCTGCCACCGTTCGTTCGAGTTCCTCAGCTCCGACATCGAGGCGCTGGTCGACGAGGTCGCCGGCGCGCGCAACTTCACGGCCTCGCAGAGCGTGGTGCAGATTTACGGCACGTGCGAGGAGTGCCGTACGGGCCGCACGACGACGCAGGAGCACGGCCACACGGATCTGCTCTTCGCGCGCGACGCGCTGCGCATTGCGATTGCCACCGAGCGCAGCGGGCTGGAGTTCTACACGCGCGCGGCGAAGACGACGCGGGACGCCCGCGGGCGCAAGATCTTCCAGGACCTCGCGCACGAGGAGGGAACGCATCTGGAGAAGCTGGAGCAGCGCTACAAGGAGCTGCTCGCGCGCGACCCGCAGCTCGAGTCGCGGCCGACGTTCCTCTTCTTCAAGGGCGCGGCGCACGGGCTGTTCGCCGAGGGCGCCGAGCGCCTGGCGCGCGGCGTGGACGATCAGCAGGCGCTGATGATCGGCATCCGCTGCGAGCGCGGCTCGCACCGCTTCTTCAAGAAGTACGGCGAGCGCTTCGAGGACTCCGAGGGCAAGCAGATCTTCCTCGAGTTCGCCGACGAGGAGCGCTCCCACCTCGACCTGCTGGTGCGCGAGTACCGCGCGCTCGTCAAGCGGCAGGGGCGCACGCGGCGGTCGCTGCGCCACGGTCCGCCGCCGGCGCGCGCCGCACGTTGACCGCTCGACCAGGCTCGGGGCTGGTCGACCTCCACCTCCACACCACTGCGTCCGACGGCCGCTGTACGCCGCGTGAGCTCGTCGAGCACGCCCGTCGCGGCCGCGTCTCCGTCGTGGCGGTCACCGATCACGACACGACCGCCGCCGTGGACGAGGTGCGCGCGGCGGCGCGCGAGCGCGGCATCGAGACGATCAGCGGCATCGAGATCACCGCGGTCGAGCACGAGCGGGACGTGCACGTCCTCGGCTACTTCCTGGATCCACTCAACGAGCCGCTGGCGGCGTTTCTCGCCGCGCAGCGCGCGCACCGTGTCGCGCGGGCCGAGGCGATCGCCGCGCGGCTGGCGTCGCTCGGGATGCCCATCGACGTCACGCCCCTCGTGGAGCAGGCGCAGCGCGAGCCAGGCCGGTCGATTGGCCGGCCGCAGGTGGCGCGCGCGATGGTGGCGGCCGGCCATGTCCAGGACATCCGTGAGGCGTTCGACAAGTGGCTCGCCCGCGGCGGCCCTGCGTTCGTCGCGCGCACCGGCGCGTCCGCCGAAGCCGTGATCGACGTCATCCACCACGCCGGTGGCCTTGCATCGCTCGCGCATCCGGGCAAGCTCCACATCGACGACCGCATCCTGCCGCTCAAGGACGCCGGGCTCGATGCGATCGAGGCATTTCACCCCGATCACGATGCCGGCATGACCGAGCGCTACATCGCGCTCGCGCGCGAGCTGGACCTGCTGCTGACCGGCGGCTCCGACTTTCACGGCGACCCCGGCCACGGCCTGACGCCCGGCTCGGTCACCCTCCCGGCGGCCGAGTGGGACCGCCTGCGCCAGGCGCATGCCGCCCGGTGACGTCATCGTCTCGCTGCGCGGGGTCGCGAAGGACTACCGCGGGCTGAGGCCGCTACGCGTCGAGCGCCTCGAGCTGCGCCAGGGCGAGACGGTGGCGCTGCTCGGGTTCGACCGCGCCGCCGCCGGGGTGCTCGTAGACCTCATCACCGCCGCGAGCCTCCCCGACGCGGGCGACGTCGACGTGTTCGGCAAGCCCACGCGCTCCATTGCGGCGCCCGATGCGTGGCTCGAGGAGCTCGACGAGTTCGGCATCCTCAGCGAGCGCGCCATCCTCCTCGACCAGCTCACCGCGGAACAGAACCTGGCGCTGCCGTACTCGCTCGAACTGGACGATTTGCCGGCTGCCGTCCGTGCGAACGTCCGCGCGCTCGCGGACGAGGTGGCGATCTCGCGTGCCGAGCTCACGGCACCGGCCGCGACGCTCCCGCCGCTTGTCCGTGCCCGGATCCGCCTGGGGAAGGCTCTCGCGCTCGATCCCCACGTGCTCCTCGCCGAGCACCCGAATGCGCTCGTCCCGCCGGCCGACCTGCCGACACTTGCCGCCGAGTTGTCGCGAATCGTGTCCGCGCGGGGCGTCACGCTGCTCGTCGTGACCGCGGATGCGACCTTCGCCCGCTCGGTTGCCGAGCGCGTGCTCACGCTACAGGCCGCCACCGGCACGCTCGAGGCGTCATCGGGGTGGCGGAGCTGGTTCCGGCGAAGCTGAAGCGCGGCGTGGCACGGAACTTGGATTCTCGCCTCCAGGGTCGTGTGGTCGCGACCCGCGGAGGTCAGGCGAAGTGGCGAACGGAACGATAAAGCGGCTCGTCCGCGATCGGGGATTCGGGTTCATTCGGGACGACGGCGGCCAGGAGTGGTTTTTTCACCGGAGTGCGGTCAAGGCCGGCAGCTTCGACCAGCTCAATGAAGGCCAGCGGGTGAGCTTCGACGAAGAGCCGTCCAGCAAGGGGCCGCGCGCCGGCAACATTCGATCGGAAGGTACCTCGACCGCCGCGTAACGATTCATTCCTGTACGTCGACGCGACGGCGCACGTGAGGGCGTAGTGGGTCCGCTACGCTCCCAGCCCGGCCATGTACGCGATGAGCTTGGGCACCTCAGGAATGATCTCCCTGATGTCGGCGCGCCTGCGCCACCACCGCTCTGGTTCCGCAGGGTCGTACCGGCTGCCGTGCATGATGACGGCGACCTCGGTGCCGTCGAGCTCGCGGCGGAACGCGAACCTCGCACGGCGCAGGTGATATTTCGTCGAGACCACGATCACCTTCTTCCAGCCGTGGGCCAGCGCCAGCTCACGCAGGGTGATCGCTTCGGCAGCGGTGCTGTAGTGGATCTGGTCGGGCACGATGATGACGTCGCGCGGAATTCCGAGCGCCACGTAGACATCGCGGGCCCGCTCGGCCTCGGTCGGGAACCGCATTCCCTTCTTCGCGAGCGCGTCGAACGCCGCTCCTTCCGTGAGGTCGCGGCTCAGGACGATGGCGGGCGCGTAGCCGGCGAGGAACAGGTCCGCACCTTCCAGCTGCCGCGTCATTCGCGTGCCGGACAGGACGACGATCGCATCCGCCTTGTCGAGCGGATCTTCGGCCGCGAGAAACGAGCCGAGCTGGATGAACGCGTACAGCCCTGCACCAGGGATGAGGACCGCGACGGCGAGGAGGAGTCGGCGGGAGTTGCCGCCTGCGCGGACGGAGTTCGGCGGCATGGGCGATACGCGGCCCGGCCCCAGCGGGGGCCGGGTGTGGGGGGCGATTAGCTCTCGATCAGTCGAACGTCACCAGCCCGCGGTCCTTTCGTGGACTCCTCGGACGTGAACTCCACGCGCTGGCCCTCGCGCAGCAGCTCGAAAACGGCGCCGCGCACGGCGCTGCGATGGAAAAAGTGTTCGATGCCGCCCTCATCGCGGATGAATCCAAACCCCTTGTCGATGAGCAGGCGAGCGATTGTCCCGGTCGGCATAGCCGTGTCCTCCGATGCGCGCGAAGCCTGGGATCATCCCAGGCGCCGGATGGGGTGCTCGTTACCAGCGAGTATGAAGCCACGACGAACCCGAGCGCCCCGCACGCGTCGGTCAAAGCTGAGCGGAGTGTAGGGAGTCCGGTCTGCGAAGTCAAGCGTGCCAGAAGTGCTTTGTCGTGAATACATTGGGCCGATTTGCGAAAACTGATGGTGCAGGACGTACCATCACACGATGCCAGCCGCCGTCCTTCTTGCCGCCGGCGACTCCACTCGGATGGGCAGGCCCAAGGCGCTGCTGCCCGACGAGGACGGCCGGCCGTTCGTGGCGCGCATCGTGAGGACGTTCGCGTCGGCCGGCCTCGATCGCCTCGTCGTCGTCACCGGCGCGCAGCACGACGCGATCGTGGCGGCGCTCGCCGCGGAGGGGCTGGCGGCCGCCGTCTCCTGCGTCCGCAATCCCGATCCCTCGCGCGGGCAGATTTCGTCGCTGTGGGTCGGGATGGATGCCGCGGTCACGCCTGATCTCGATGCGCTGCTGATGACGCTCGTGGACGTGCCGATGGTGCGCGCGTCCACGGTGCGCGCCGTGATCGACGCCTGGCGCCGCTCGCGCGCGCCGATCGTGCGGCCGGCCATCGGCGATCGCCACGGCCACCCGGTGCTCTTCGATCGCGCGGTGTTCGACCAGCTGCGCCGCGCGCCGATCGACGGCGGCGCCAAGGCCGTCGTGCACGCCTACGCCGATCGCGTGGTGAACGTGGACGTCGACGACGAAGGCTGCCTGATTGACGTGGATACGCCCGAGGACTACAGGGCGCTCACACGGAGACAGACGTAGGCGCGCTCCAGCGGAGCTCGTCCACGGACCCGAACAGCGGAATATCGGTGCGGAGCGTGGCCAGATCGCGGAAGAGCAACGCGCGATCGCGCTCGGCCGCGAGCCGAAGGGCCAGCGCGCCGGGGTTCGCGGCGTTCACGCCCCATGTCCGCCAATCGGCGGGGATCGCTTCGAGGTGGCCGAACTTCGCGAGCACGGCCGCCGTGGACTTCGCGCCCCAGCCCGCGAGGCCGGGATACCCGTCCGCGGCGTCGCCGACCAGCGCGAGGTAGTCGGGGATCGACGCCGGCGGCACGCCGAACTTCGCCACGATGCCGTCCTCGTCGAACACCGTGCGCGTGCGCCGATTCATCTGCACCACGCGCGTGCCGCGGACGCACTGCGCGAGGTCCTTGTCCGGCGTGCAGATGATCACCTGGTCCACGCGCGGATCCTCCGCCGCTCTCGCGGCCGCGGCGGCGAGCGCATCGTCCGCTTCGAACTCCACCATCGGCCAGACGACGAAGCCCTGATCCGCGAGCGCCTGCTCGAGGAGCGGAAACTGCGCGAGCAGGTCCGACTCGATGCCGTCGCCGGTCTTGTAGCCGGGCCACAGGCGGTTGCGGAACGACTCGATCACGTGGTCGGTGGCCACGCCGATGTGCGTCGCGCCGGCCGCCGCCATGGAGAGGAGCGACGCCACCACGCCGCGGACGGCGGCCACTTCGCGGCCCTGCGCGTCGCGCGCGGACGGCATCGCGTAGTAGTGCCGGAACAGCTCGTACGTCCCGTCGACCAGGTGGACCCGCATGGTAGAATTATCGTTCGGCATCCACCCGAAGTGGGCCTGTAGCGCAGTTGGGAGCGCGCCTGAATGGCATTCAGGAGGTCACGGGTTCGACTCCCGTCAGGTCCACCAATCCCCCTCACAGTCCGATGCGCACGTCCCTCATCCTGACCGTCATCGGCGACGACAAACCGGGCATCGTCGAGCAGTTGTCCGAGCGGATTCTCGAGACCGGTGCGAACTGGGAGGAGAGCCGCATGGCCAGGCTGGCGGGGAAGTTCGCCGGCCTGCTGCAGGTGAGCGTGGATGCCGCCCGTGCCGACGCGCTCGAGGCGTCGCTGCGCGCGCTCGCACCGGCCGGCCTCACCGTCGTCGTCGAGCGCAGCACGCAGAGTCACCCCGCGGAGGCGCGCACGATCGTGCTGGATCTCATCGGCCACGATCATCCCGGCATCATCCGCGACATCGCGCGCGTGCTGGCGCAGTACCAGATCAATATCGAGGAGCTGGAGACCGGCGTCACCAGCGCCGCGATGACGGGCGAGCCGCTGTTCCGCGCGCGGGCCAGCCTCCGCGTCCCGCCCGGCGTGACCGTCGCCCGGCTGCGGGCCATCCTCGAGGCGCTCGCGGGCGAGCTGATGGTGGATCTGACGCTCGGCGAGCCCGAGGGGGCCTGACCTTCCCTGTCACCGGGCCGAAATATAAGAAGAGAGGTCTAAACGGGCGAGGTCAGCGTCCGCCGGTGTGCGAGGGTGAGCCAATCTGTAAGCTGCCGGGCCGCCTCGTCCGGCGTTTGCCCGTAAAAGGGCATCATGGCAGTCGGCATTCCCGGGAGACGCTGGAGCTGGGCGCGCCAGCGGTTGCTGACGGGGCGCACCTCGATGAAATACGCGCGCCCGCCAATGGTCTCTTCGAAGCGATGAACCGTCATCAGGTGCTGAAGCGAGTGCAGAGAGAAGGCGTGATCTTACGCTCCGCGCGCCACCGATCAAGCGAAAGCGCGCACGAAGATTCCGTCCACAATTGCGCGCGCGCGCCGTGGCGAACGATCGCGCGCGAAAAATTTTTTGCGCGCGCAGCTTGTCCACAGGTTTTGCGCAGCGGATCCACAGGTTTTCCACAACAGGTACAATGACGCCTCGTCGCATGCGGCTCGCGCCTCTTCTCGTCCTGGCCGTGACCTGTCTCGCGCTGCCGGCCAGCGCCCGCGCCGCGACCGACGCGCTGCTCCTCCGTCTGTTCCTCACCGACGGCACCTCACTGCTCAGCTACGGCGAGTACGCGCGCGTGAACGATCGCGTGATCTTCTCGATGATGGTTGGCGGCAACGCCGACGCGCCGCGGCTGCATGCGGTGGCGCTGCCGGCGCGCATCGTCGACTGGCCGCGTACCGATCGCCACGCGGCCTCGGCCCGCTACCAGCGGTACGCGGCGACGCGCGGCGAGCAGGATTTCCTTCGTCTCAACGACGATGTGGCGGCGGTGCTGAATGAGATCTTGCTCACGCGGGACCCGGTGCGCGCGCTGAGCATTGCCGAGCGCGCCCGCGGCACGCTCGTGCGCTGGCCGCGCGAGCACTACGGCTACCGTCAGCAGGATGTGCAGGAGATCGTCGCGCTGCTGGACGAAGCCATGTCGGGCCTGAAGCCGGCGGCCGACGTCCCCTCCTTCGACGTGACGCTCGTCGCCGGCACGCCCGAGGTCGCGCTCGAGCCTGTGGCAGAGGTCCCGAGCGTCCGGGAGCAGCTCGATCAGGCCGTGCGGGTTGCCGCGCTGACCGACCGCGCGTCGGAGCGGGTGGCGCTGCTGCAGTCCGCGTTGGCGCTGCTGGGCGACGCCGGTACGTCGATCCCCGCGCGCGACATCGCGGCGATGCGGCGGCGTCTCACCGGCGAGATCCGCGCGGAGCACGCGGTGGACGCGCGCTACACCGAGCTGGCGCGCCGTCTGGTGACGCAGGCCACGCGCGCCGCCGCGCGCGCGAACATCGGCGGGGTCCAGCGTGTCCTGAGCCGGATCCCGCGCGAGGACTCGCGGCTCGGCCAGCGCCGTCCGGAAGTCGTCCAGGCGCTGCTGGCGTCGGTGCAGGGGCAGCTCGACGCCGCGCGGAAGCTCCGCCTCGTGCGCGATCAGTGGGCCGTCAACCGCACGCTCTATCGTGAGTACCAGCGCACGGTCGGCGCGCAGCTGCTGCAGCTCGTGAAGTCGCAGCCGTCGCTCGAGGCCATCCGCCGGCTCGAAGGCCCCTCGCCGAACACGCTGATGACGCTGCGCGGGCGGCTGTCCGGCGGTGCCGAGCGCCTGAGCCGCATGCAGGTGCCCGAACCGCTGCGGCCCACGCACGACCTGCTCGTCGGCTCGTGGCGGTTCGCGGAGCACGCGATCAACGGCCGCTTCGACGCCATCCGGACCGCCGATGTCACCACCGCGTGGGAGGCCTCGTCGGCGGCCGCGGGGTCGCTGTTGATGCTCTCCCGCGTCCAGCAGGAGATTCGCGCGCTTCTCGAGCTCCCGCGGCTCCCGTGATCACCCCGCGCACGACCCGCCTTGTGCGGGTGGCCGATCTTCACGGGTTCCGTGAAGCGGCAGCGGCGCTCGCCTGCGAGGGCGCGCCACTCGACGCGCGCGACCGCCTCGTCATCGTCCCCACCCGCGCCGCCGCGGCCTACCTGATACGTTCCATCGAAGATGCGCTCCTGAGCACCGGCGAACCCGAGCACCCGAGAACCTGTCTTTCCCTGCCGGTGTTCGCAACCCGTGAGGAGATGCATGCACGCCTGGCCGAACGGCTGCCCCAGCCCGCGCCGCCGCTGACCGACGCCGGGCGCGAGGTGATCCTCGGCGCCGCGTGCCGCGCGGCCATTGGAGCCGGCGCCGACCCGCCGTTCCGGCTGCGGCCGGGGCTCGTCGCCGAAATCCTGCGGTTCTACGACATGCTGCGCCGCCAGCAGAAGGATGTCGCCGCGTTCGAGCGGCTGGCGCTCGGGATCCTCGAGCCTGGCGCGGCGTACGATCGCGGCGCGGAACGGCTCGTCCGGCAGACGCGCTTCCTCGCCGCCGCGTTCCGCCACTTCGAGGCGCGCTGCCGGGAGACGGGCTCGTCCGACGAGCACGTGCTCGCGCGGCGGCTCGTCTCCGAGGTCTCCACCCGGCCCTTTCGCCACGTCGTCGTGACCGTCGGCGACCGCGCGTCCGATCCGCACGGCCTGTTCGCGGCGGACTGGGATGTGCTGGCGCGGCTCCCCGGCCTGACGCGGCTCGACGTCGTCGCCACCGACCTCGTCGTCGCGGGCGCCTATCACGAGCGGATTCACCAACTGCTGCCCGGGCTGGAGGAAGTGCGGTTGGAGGGCAGCGCGGCTCCCGGGCCGCTGCTGCTCGTTCCCGCAGGCGAATCCCCGGTGCACCTCGCCCGCGATCGTGAGGAGGAAGTCGCCGGCTTCGCCCGCCGCGTACGGCAGATGCGGCGCGGCGGGGAGCACGTGGCGCTCGACCGGATGGCGCTCGT
This sequence comes from Acidimicrobiia bacterium, assembly GCA_016871375.1. Lineage (GTDB taxonomy): Bacteria > Acidobacteriota > Vicinamibacteria > Vicinamibacterales > UBA2999 > VFYY01. The sequence goes on from VFYY01000051.1 coordinate 16,989, forward strand.
CGTCCAGCGGCCGCTGCCGTACGTGTATCTCGCCCGCGAGGTGCTGCGGTCCGCGGGCATCCCGTGCCAGACGTTCGACGCGCTGCCGCTGGCCGCCGAGCCGTACTCGGCCGCGGTGGACCTGGTGTTCTCGCTGGTGAGCAGCGGGTTCGCGCGCGGACCGGCGATCGCCCTGCTGGCGTCGCCGCACTTCACCTTTGGCGACGAACATGGGCCGCTCACGCCGCAGGACGCCCGCGCGCTCGATGCGGCGCTTCTCGAGGCCCGCTATCTGGGCGACGTCGAGCTGCTCGGCCGTCTCGAGCTGCGAGGCGCGCCGGTCTTGACCTCGCTGGTGAACGAGCTGCTGCCGCTACGCTCGCCGGCGCCGTGCAGCGCGCATCTGCAGGTCGTGATCGACTTCCTGTCCCGTCACGCCTGCCCTGAGCGAGCTGAGCACGCCGAATCAGGTGGCGCTTGTCCTGAGGGAGCGGAGCGAGTCGAAGGGCGGCAGCGGCGCGCACGGGCGGCCGTGACAGGCGTCCTCGCGACGCTGCGCGACGCCTTTGCGCGGCACGCCGGCCACCCCGTGGAGTTCGACACGGTGGCCGCCACCGTACGGCGGTGGATCGAGAGTCACACGTTCGCGCCGCGAACCGGTGATGCCGGTGTCCACCTGGTGGACGCCGCGAGCGCGCCGTTCGGCAATTTCGACCTCGTGCAGCTCGCGGGTCTCGTGGACGGCGAGTGGCCCGAGCGGCCCCGCCGCAACGTCTTCTACTCGCCGTCGATTCTGCGCGAGCTGGGATGGCCGGCTGAATCCGAGCGTCTCGACCGCGCGCGCGGCACGTTCCGGGATCTGCTGCGCCTGCCGTCGGCGGCCCTGGTCGTGTCGACGTTCACGCTCGAGAACGACGCGATGGTCGCCGCGTCGAGTCTCGTGGACGAAGTGGACGCCGCCGGGCTGCAGGCGGTGGAGCACGAGACGTCGCGCGTGCTCGTCTTCGAGTACGAGCGGCTCGCCTTTGGCGACGCGCCACCCGCCGCCGCTGCACCTTTCACCGGCGGCCGAACGGTGGAGCCGCCGAAGGCCTTCTCGCTGAGCGGGCTGGAACGCTATCAGGATTGCCCGTTCAAGTACTTCGCCGCCGACCTCCTGCGCCTCGAGGACCTGCCCGAGGACGAGGGCGCGCTGTCGCCCCGCGCGCGCGGAAGGTTCATTCACGAGGTCTTCGAGCGGTTCTTCGAGGAATGGGGTGCGCGCGCCGTCACGCCGGAGGGGCTGGACGAGGCGCGCGCCGTGTTCGAGGCGGTGGCGGCGGACATGCTCGCGCAGCTCCCGGAGGCCGACGCCGGGCTGGAGCGCGCGCGGCTGTTCGGGTCCGCGATCTCGACCGGCATGGTGGACGTCGTCCTCGGCCTGGAGGCCGCCCGCGACTCCGAGGTGGAGGAGCGGTGGCTCGAGTTTCGCCTCGAAGGGGAGTTCTCGCTGGGCGCGTCGGGTCGCGCCGTGGCGCTCAGGGGCGTCGCGGATCGCATCGACCTGCTGGCCGGCAACCGCCTGCGCGTCGTGGACTACAAGTCCGGGTACCCGCCGAACCCGAGGCGCGCGCTGCAGGTGCCGATCTACGCGCTCTGCGCGAAGGAGCGGCTGGAGGCGCGTGACGGCCGGCCCTGGCAGGTAGAGGAGGCCGCCTACATCGCGTTCTCCGGCAAGCGTGCGTTCGTGCCGGTCATCCGCAGCGGCGCCGCCGACGCGGAGGCCACGCTGACCGCCGCCCGCGACCGGGTGTTTGCGGCGGCGGACGCCATCGGCCGCGCGGAGTTCCCCGTGCGGCCGCACGATCCGGTGATGTGCAGCTACTGCGCGTATCCGTCGGTGTGCCGCAAGGACTACGTGGGCGATGACTAGCGGACGGCTGCCGTTCGACGAGGAGGCGATGGCGGCAGGGGCGACGCATGCGTCGCCCGTCGAATCGCGGATCGACGCGCGCGATCGCGCGGGGCGCGAGCGGGCGGTGGATCCGCGGTTCAACGTCGCGCTCGAGGCGTCGGCCGGCACGGGCAAGACGCGCGTTCTGGTCGACCGCTACGTGAACCTGCTGCGCGCCGGCGTCGATCCGCGCCACATCCTGGCCATCACGTTCACGCGCAAGGCGGCCGCCGAGATGCGCGACCGCATCATGGCGACGCTGCGGACCGCCGCCGAGCGCGGCGACATCACGCCCGCGCGCTGGCGTGAGCTCCGCGATCGGACCGCCGACATCACGATCAGCACGATCGACGCGTTCTGCCTGTCGCTGCTGCGCGAGTTTCCGCTCGAAGCCGACCTCGATCCGGGCTTCTCGGTCGCCGACGACACCGAGGTGCCGCGGCTCGTGGACGAATCGCTGGATCGCGCGCTCCGGATCTGCCGCGCGACGGCGCGGGAGGACGAGCACGTCGCGCTCGTCTTCGCGCAGCTCGGCGAGCGGCGCGCGCGGGCGGGACTCGCCGCGCTGCTCAACCGGCGGCTGGTCGCGCCGCGGGTGCTCTCGCGGTTTCTCGCGCGCGGGCCATCGGACCTGACGGTCCAGGACGCGGCCCGGCGGGCGGCCACCGCCATGCACGCGCTCTTCGACCACATGCGCGGCGGCGTCGAGCGCTTCACGTCCACGGGCCCGCTCGAGGCGCCGTTTGCCGTGCTCGTGCAGCGGCTCCGCCAGGTTCGCACCGGGCTCGAGGGCGCGGCGCCGCTCGACCCCGCGGCCGCGCAGGCGATGTTCGCGCGGGTCCGCGATCACTTCCTCACGCAGGAAGGTACGCCGCGCTCCAAGTCGCCGTACGCCAGGGGCTCGTTCGCGTGCGAAGCGGACTGGAAGGTGCATCGCGAGCTGGTGGTCGAGCATGCACCGGCGGTGCGTGAGGTGCTGGCTGCCTACCGCCGCGACCTGAACGTGCTGGTGTCGCGCGGCATCTGGCGCATGTACCGGATCGCGGAATCCGAGTACCGCCGCACGCTCGACGCGCACGCGGTGCTCGACTTCGCCGACCTCCTGCTGCGGGCGCTCGACCTGCTCAAGCAGATGGAGGAGTTCGCGCAGAGCCGCTACCGCCTGGAGTCGCGCTACCACCACGTGCTCGTGGACGAGTTCCAGGACACGAGCCGCGCGCAGTGGGAGCTCGTCGCCCTGCTCATCGCCTCCTGGGGCGAGGGCGAAGGGCTCGCCTCCACCGGGCCGCTCCAGCCCTCCGTCTTCATCGTCGGCGACCGCAAGCAGTCGATCTATGGCTTCCGCGACGCCGACGTCTCGGTGATCGGCGAGGCCGCGCGCCACATCGGCAGCCTCCGGCAGGGAGGCGACGTGCGCCGGTCGATTTCACGGAGCTTCCGCTCGGTGCCCGCGCTCCTGTCGTTCGTGAACGACCTGTGTCACGACATCCAGAAGGCGCCGGGTCGCGGCGACGCGTTCCGGTACGAGGAGGAAGACCGGTTTCCGGTGACGAGGGATGAGTCCGCGGCGCTCGGGATCGTGGCTGCCGACACGCCCGAGGGCTGCGCCGAGCGGACAGCCGCTGAGATCGCGCGTCTGCTCGAGGCGCGCGTGACCGTGCGCGATCGCCAGACCGGCGTGCCGCGGCCGGTCCGCGCTGGCGACATCGCGATCCTGTTCCGCACCCGCGAGAGCCACCGCGAGTACGAGTCGGCGCTTGCCGCGCGCGGCATCCAGACCTACGTCTACAAGGGGCTCGGGTTCTTCGACGCGGATGAGATCAAGGACGTCCTCGCGCTGCTCTGGTACCTGGCGGACCCGGGCTCGAACCTGCGCGCCGCCGCGCTGATGCGCTCGCGGTTCTTCAACGTGCCGGACGAGGATCTCCGTCGCCTGGCGCCGCGGCTGGCCGACGCGCTGCTGCCGCTGACGGCGCAGTGGCGGTCGCTGGTGGACCGGCTGCCGCCGGCGGAGCTGCTCGACGTGGTGCTGGACGAATCCGGCTATGGTGCGCAGCTTCGCGGGGCGCGGTTCCAGCAGGCGCGCGAGAACCTCAAGAAGATGCGCGCGCTCGTCCGCCGCATCCAGAATCGCGGGTATGCGACGCTCGGCCGCATCGCGGGCCACCTGGACCGGCTTGCCGTCGGCGACGAATCCAACGCGGTCATCGACGCGCTCGACGCGGTCAACCTGATGACCGTGCACGCCGCCAAGGGCCTGGAGTTTCCCATCGTCTTTGTCGTCAACCTCGCGCGCGGCACCGGCAACCGCCGCGATCCGATTCGCGTGGCGGCGGATCCGGCGGGCGACGCGGCGTCGGTGGCCGTCGGGGACTTCATCTCGGAGGCCGACGAGGACGCGCAGGCGCGGGAGCAGGAAGAGACCAAGCGATTGCTCTATGTCGCGCTCACGCGTGCGCGGGATCGCCTGTATCTCGGCTCGGCGCTGAAGGACGGGCGCATGCAGCCGGGCCGCGGCAGCCTGGCGGAGGTGCTGCCGATCTCCCTTCTCGATCAATTCACGCCGGCGATGGCGGGGGCGGGTCCCGTCGCGTGGCGCGCCTCGTCTGGGACGGTTCATGCGTTCGAGACCGTCGCTGGTCTACGGGCGACGCATGCGCCGCCCCTACCGGAACCGCCGAGCGCAACGCTCCATGCCGACTTCGAGCCGCTCACCGATGCTGCTCCGCAACGGGTCTCCGCCTCCGACGTCGTAGGGCGCCCCTTTATGGGGCGCCAGGGTGACGGACGCTCCGATCAGCTCATCGGCACGCTCGTTCATCGGCTGCTGCAACGCTTCGGGTTCGAGACCTCCACAGTAGACCCCGCAGCGGTACGCGGGATGCTCCGGGCCGAAGAGATGGCCGGCGACGATCCGGCGGCGTACCTCGAGCGGGCGCTGGCGGCGTATCAGGCGCTCTGCGCGCAGCTCGACGTGCGCGCGCTGTACCACAGCGGCGAGCGCCTGCACGAGGTACCGTTCACGATGCATGAGGGCGGCCGCTTCCTGCGCGGCTCGATTGACTGCCTCGTCCGCACCGCGCCCGACCGCCTGACCGTCCTCGAGTTCAAGACAGGCCGTCCACGCGACGAGCACCGCGCACAGGTCGAGCTCTATCGCGAGGCCGCTTCGCGCCTGTTTCCCGGCTGCACGGTGGACGCACGCCTCGTCTACGCCGGCGAGGCCGCCCTCTCATGATGATGACGGTCGGACACTCGACGCGATCGGCCGCAGAGTTTCTCGCGCTGCTCGAGGCGCACGGCGTCACCGGGGTCGCCGACGTCATGTGCGCCGAGTCGAAATGGTGGCAATGTCACCGCCAGCTCATCGCCGACGCGCTGGTGGCCCGCGGCATCGAAGTGCGTCATATCCTGTCCGCGGGGGAGGCCCCGGCCCACCAGCTCACGCCCTTCGCGCGGCAGGAGGGGCAAGAACTGACCTATCCAGGGCTGATCTGAGGGCAAAAAACGCCAAAAAACCGCCCAGCTGGTGCATTTCTGCATTGCGCCGCGCGGAATCCATCTCCTACAATCGAAATCGAGGGCGCGCGGTTCGCGTCTTCAGGGAGCAGGTATTTGACGACCAAAGAGGAGACGCGCGTGGCACTGACGTGTCCGAACTGCGGAAACGACCAGAACTTCCTGGTGAAGACGCTGCAGATGCACGTCGTCCACCTGGACGATTCGCGGGTCGAAGTGTCCGAGGAAGGGCGGCCGCAGGTGCTCGAAGTGCTGTGCGACGAATGCGAGAAAGAGCTCAGCATCGACGAGATGGACGATGCGATTCGGAAGGAACTGCTGCTGACGCTCGGCGCGCGCTGAATCTACCGGAACGCCTTCACGGCGTTCCTTGGTGTCTACCGGAACGCCTTGGCGGCGTTCCCTGGTAGGCGCCTTCTTCGAATCTACTCTTCGCTCTCCTCGAAGTAATCGCACTCCGGGCAGACCCACTCCCGATACTTCGTCGCCTTCGTCTGAGGCGTGCCGGGCACGCGCTCGACGATCTCGCGCTCGCGCAGTCGCATCGCCTCGCCGCACATCGGACACTCCCGCTCGGGCATTGACTTCTCCCTGTGCGACCCCTATGGTACCAGCAGTTCATGAGGGGTCACACCTTCCGTCCGCACGGATCCGGCGCCGCAGTCGCCGCGGGCATCGAGATCGCGCCCGACGCGAGCTGCTTCGCCGATGAAGTCGTCGTCGACTTCCCGTCGGTGGCGCCGGCGGTCGATCGGATGCGCAACGCGTTCCTCGCCGACGAGCGCGGCGCGTCGCTGAGGGCGGCGATCCGCCTGTCGGCGCGCGAGGCGCGCACCGGCGCGACCGTGCCGCTCGAGGTCCCCGTGCGCTGCACGTGCCGC
>VFYY01000052.1 GCA_016871375.1 Acidimicrobiia bacterium
TTCACCCGGTCACTCGCTTCTCGCACCAGGTCGGCAAATGTCATCAGTGCAACGAGTTGCCGTGGAGTGAAGAGGTCGCGCCACTTGGTCATGCCGTATTCCTGCACCCGGAAACCGAGTGCCTTCGCGGGCAGCTCGGTTTCAGGGGCGTTCTGCGGCGCCGCACTCAGTGCCACGGCTTCCATCTCCGGCGTCGGCGGTAAGTAGACCCGTCCACGGGAACCCTCAGCGACAATCGCCATCAGGCGTACGCCCATACGCCCGGCCTTCGCTTCAGGTCGCAGATACTCGAACGGCATGGGTGTTCCTGACATCAGGCATAGAAAACTGCTGCCGCTGCTCCCAGACTTGGTACCCCGCTTTACGCGCTCAATATCCTTCGGCGTACCCACCCTCACGGTGAAGCGGTAGCCGCCGTTCTCTATCACCGGTTCGACGTAAGCCTCTCTTCCTGCCCTGGTGGCGAGCATGAAAGTAGAGGCGAGCGGCACATCCACTCTCGCAAAGGCCGGGTTCGGGCTCTTCACCGTACGCGCCCAAAGCCAAGCGATGACAGTTAGCCACTCGCCCACCAGGGGCTTGAGATCCGGTCGCGACTTCGCCATCTCTGGGGTGATTTCGATCTTCGGATACAAGCGACCGATGCGCCTTTGGGCCTCGTCGCGCATCCATTGGCCGTAGTAGCGAACGTCTTCGGCCAACCCCGCTGCGCGCTTTCCGTGCCACGCTCCGCTGCGTGCAATCTCAGCGCGTGCCTCTGGATTCACCGGCGGTTTGCCGGCGAACTTCGGCGGGATCTCGATCATCGCCTTGTTGATCAGCACCGCCACCGGGTTCAGGTCGCTAGCGTAGCTTTCGAGCCCGAGTCGCTGCGCTTCGAGCGGCAGAGCGCCGCCACCGGCGAAGGGGTCGTGGAAGGCCGGCAGCTTCTTGCGGTCGAACAGCTCCTTCGCGCGCGGATGATCGGCATTCTGAGCGCAGGCCCGCCGCCAGCTTTGCCAGATCTCGTCGCGCGCGGCTTGCAGCACGGTCTCGTTGGTGGTGTTCTCCCACAGCACCAGGTCTTCGATGATGCGGAAAAGCCGCTGGCGTTCCTGGTCAGCCAGCAGGTCGTCGAGTGTCGGCGCCGGACCTGGTTCTGGAACTGAGAGTCCAGACCCTTTGGCCTTTTCCGAGAGGGCGCGGGCTTCGTCCCATAGCTTCAGCTTGGCTTTGAGCGCGCTCTCGGCCTTGCGGTGCAGCTTGGGGTCTGCCCGCAGGACATCCACGTACGCAGACGGATCGTCCACCATCTGCGCGAAGATGACCGCCCGCGCAGCAGCCAGCGGCCGGCGCGCCCACCATAGGTGTAGCGTGCTCGGGTGGCCGTGCCGGATCGACTTCTCGCGTGCAGAGGAGATGTTGATCGCCTCGAGCGGAAGCGCCACTTCGATGAGCTTCTTGTGGCCGGTCATCGTGTTTTCCCTGTAAGCCGGTCGAGCAGTCTCCAGTTCTCCAGCCACTGGGAACAGTCACGATGCCGATCCCGTACACCACGGTGGATTACATCGAGCGTCTCCTCCTTCTGGAGGTCACGGACCTGGTAGCAGCACCCGTCGTCGAACACCCACAGGTACAGGTTCCACTTCCTGACACCTCCACGCGGAATGCGCTTCCGCAGTTCTCGCGTTGGTATCACTACGAAATGCGCCTCGTGCTTCAAAGTCAGGATGACGAACACCCAGAGGTCGCCCCGACTGGTGCGGATCTTCTTCGGATCGAGCGTGTACCAACTCGTGGCGATCAAGTGCCGAGCCATTTCTTCGCGGATGCTGAACCCGCGAGAGAACTTGACCTGCAGGCGCACCGGCACGCCACGACGCTGCTTCCGTGTGACGAGCAGGTCCACACCACTGTCCTTGGTTGGCACCCACACATCGAACTTTTGGCCGAGTCGCCGGTTGATGTGGTCGCCCACCAGGAACTCACCTTCGTGGATGGTGAACAGTGGCTTCATCGGGGCGCTTCCCCACGGGCGATCAACTCGGCCAAGTCGTAGTTCACGCTCGTCACGCCGAAGTCCGGCTCGCGCTGGAAGGGACTCCGCACGTAGTGGACACGATGCGTGTCGTCCTCACGGAACTCGACGATCCCCAGGATGAAGTCCTCGGGCTTGTTGAGGGAGTAGAGAATCTCGTTACGAGTGACCGTGACGGTGTCGGCGGTCGAAACGCGGCCCTTCACCTCGATGAACCGCAGCTTGCCGGTGCCGGGCACCCGGCTCTCGATGTCGTACCCGAGCTGCTCGAACTCGCGGTCGGTTGGCTCGAAGCCGAGCCGACGCTCGATCTCCATGATGACAGCGCGAGCCCTCGCGGCGCTCGCCTGCGTGTCGACTGGAGCGGTAGGCGGCATGGTGGATCGCCCTGACATCTGCGCGAGCAGTCCCATCGGCACGACCAGCAGACCGCCCAGCACCACCGGCGGCAGCGGCGAGATCTGCGCTTCGAGCTTCAGCTCCTCCAGCCTCTTCTGCAACCGTGCTTGCAGGAGGTCGGCGCGCTTGCGTGCCTCACCCGAATTGAGTCGGGCATTCGGCTTCCCGGCCTGCTCCTGCGCTTGGAGCTGGGCGGCACGGTGGTCCCAGTAGGTAATCTCCTTCGTGAGCCGATCCTTCACCGCGGCTTCGGTCTTGGCGATCAGCGCGAGCTTTGGCACTCGGACTTCCGTCAAATGCTCGGGAACGACCTGAGCCACTGCATGGCCTTGTGCCCTCTGCTCCAGCTCCCGCGTGATCCAGGCACATTCCGGCCGCTCGAGGAGTGCGCTGACGTTCGGCTCGCCTGCGGCGAGCGGTCGGTAGTCCAGATAGGGTGCGTACTGGACGTGCCGCGTCACGCCATCGGCATCAAGTTCCACGTAGAGCATTCGCTTGGAGACGACGCGACGCTCCCCGTGGCGGGTGAGGCCCGCGTCCTGAATCGAATGCTCAAGATAGAAGAGCACGCGCGGCCGGGTGCCGGTGTCACGCTCGTCCACGAGGATCGAGCCCCGTTTGAGCAAGTCGGCGTTGCGCTCCAGCGTGAGGTCCAGCACCGAGTCGAGCAGTGGATGTCCCGGGCAGACGAACGCAGCAAGCGGTTGCCCCTGCGGCGCCACCAGCGCCTTCTCGAAGGCGATCCGTTCGTACCGCGGCAACACAGGCTGTCCAATGCCGATCAGGCGGTCGCGGTTTCGCACGGGCGCCGGTACGTGGGTGATCTCGTAGCGCCGCGGCTCCCGCTGCTTGGCTGAACCTCCCAGGCGCTGGAAGGCTTCGAGAAAGAAGGACTCGATGTAATGCGGTTGGAGGCGACGAGCATCGGCCCGCTCCATGTCCTCGCGAATGCGATTGACGCGGCTGGCGTCCATCGCATCATGCGCGAGCGCGCGGTCTTCGAGCAGGTCTTGGAGTTGACCGCGATCGAGCGCGTGGTCAAGCACGGTCGTAAGACGGGCCCGCACCTCAGGCTGGTCGCCGTACCGAATGGCTTCTATGAGCAGGTCGCGCAAGGCGCGGCCCTCGAACTGGAGCTTGCCGAGCACGTCGAACACCTGTCCGCCGAGTGCCTTCCGCGCCTCTTCGAGCTTCTCCAGCAGCTTGCGATAGACGTCACCCTCGCGCGTTTCATCGGCGACCAGGTTCCACAGGTGGCACACCTCGGTCTGGCCGATACGATGGATGCGGCCAAAGCGCTGTTCGAGGCGATTCGGATTCCAGGGCAAGTCGTAGTTCACCATCAGGTGGGCGCGCTGAAGGTTGATGCCTTCGCCCGCCGCGTCCGTGGCGAGCAGTAGCTGCACCTCGGGGTCGTGCTTGAACGATTCCTGCGCCTTCAACCGGTCCTCGCGTCCCATCCCACCATGGATGATCACGACAGCGCCGGTGCGTCCGAGCAACGTGGTGATGCGACTCTCGAGGTAGTTCAACGTGTCACGGTGTTCGGTAAACAGGACGAGCTTCTGGGTAGGGGATGGATGGGGCGGAGGGGTCGCGCGGTCGTCATCGGCAGGCGACCCCGGCAGCGGACCCGTGAGAGGAGCGGCGCCAAACAGCTGACTGAGCAGACTCGACAGCTCGCGCCACTTCGTATCTTGTCCAGTGCGGCGCACGCCAGCCGCCAGCGCCTCGAGTCGCTCCAGTGTGACGATTTCCAGCTTCAGTTCGGCAATTGTGCTGGCGGCGGTGGCCTGATCTACGACCTCCTCGGTGACCTCCTCCTGCTCGGCGCCAGGGGCGTCCTCCAACTCCTCGATGTCTTCTTCGGTGAGCGCGGGAAGTGAATCCGCCACCGCAAATGCGACTTGGGCGCCGCGCTGGAGCAGTTCTTCGGCACGCAGGCGCTTCTCCAGCCGTTCGCGTCGCCGCTTGAGCGATTGGTAGATTGCTTCGGGAGACGAGGCCAACCGGCGTTGAAGAATCGTCAGCGCAAAGCCGACCGTACCGGCACGCTTCTCGTTTTGCAGCGCCTCGGCGCGATTGAACTCCTCACGCACGTAGTCGGTGACGGCCTTGTACAGACCCGCTTCGGCCTCCGACAGCTTATAGGGCACGGTGTAGGCGATCCGCTCCGGGAAGAGCGGGGTGCCGTCGAACTTGAGCAGGCTCTCCTTGACCATGCGGCGCATGAGGTCCGAGACATCGGCCACGTGAACGCCGTCGCGGAAGCGCCCCTCGAACCGATCGCCGTCAAGCAGCGCCATGAACAACTGGAAGTCTTCTTCCTTGCCGTTGTGCGGCGTGGCTGTCATCAGGAGGAAGTGTCGGGTCAACGTGGAGAGCAGTTGCCCGAGCCGGTACCGCTTCGTGTACTTCGTCTCCCCGCCAAACACCGTGGCCGACATCTTGTGGGCCTCATCGCACACGATGAGATCCCACCGGCCATCGGGCGCCTGGAGCTTCTGTTGCACGTCCTCGTTGCGGGAGAGCTTGTCGAGGCGGGCGATGACGAGGTTGGTTTCCAGAAACCAGTTGCCCGTGCGCGCCGCTTCGAGCTTGTCGTTGGTGAGAATCTCGAACGGCAGATGGAAACGGTTGTACAGCTCGTCCTGCCACTGCTCGGCGAGGCTTCCTGGGCAGACCACCAGGCACCGCTGGAGGTCGCCTCGGGCGATCAACTCTTTGATGAGCAACCCCGCCATGATGGTCTTGCCCGCGCCGGGGTCGTCGGCGAGGAGGAAGCGTAGCGGTTGCCGCGGCAGCATCGACTCGTACACGGCCGTGATCTGGTGCGGCAATGGCTCAACCACCGAGGTGTGAACCGCCAGCACCGGGTCGAACAGGTGCGCCAGCCGAATGCGTTGGGCCTCTGAAACGAGACGGAACAGGGCGCCGTCGCCATCGAAGCCCCACGGCCGGCCCTGCTCGACGACCTCGAGGCGGGACTCGTCATGGCGATAGAGCAGTTCGTTCGCGACCTTGCCGCCTGGGGTCTTGTACGTCAGCTCAAGTGCCTCGGACCCGAACCACTGCACGCTGATCACGGTTGCCAGGGTGTCAGGGAGGACCCCGCGGACCGCCGCATTGGGTTGCAGGTCTTCGAGTTTCATGGAGCGCGGACGAGTCGTGTGCCGCCATTCTAACCGGGCGCGATTGCCAGGGAAGGTCCTGCGTCGGGCTTTCGTCGTGCCGCCGGTCCGAACGGGGCAATGATTTCTGCGACCGCCTTGCGCGCGTGCCCGCGGATCGTGAAGGGATCGCCATCAGCACGTTCGGCAAGACTCACCCGTCTTGTTCCCACGACGATGACTTCCGCCGCGCACCGCCGCGTCGGTGCGCCGAGCGCGCCCACGCTGGCCCGGCCGGACGGATACGCTTCAACATCCCCTCGAACGCCTGTCCTGATCGCGTTCCCGAATCGGTGCCACGCGGTCTGCCACGCGAACAGGGCCTGCCACGCGGCCTGCCACGCGGAAATTGACGCCCTCCGAAGGTTGCTGACGTATTGGGACGGAAGACCTACTTGAGGATATCCGAGAGAAATTGAAAAGGGTGGCGCGCCCGGCAGGACTCGAACCTGCGACCCCCGGCTTAGAAGGCCGGTGCTCTATCCAACTGAGCTACGGGCGCGTGCTGTCAGTGTAGCCTTCGCCATCGTCAGGCGCCATGACGCCGACAGCAGATCGCGCACCGCGTCCCGATGCAGACGGGCAAGACGGACCAGCACCACGGGGTGTCGGCGGTAGTAGTCGGTGACGTACTACGTGCCGGGCGCGTCGTCGAGGAGCAGCTCGCGATCGGCGGGGCTCGACCGCACGACGAGCGTTCCCGGCTCCGCGGAGGGATGCGTCGCCATGCCGGCCATGAAGCAGCCGCCCGCCTTGAGGACCTGGGCGCCGGTCAACGCTGGCACGCCGGGCAGTAGTAGGTCGAGCGGCCACCCTGAACGATGCGGCGGATCGTGCCGCGGCAGCCGCGGCGCGGACAGCGCTCGCCCTCGCGGTCGTAGACGAGGAACGGGTTGTCGCCGCCCGTTCGCGACTGCCGCCGGATCGCTTCCTTCAGCACGCCCTTGATCGCCTGCACGAGATCGTGCACCGCCGGCCGCGGCCCGCCGTTTGCGCTGACCAGCGTTCCGGCGCGGCGCACCGGGGAGAGTCCCGCGCGATGCAGCGCCTCGACGACGTAGATGTTGCCGAGGCCGCCGACCACGCGCTGATCCGACAGCGCGATCTTGAGCGGCGTCCTGCGACGCGCGAGCGCGGCACCAAGGGCCGCCGCATCGAAGGCGGGCGCCAGCGGCTCGGGGCCGAGGCGCGCCAGTGATGTGTGCGTCGCGTGCTCCCCCGCCGTCAGCAGCCGCATGAAGCCGAAGCGCCGCGGGTCGTTGAAGAAGACGGACGCGCCGGTGGACATCCCCAAGACCACATGGTCGTGCGCCTCGGGACGCCCGGCGCGCGCCACGCGACACGAGCCGGACATGCCGAGGTGCATGAGCAGCCGGTCGCCGGACCCGAGCGCGACGAGCAGGTACTTCGCGCGCCGCTCGACCGCGCGCACCATCTGCCCCCGCAGGCGGCGCGCGAACGTCGCGGGCAGACGGTACCGCAGCTTCGGCTGGCGCACCGCGACGCGCGTGATGCGCGCGCCTGCCATCGCGCGCTGCAGCCGGCGCCGCTCGTATTCGACTTCGGGCAGTTCAGGCACTCGTCACGACCACGCCCGCCACGGCGTACGGCCGGCGGGCGCCGAGATGACGCACGAGCGCGGACCAGTTGTGCGCCGCAACCTCCTCCGCCTTCATCCGATCGGCGCGCAGCCCCGGCTGCAACAACGCCTCGGCCCACTCCGGGCGCGGGCGCCCGCCGGCGTCAACCGCCACGACCTCACGCGCCGCGCCGTCCTTGTAGATCGCCACCACGCCCGCGCCCGGCGGCCCGGGGAGCGTGACGTCCAGGAACGCAACCCTCCCCTGGTGATCGTCCTCGTAGTGCGCCAGCAGCCCTTCGACGAGCGCGTGGCCCGACGCGAAGAAGTCAACGGCCTCGTCCTGCACCGCGTACTCGCGGTCGAACGAGCCGACGAACGACGCACCGCCCGGCACGCCGGGCAGGCTGTCCACGAGCGCCTCGTTGCCGAACTCGATCGCGTAGGCACGCCGCCCGCGCACGTGCTCCACGCGGAAGCCGAGGCGGCTCGCGGCGCGCGTCACGACGTCCTCCATGAGCGCGTCGAGATCCGCGGGCACCCGCGCCAGGATGGGTCCCGCCATGTCGGGCCGATAGGGATCCCGATGCAGCTGCTGGTACGCCGCGGCGCGAATCCGCGTGCGCGCCTCCTGCGCCTGGGCGACGACCTGCTCGATTCGCTCGTCCGACAGCGCGACCTCCGGATGCCGCGCGGCGTCCTCGAGCACGCCCTCGACGTGCGCGAGCTGCGGCTCGAGCCCGGCGATCGGCTCGCGGAAGAGCCCCAGGCGCTCGAACAGCCGCACGGCGGCAGCGCCGACACCCGCGGGCGGACGGAAGTACACGATCTCGACCGGGAGACGCCGGCCGATCCGATCGAGCCGGCCGATGCGCTGCTCCACCGTGGACGGGTTCCACGGCAGGTCGAACAGCACGAGGCGATGGCAGAACTCGAAGTTGCGCCCCTCGCCGCCGGCTTCGGTGGAGACGAGGAGGCTCGGCCCGTCCCCGGCACGGAAACGCGCGATCTCGAGGTCGCGGCGCGCGGCGGGCAGCTCCTCGTGAAACGTGCCGCTGGCGATCTCCGCGCGATCGCGAAGCGCCGACCGCAGCATGTCCAGCGTCTCGCGCCGCGCAACGAACACCAGCGTCTTCTCGCGCGCGTTGTTCCAGCGGCGCGCCGCCCTGAGCAGCCACCGCACGCGCGAGCTGTCCGCATCGTCGATGCGACCGTCGTCGGGGAGATCGACGGGCGCGGGGACCCGCGGCGGCAGCCCGCCGATATCCGATCGCCGCGTCGAGCTGGTACACGGCGGCAGCGGCACGCCCGAGGCGAGCCGCGCGTCGACATCCGTCTCCTCCGGGAACTCGCCGGGCCGCAGGAGCTGCAGCAGCCGGAAGAACCCATGCGCATCGTCTTCGAGCGGGGTGGCGCTGAGCAGCAGCATGTGGCGCCCGAGCGCCGCGAGCGGCGCCACGGCGCGATACCCGGGCTCGCCGGGGTGACCGGGCGGACGACGCAGGCGCTGCGCTTCGTCCACGACGAGCAGGTCGATGCCGGCCCTGACGGCCTGTGTGGTCAGCCCGGGCCGCTCGACGAGCGTCTCGAGCGCGATCACCGCGCGGCGATGGACGTCGAACGGGTTGAAGTCGGCGCCGAAGTCGCGCGCCACGTCGGCCAGCCGCGCGGAGTCGAGCAGCGTGAACACCTGGTGATACTTGCGCCACAGCTCGCCGAGCCACTGCACGGTGAGCGACTCGGGCGCGACGACGAGACAGCGCTCGATGCCGCCGGTGTGCACGAGCCGGTTCAGGACGAGCGCGGCTTCGATCGTCTTGCCCAGGCCCACTTCGTCGGCGAGCAGCCAGCGGACGGGCGTCGCCGCGGTCGCGCGCTGCGCCACGTAGAGCTGGTGCGGGAACAGCCTGATGCGGCCGCCGAGAAACGAGCCGAGCCCGCCGGCCTCGCGCGTGGCGAGCAGGCGCAGCATGTCGAGCCGGATGAGGAAGTCTTCGGGGTCGTCGGCTTCGCCGCGCGCGAGGCGCTCGAGCAGGGATCGCTCGCGGCGTTGCGCCTCTTCGGTTGCGGGCACGAGCGCGTCGCTCGCCGCCGCGAGGCGCATCGTGGTGTCCGCCTTCGGGAATGTCACGATCAGCACGCGGCCTTCGATGGCCGTGATGCGGCCGGTGCCGAGCTCGGAATTGAAGCGGTGGGTCAGGTGGTCCCCGACGGACCAGGCGTGCATCTCTCCATCATGCAACCTGGTACGATCACTTTCCAGTGCGACGCGGGTGGAGTGCAGCGCTCTACGCGCTGCTGTGCGCGATCTGGGGCTCGACGTGGCTCGTAATCAAGGTCGGCTACGGCGGCCTCGGGCCCCTCAACGTCGCCGCCGTGCGCTTCTTCGTCGCCGCCGCGCTGTTCGCGCCGCTCGTCCCGCTGCTCGGCGCCCGCTGGCCGCGCGGCCGCGACGAGTGGACGCTCGTCGTCATCGAAGGGCTGGTGCTCTTCGGCGCCGACTACGGTCTCATCTACTGGGCCGAGCAGGACCTCGACAGCGGCCTCACCGCGATCCTCTTCGCCACGCTGCCGCTGATGACGGTCGGCCTCGCGCACCTCTCCCTGCCCGGTGAGCGGCTGACGCGCCGGAAGCTCGCGGGCACGCTGCTCGCGTTCATCGGCGTGGCCGTGCTCTTCGGCGACGAGCTGCGCATCGATCCCGCCAGGGCGGGGCCGATGCTGGCCGTCGTCGGCGCGGCGTTCGCGGCAGCCGTCGCGGGCATCGCCGCCAAGCGGTACGGCCAGGCGCTGCATCCGGCGGCGCTCAACGCGCCGGCGATGCTCCTCGGCGCGGTGGTACTGGCGGCGGCGTCGTTCGCCATGGGCGACGGCTTCGCGCTGCCGCGCGACACGTCCACGTGGGCCGCGGTCGGCTACCTGGCGGTGGCCGGCAGCGTCGTCACGTTCCTCATCTACTTCACGCTGCTGAAGACGTGGAGCGTGACCAGCCTCAGCTTCATCAGCGTGTTCACGCCGGCCGTGGCGCTGCTGCTGGGCGCGGTGCTGCTCGGCGAGCGGCTGACCGCGCCGGACCTGGCCGGCGCGGCGTTGATCCTGGCGGGAGTGGTCGTGGCGCTGACGGCGCCAGCGATCTAATCAGGCGGCGCGCACCGGCAGCACGTGCGTGTCGTGCGAAGCTCATCAGGGCGCCGGCGCCAGGATGGCGAGCACGATGAGCCGTGCGTGGCCCGAGTTGCGCACGCCGTGGGGGATGCCGTCGGGCGCCACGAGCAGATCGCCCGTCTTCATGGGCAGTTCGCGGCCCTCCAGCAGGAAGTGTCCTTCCCCCTGGACCACGTGGTACACCTTGTCCATGCCCGCATGCGCGTGCAGCGCGTGCGCCTGGCCGGGCTCGAACGCGTTGAGGCCGACGAGCAGCCGGGGCGACTCGAACAGCGTCGTTTTTCCCATTTTGTCGGGGCGGAATTCCGCTCGCTCGGCGGGATTGACGACCTGCGGGTGATCCATTGGGCAATTCTCGGTCAAAACCCGGGCACAGCGCTTGAATTGCCCGGCCCAGGGACCAAGATCGTGGCCGGGCCGGCGCGCATGCGCAGAAACGCACACATCGACGTGGACACCGCTCCCGAGACCCGGTCGGAGCTGCACCAGTGGATCCGAAAGCGGCTCCACCTCTCGGCCGGGCACGAGCAGGCGCTGCTCGACGCGATCGACCACGTCTTCATCCGGCACGAGCGGCTCTGGCAGCAGTCGAAGCAGGAGGCCATCCAGGCGGTCTCGGCCGGCTTCACCGAGCGCCTGAACAAGCTGCGCGAGGAGCTGTCGGCGCGCGAGGCGACCGTCAGCAGCATCGCGCGCTTCGGCGGCGACGAGTTCTGCTTCCTCATCCCCGACCTCGATCACTTCAGCGCGGCGTGGATCATCGCCGAGCGCTTCCGCGAGGCGGTGGAGCGCTACGACTGGATGGCCGAGGACCCGCGGCTCGCCGAGAAGCCGGTCAACGTGGACGTCGGCGTCGTCTGCCTGCTGCTGGGCCCGGTCGGTGAGCGCCGCACATCGCGCCGGTTTCAGCGTGTTAACATTGAGTTTCGTCGCGCTTGCGAGTGGCCGGCCGTGCAGTGATGGCTTGCCATGAGCGAGGCGCGCGCGAGAGCGCGCGCCGAGTCGAATGGCGGCTGTAGCTCAGGGGTAGAGCGCCTGACTGTGGCTCAGGAAGTCGCGGGTTCGAGACCCGTCAGCCGCCCCACCTTCCCACTTGTTTCAGCCCCAGAAGACGGGGTGCCCGCGCTTCTCGAGCGCCTGGGCGACAGCTTTCTCGGCAGCCTCGGCTTCCTTGCGCGTCGAGAACGGGCCGATGTCTTTCATCAGGTCGTAGCGCAGGCGTTTGCCGAAGCGGTGCGGCTTGCCCGCCGCGAGTTTGCCGCCGGCCTTGTGCTGCTCGAAGCGGTGCTCGGGCGTGTGGGCCGTCTGGCCGACGTACACCGGCGCCAGCGCGCACGGCGTCTTCACGCAGTCGCGCGACAGCTCGATGACGTAGACGCAGTACCGCCGGGAGACGGCTCTGGCTTGGCGGCGTATCGCCATGGTTGACTTATCGGCCATACGGCGCAAATCCCAAATCCCAAATCCCAAATCCCAAATCCCAATCGCAAATCACAAATCGCAAATCACCAATGCTTGGGCTGTGTCGGAAACGCACTGTCGGTTCGTCGGACAAATGCCGACACCGTTTCGCCTCAACCGTGCTAGAACGTACGCACTTGGACGAGGCCCCTAATACCGTGGCCGAACCGGAAGGCGAAGAGGAAAGGCACACGACCGACCTGCGTGCGCTGCGCGAGTACGTCGAGCGCATGCGCGAGCAGGAGCGCACGCGCATTGCCCGCGAGCTGCACGACGAGCTCGGGCAGCTCCTGACCGGCATCAAGCTCGATTTCGCCGCCGTGTTGCGGCGGCTCCACGAGCTGAAGGTGCCGGGCGACATCGTGGATCGCCTGCAGTCGGCGGTCGGTCAGATCGATATAGGAATAGCGATGGTGCGGAGGATCTCGAGCGACCTCCGGCCCGCCCTGCTCGACCATCACGACCTGGGCGGCGCCATCGAGTACGAGGCGCGCAGGCTCACGGCGCAGTCCGGCATCCCGATCGAGGTCTGGAACCGCGTCGAGGGGTCGATCGAGCCGGAGCGCGCCACTGCCGCCTTCCGCATCTTCCAGGAAGCGGTGACCAACGCGGTGCGCCACTCGCAGGCCACCGCGATCACCGCGCGCCTGACGATGCGGGGGCGCGATCTCCTGATGCTGAACGTCAGGGACAACGGCGTCGGGATGAGCGAGGAGCCGCGGCGGGGCGCGGAGTCGCTCGGCCTGATGGGGATGCGCGAGCGGGCTCGCGCGCTGGGCGGTGACGTCCGGATCACCAGCCGCCCGGGACACGGCACGCTGGTGGCCATGGTGCTCCCCGTGCGGAGCGAAGTCGAGGAATCATGAGCGAAGCGCTGCTCGAGAACCGAACCACGACGCTGCGCGTGATGCTCGTGGACGATCATCCGATCGTCCGGCGCGGCCTGCGGGACCTGCTCGCCGCCGCCTTCGCCGGCTCCGTCATTCACGAAGTCGGCTCGGGGCGCGACGCGCTCGAACTCGTTGGTGCGCACCCGTGGGACATCATCGTGCTCGACCTGTCGCTGCCCGACGGCAGCGGCCTCGACGTGCTGAAGCGCGTGCGGCACCTGCAGCCGCGGCTGCCCGTGCTCGTGCTCAGCATGCACACCGCCGATCAGTTCGCACGGCGCGCGATCGCGGCCGGCGCGTCGGGCTACCTGACGAAAGACACCGCGGACACCGAGCTCGTCACGGCCGTGTCGCGGCTGCTGAAGGGCGGCAAGTTCTTCGGACCGGAAATCCTCGAGCGCGTCGCGATGGGCGTGCACCCGGACCGCGACGAAAACCCGCACGAGCGGCTGTCCGATCGCGAGTACCAGGTGCTGCGCATGATCGGCAGCGGCAAGACCGTGTCGGAGATCGCGACGACCTTGTCGCTCAGCGTGAAGACGGTGAGCACCTACCGCGCGCGCGTGCTGGAGAAGATGGACATGCGCACCAACGCGGAGCTCACCCATTACGCGGTAAGACACAATCTCGCAGAATAGGGTGCCCCAGGCACCCTGCGCCGCGCTCAACCGCCTCACGATGATTGCCTCCGAATATGACGTGATGGAGGAAGAAGAAGCGACGATGCAGGGGCAACGCATGCGTCGCCCTGCAGTAAAATGGCCGATCTCGAAACACCGCGTTTTGCAGAGTTCAGCCATGGCCAAGAAGACATCAGCCCCTTCCTCGTCACCGGCCGCGCCGCGCGCGCGGCGCTCCACGAAGGCGGGCAACGGCGCCGTGACCCCGAAGCCGACGCCGGAGGAAATCGCCGAGGCGGCCTACCATCGCTACCTCAGCCGCGGCGGCCAGGACGGCGCCGACTTCGACGACTGGATCGAAGCGGAGCGGGACCTGACGAAGCAGCGGACCCGCTAGATTCGGGGTTTGGGATTGCACGCGCCACTGACATGGCGCGTGCATTGTGGAAAGGCCCGATCGCGTTCGGGCTCGTCAAGCCGGACCGTGGACATCCGCTCCTTCGTCAAGGAAGAGGAGATCGACGACCGCTCTTCGAGACGTCGTACGACCTGCACGACGCGTGGGACCCGTCGCAGTTCACCGACGAGTACCGCGAGAACCTGATGCGCATCGTCAGGGCGCGCATGAAGGGCAAGGAGCCGAAGCTCGTCTTTTCAAGCCTTTGACTTTTGACTTTTGACCTTTGACTTACAAACATCCACCTGTATGTGGCGCGACGACCCCGCCGGCGTGCGGCCCATGCTGGCCAGCACGGGCGACGCGCCGCTCCAGTCAGCCGGCTTCGCCTACGAGCCGAAATACGACGGCATTCGCGCGCTGGTGTCCGTGGCCGCGCCCTCCGAGGTGCGCGTCTGGTCGCGGCTCGGGAACGAGAAAACGCGGCAGTATCCCGCCGTGGCCGCCGCGCTCCACGACTGGGCGCGGACGCTCGATGCACCGGTCCTGCTCGACGGCGAAATCGTGGCGCTCGACGAGCGCGGCACTCCCATCGGGTTCCAGCACCTCCAGCAGGGCGCGAAGAGCGGCGTCGCGCTAATCCTGTTCGACGTCCTGCGCATCGGCGACGAGGACCTCCGTCCGCTGCCGCTGCGGGAGCGGCGCGCGCGTCTCGAGGCGCTCCTGCGCGGCCTGGACGATCCCCGCATCCGCATCAGCCAGCAGGTCACGGGCGACGGCCGGGCGCTGCACCAGCGTGCCGACACGGAAGGCTGGGAGGGGCTGATCGCCAAGCGCCTCGATTCGGTCTACCGCTCGGGCAAGCGGTCGCCTGACTGGCGGAAGCTGAAGCTGGTGCGCCGGCAGGTCTGCGTCGTGGGCGGCTGGACCGATCCGCGCGGAACGCGCCCGTTCTTCGGTGCGCTGCTGCTGGGCCTCTACGACGAGCGCGGCCGGCTCGAGTACGTCGGCCACAGCGGCGGCGGGTTCACCGACGCGGAGCTCGGGCGCGTCTGGAAGCAGCTGCGCGCGCTCGAGACGAAGGTGTCGCCGTTTGCCAACACGCCGAAGACGAACGAGCGGCCGCACTGGGTGAAGCCGTCGCTGGTGGCGGAGGTCAAGTTCACCGAGTGGACCGCGGACCGCAAGCTGCGGCACCCCACCTACCTCGGCCTGCGCGATGACATCAGGCCGGAGCGCGTGAGGAAGGAACCCGACCAGCTCCTGCGAGTGCCCGCGGCGCGCGCCAGGTCGAACACGCGCCGCTCCGAGGCGGCCGAGAAGAAGCGCGCGCGCGGAACCGCGCTCACCAAGGCCGCGGTGTCCACGCTGATCGCGCGGCTCGACGAGATCGAAGCCGGCGCCGGCGACGGCGTGCTGGAGCTGCCCGGCGGCGAGCGTCTCGACGTCAGCAACCTGCGCAAGATCTTCTGGCCCCGGCTGAAGCTCACCAAGGGGGACCTGTTCCGCCACTACGCCCGCGTGGCGCCGTACATCCTGCCGGTGCTCGCGGACCGGCCGCTCGTGATGAAGCGCTATCCGAACGGGGTGGACGGCAAGCCGTTCTACCAGCACCGCGCGCCCGACAAGGTGCCGACGGGCGTGCGCGTGGAGCGCGCCACCAGCGAAAGCGACACGCGCCCGCACATCATCGGCGGCTCGCTCGTGACGCTCCTCTACACCGCGCAGCTCGCCTCGATGTCCCAGGATCCGTGGTTCTCGCGCGTCGGGTCCGAGGACGTCATCGACCACGTCGCGATCGACCTCGATCCGCCGGACGGACTGCCCTTCGCGCGCGTGCTCGACGTGGCGCGCTGGGTCCGCGACGAGCTCGACGCGCTGAAGGCGCCCGGCTTCCCGAAAACCTCCGGCTCCGGCGGCCTGCACGTCTACGTGCCGATGCCGCCGGACACGCCGTACGAGGCGGGGTTCCTCTTCGCGCACATCGTCGCGACGATGGTGGCGAAGAAGCATCCGAAGCTGGCAACGGTCGAGCGGTCGATCAAGGCACGCGGCCGGCGCCTTTACGTGGACTACATGCAGAACGTGCGCGGCAAGACGCTGGCGAGCGCGTACAGCGCGCGCGCCAACGACTTCGCGGGCGTGTCCACGCCGCTGACGTGGGACGAGGTGGAGGACGGCGGGCTGACGCCGAAGGACTTCACGCTGAAGAGCTTCGCCGACCGTCTCGAGGCGGTGGGCGATCCGTGGGCGGCGCTGCGCAAGGCGAAAGGCGCCGACCTGCGCGCGGTGATGAGGCTCGGCCAATCCGGGTAGACGCCGTCGTCGTTTCGTCGATCGGCATGGACCTCGGCAACTGGATTGTCGGACCGGAAGGGTGGCGCGCCCGACAGGATTCGAACCTGTGGCCTACGGCTCCGGAGGCCGTCGCTCTATCCAGCTGAGCTACGGGCGCAAAAAGGTGTGCAGCCTGGCGCGCCCGGCAGGACTCGAACCTGCGACCTACGGATTCGAAGTCCGGCGCTCTATCCAACTGAGCTACGGGCGCGCGACGTGTCATCTTAGCACGCGCACTTGCGCCGACTCGGCCGTGCCCTCACAATACCGCCCGAGGAGTCCACACGCATGATGCGCTTTACGCCCGCACGGCTTGCGCTCGCTCTATCTCTCTCCGCGCTCTGCGCGAGCCCGGCCTTCGCCCAGGCGCAGCAGCAGCCGCCGCAGCAACAGCAGCCGGCGCCGGCCGATCCCGACGCGCCCATTTCCTTCGAGGAACAGGTGGTCGTCACCGCGTCGAAGACCGAGCAGGAGCTGGTCAACGCGCCGGCGGCGGTCAGCGTGGTCACCGCCGAGACCATCGAGAACTCGCCCGCCACGAACATGGGCGACCTGCTGCGGACGGTGCCCGGCGTCAACGTGATGCAGGCATCGGCACGCGACTTCAACGTCACCACGCGCGGCGCCACCTCGACGCTGGCCACCTCGCAGCTCGCGCTCGTGGACGGCCGCAGCATCTACCTCGACTTCTTCGGCATGGTCATGTGGGACTTCGTGCCGATGAACCCGGGCGACATCCGGCAGATCGAGGTGATCCGCGGACCCGCGTCGGCGGTGTGGGGCGCCAACGCGATGACCGGCGTGGTGAACGTGATCACGAAGACGCCGCGCGAGCTCGCCGCGCAGGGCGGCAGCACGCTCACGATCGGCATCGGCGCCTTCGATCGCAGCGTGACCGGCCGCGACGAGGACGCGGGCACGCTCTTCTCCGTGCACGGGTCGCACGCGCAGGCCGTGGACCAGAACTGGGCGTTCAAGATCTCGGCCGGCTACCTGTCGCAGGACCCGACGCCGCGGCCGACCGGCGTCATCAACAACCCGTTCCGGACGCCGTACCCGCCGTTCGTCAACACGGGCACGTCGCAGCCGAAATTCGACGCGCGCGTGGACTACGACTTCACCGGCGGCGGCACCCTGGTCATGAGCGGCGGCGTGGCGGGCACCGAAGGCATCATCCACAGCGGGATCGGCCCCTTCGACATCGACAGCGACTCGCGCATGGTCTACGCGGCGACGCGCTACCAGAACGGCGGGCGCCGCCTCGCGTTCTTCACGAACCTGCTGAACGGCACCGCGATGAACCTGCTCACGCGCGGGCCGAACGGCCTGCCGCTGCCGCTGCTCTTCGACACGAAGACCTTCGACGTCGAGGCCAACGACCTGCGCACGATCGGCACGCGCCACGTGCTCAGCTTCGGCGGCAACTACCGGCACAACCGCTTCGACATCTCGGTGGCGCCGGTGGACGAGAACCGCAACGAGGGCGGCGTCTACCTGCAGGACGAGATCTTCCTCGGCGACCACTTCCGCTGGGTGGTCGGCGGCCGCGTGGACAAGTTCTCGTCGATCGACAGCGCCGAGTTCTCGCCGCGCACGACGTTCATGATCAAGCCGGACCGGGCGCAGACGTTCCGCCTCTCCTTCAATCGCGCGTTCCGGGCCCCGTCGTACATCAACAACAACATCCAGACGGCCGTGCTCAACGAGGTCAACCTGAGCGTGCTGTCGCCGCTCCTCAGCCGCTTCGTGTTCCCGATCAACGCCAACGGCAACCCGGATCTGAAGCCGGAGACGATGACGGCCTACGAGGTCGGGTACACGGGCGTCGTCCGCAACCGCGCGACCCTCACGGCGGCGGTCTACTGGAACCGCACCAAGAACGGCATCTACTTCACGCCCGTGCGGGCGTACACGGCCGCGAATGCGCCGCCGACGTGGCCGGCGCTGATTCCCACCGCCGCGCTGACCGTGCTGGCGGCCAACGGCGTGCTGCTGCCGTCGCACATCACCTACCTGAATCTGGGGACGATCAAGGACCGCGGCGTCGAGCTGGGCGTCGACGCCGCGCTCAACCGCTACGTCAACGTCTTCACGAACTACTCGTACCAGGCGATGCCCGAGGCCGAGAACCTGCCGGCGGGCACGACGATCAACGACGTGAACTGGCCGGCGCGCAACCGCTTCAACGCCGGGCTCGATTTCTCCTACAACCGGTTCCTCGGCAACCTGAACGTGAACTTCACCGACGAGGCGTACTGGCAGGACGTGCTCGACGCGCGCTTCTCCGGCACGACCGAGTCGTACACGCTCGTCAACGCCGGCTTCGGCGTGAGATGGGCCGGCGAGCGCGTGGTCACGAGCATCAAGGGGACGAACCTCGCCAACGAGGAAGTGATGCAGCACGTCTTCGGCGACGTCATCAAGCGCTCGATCGTCGGCGAGGTGCGCTTCACGTTCTGATCACGCGCGGACGCGCACGTGGTCGGCGGCCACGTGCGCGATTTCGTCCACGACCTCGCCGAGCATGAGGGCGGCCAGCAGATCGAAGGCGGAGCAGTTGCCGACCGTGCGCTTGCCGAGCGCGCGGATCACGATCAGCATGAAGATGTAGACCGCGAACGCGCGGGCGGCGGTAAGGATCGGTTCATTCGGGTCCATGCCCCATGCGCGTGCACGCGGCATGCCCGACCAACGCTGTTGAGGCTGTTCAAGGGAAGGGAAAGGTGGTGAGCCTAACTTTCGCCAGTTGGAACCAGATTGGCGAATGGCTCAGACGGGTTGATGGCTTTCGGCGGATCGCCTGACCAGGCGTTCTGTGGTTCGCGCAAGCGCAACGGCAAACGCTGCGGCGTCCATTGGGGCCTAATGCCCCCTAAAGGCGATCACAGCGCCCTCCAACCTGCGCTGCAACTGGGCGGTGAACGAACGATTCACAGCATCCGAGTCAAAGACTGAGACCGGCATCGCACCATGCTGCTTAGCAAAGGTCGCCAATGCTTGCTCGGACTCAGCAACCCGCCGCAGCGGACCGAGCCGGGTTCCGGCCGTCAACTGCGTCTCTCGGTGACTGCGAGTTTACGGCGGATTATATGCGACGGGGATCCCGCCTTCGCGAGCGGCAACGGCGCTTCCTGCCGCTTCGGCCAAGCCGCTCCCGGCACGCCCGCCTACAGAGGAAGATAACGGACTTGTCCTTCCCACTCGCCTTCGAAGCTGCACTCGACAATCAGGAGCAGGTCGTCAATGGCGCGACCGATGTTCAGGGTGTTCGGCACCTCGAACACGCCGGGCATCCTCAGGCCGGCAGCCACTCGCTCGTACGCATGCTTGCGCAGCGTGGACACATCATGCGACACGACTGCGCGTCCTTGTTCTGCAGCCCACTCGAGGACGGTCGGATCGTCGGCTCCTGAAAGGCCTACGTCCTGGACCCGAACGAAATCGGCGTCGGGTTTACGGCGAAGGAGTCCGCGAACGATGTTGTTGTTGAAGTTTTCGTCTGCCGCCAGTCGCAGCACCGAAGGCCTGCCTACCGCCGGCGCGCGAGCAATCGCTCACGTACACCCTTTGGACTGAAGCGCCGTTCATCCTCTTCACGGGATTGGGCGGCCTTCTTCTGACGTTCGGCCAAGTATGCGCGCACCTCGGACTGGTGGCGGAGGTAGTACCCAATGACCGAGTACACGTCAGCCAACGTGACGGAATCGTACTGCTGGGCGATCTCCTCTGCGGTCGCACCGGCGTCGAATGCGGCGACGAGAGTGTCCAAAGTCACCCGTGTGCCACCGACTCTGATCACTCCGTCGGCATCGGTCTCAATCGGGACTCGGTCCGGTGGAGCGTGCACTTCCATGAGGCCAGCGTAGGGCTAGTACGAAGGGCTGTCAACGCCCTTGTGGGCGGGCCCTTGACCGCCCGCGCGCGAACTGGTTCTCTTTTCCCTTGGTGAGCCCCTTACTTTGACTGCCGCTCAGAAGGGGACGATTGGGCTAGGGGAATCACCTCGCGATGCTGGGGATAACGCCGCACTGTGGCTGGAAGAACACGGGGACGACGACCCAGGGCGCATTCGTCCGCTTTGACGTGTCGCTGGCAGTCGCGGCGGCCTGCGCTATCGTCAACACGCAGTGATGCGTACGGCGCTCGTTAATCCAGCGCCTCGTTCAACTTGCGTCCTTGTGCAGACGCGAAGGTCACCTCGGCGCGCGGCGTTCTTTGCCGCGCGCGATTGCGAGTACCGATAGCAGCCGGGACGTGAGCGACCCCCCTCCTGACCCCGTAGGCGTCCCCGGGCCCGTCCCAGGGGGTCGCTCACGCCCCGACTGCGCGGGTACATGCGCACTCAATGTGCGCGGCATTCTCGCGTCGAAATCACGCGAATTAACTCCACGTGCGGCAGCAGCTCACACAGAGGCCAAGGACCGTACGGCCGACACTGAGCGCCGGGCCAAAGCGATTCGGCAGAAGCTCGACCGCCTCGACGACGCGTATTTGTTCGCACAGGCGATCGACCTGAAGAGCTATGAACGCCAGCGCGACAAGCTGCGCGAGGAGTTGACGCTTACGCAGATCGACCATCACGCCGAGGCGACCGACGAACTCGACGTTCAGGGCATCCTGGCGTTCGCAGAGCGCGTTTTACCGCGAGCAGCGGACCTGTGGGTGCAGGCTTCGCTAAATCACAAGCAGCGGCTTCAGCAGCTGTTCCTCCCTGAAGGACTCGCATTCGACGGAAATCGATTCAATCCAACCGCGGCAACC
Source organism: Acidimicrobiia bacterium (assembly GCA_016871375.1). GTDB lineage: Bacteria > Acidobacteriota > Vicinamibacteria > Vicinamibacterales > UBA2999 > VFYY01. The sequence goes on from VFYY01000052.1 coordinate 20,797, forward strand.
GCACCATTTTTCGAGTACTTGGCGCCGGGTCAGAGTGCTGAGGAAGGTGTGGTGAGCCGCGAAGGAATCGAACCTTCAACCCGCAGATTAAGAGTCTGCTGCTCTGCCAATTGAGCTAGCGGCCCAGCCGAAGCTCCATTCTACGGCCCGCTTGCGCTGGCCGCAAGGCGTCAGTAGAGTACGCGCCGAACGGAGGACGCCGATGGTCGATCGCATCAGACGCACGCTCTTGAAGTCGGGCGCCGCGGCAACTGCCATGGCAGCAGCACAACGCGTCTTCGCGCAGGGGCGCGGACAGGGACAGACGGGCCAGACCGGCTCCTTCTACCAGAAGGGCGCGGTGCGCATCCGCTACCAGGAGTGGGGCTCGGGCTTCCCGCTGCTCCTCATCGCCGGCGGCGGGCTGAACTCCACGATCAACGGGCTGCTCACGGGGTCGCCGTTCAACCCGGTTGACGAGTTCAAGAACGAGTTCCGCTGCATCGCGTGCGACCTGCGCAACGCCAACGCCGGGCAGTCCACCGGCCCGCTCGACGTCGACCGGCCGTGGGACGCGTTCACCGACGACCACCTCGGCGTGATGGACCACCTCGGCATCGACAGGTTCATGGTGCTCGGCTTCTGCATCGGCGGCCCCTTCATCTGGAACCTGCTCGAGCGCGCGCCGAACCGCGTCGTCGCCGCCGTGCTCGCGCAGCCGAGCGGGTCGCGCCCCGAGGCGCGCGACCTCTTCTACGAGAACAACATGAAGGGCTGGGGCCCCGAGTTCGTCAAGCGGCAGCCGGGGGTCACGATGGAGACGGTGGACCGGTTCCTCACGAAGATGTACCGGACCAACCCGGACTTCGTGTTCACCGTGTCGCGCGACTTCGTGAGGAGCTGCCAGACGCCCGTGCTGATCCTGCCGGACGACATCCCGGCGCACCCCTACGCGGTGGCGATGGAGGCGGCGATGCTGGCGCCGAAGTCAGAGGTCAGCCTCTACCCGTGGAAGGAGCCGCCGACCCGCATCCCGCTGGCCGTGCGCCACGTCCGCTCGTTCCTGCGCGCGCACAGGCCCGCGTCAACGTAGCGTGGCGCCGCCGGCGGCCTTCTTGCGCGCGCGCACGGGTTTCACCGGCGCCGGCGTGGACGAGGGCGCCAGCACGACGCGCGAGGACACGAACGTCCTGAGGCCGTGGCCGTCGAAGGCGATGCGCGTGTGGTATTCGTTCACGCTTTCGACCGTCCCGTCGCCGTACTGGACATGAGTCACGCGATCACCGGCTGAATGCACGTCGTTCTCCTTGGAAGGGGATGTGGCACGGGTTCCCCGGGGCCATGATGAGGAACCCGCCGGGCGGGAGGCTCAGGACAGCTGCGAGTACTTTACCACCAGGGTCAGCGCGCGACGCCGCTGCCGTCTGCGATGCAGGGGACGCCCAGTCCCCCGCACCCGCAGTACCGCCTGCATGACGCCGGCGGCCGGTAGCCCGTCAACTTCTTCCGGAACTCGGGATACAACGTCTCCGCCCCACCGAGCACGGCCTCGACGGGGATGTTGTAGGTGCGCGTGAGCTCGTCCACGAAGGGGTTCCGCCCGGGCAGGTAATGCGGCACCACGCCGGCCGCGTCGGCGCGCGGCAGCTCCGAAATCACCTCGCACGGCGAGGCCACCCCGTTGCCGAGGTTCAGATCCCCGCGCGCATCGAGCGACCACACGCGGCTGCGCACGAGCGGCTCCGAGAGGTAGACGGGATCCTCCATCACCGCGCGGATGCTCAGCACGTCGCCGTGCCGCACGAAGTACATCCTCATCGTCGCGCGGTCGCTCACCGGCGCCCCGTTGCGGCGGATCGTCGTCGCCTTCATGTGCGTGGTCGTCGTGACGAGCGTGTTGCCTTCCCACCGGCCGGTGGTGAAGCCGCCGTAGGTGTGCGCCGCATGCGGGGAGGGATGCGGGCGGCCGTCCATCCAGATCGTCTGGATGTCCTTGTCGACCCAGGCGCCGATCTTCCACGCGACGAGCCGGCCGGTCACCGGGTCGAACTCGTTCCACATGTGCAGGCCGAAGGGGCCCAGCACGATGTAGAAGGGCGTGTGGTAGCCGCACTGCCCGTCGGGCAGCGACATCAGCGAGTAGTCGTAGCTGAGCGCCCGCGCGCGCCCTTCGTCGTTGAGCGGCAGCGCAAGGTAGTCCACGGGATCCGGCCCGGCTCCCCGTTCGATGGGATCCTGCGTCGAGCGCGAGACCCACTTGCCCGTCAGATCGAACTGCGCGTCCGCCGGCGCGCCGACGAGCAGCGCCGCCAGCGCGAGCGCCGCGATCCGCTCACCGCGCCGAACACGGCGCCGGATCCCACTTCGTCCCATCGCGCTCCTTCTTGAAGTGAAGCGAGGTGACCCACGGCTCCCGCAGGTAGGTCGGATCCTCCACCGTGCTCGTGATCATGATCCACTGATCGCCGTTGGCCTCCGTGAAGAGGTCCCAGTACTCGGTCAGCGTCGCGGCCG
>VFYY01000053.1 GCA_016871375.1 Acidimicrobiia bacterium
GCCCGCGAGGTGCGCGTCCCGATCCTGTTCGGCAGCGATCAGGTGGACCGCACGGGGCAGCCGTATCGTCTGTACAACGCCGCGTTCCTGGTAACGCCCCAGGGCGACACGGCCGCGGTGTACCGCAAGATCCACCTCGTCCCGTTCGGCGAGTTCATCCCGCTGAAGCAGCTCCTCTATTTCGTCTCGCCGCTCGTGGAGCGGTTCACCGATTTCTCGGCGGGGGATGCCGCGGTGATGCTGCCGGTCGGCTCGCACCGGATCAGCACGGCGATCTGCTATGAAGTGGCGTACCCGTCCCTCATCCGGCGGGGCGTGCTGGGCGGAAGCGAGCTGCTGACGACCATCACCAACGACGGCTGGTACGGCGACTCGTCGGCGCCGTTCCAGCACTGGGAGCTGGCGTCGATGCGCGCGATCGAGCAGGGGCGCTACCTGGCGCGGGCGGCCAACACCGGAATCAGCGGCGTCGTGGACCCGTACGGGCGCGTCGTCCGCGCGTCGGCTATCTTTGAGCAGGTGGGCCTGGTCGCGGAGGTGCGTCTCCTGACCGGCCGGACGATGTACGCGACGATCGGCGACGCGATCGCCTACGCCTCCATTGCGGTGGTGGGGATTGCGCTCGTCGTGTTTCGGAGGACGACATCTTGGCGCTAGAGCTCGATGATTTGGTGCGGCGGTACGAGGATCTCGACAAGCGGGCATCCGAGCTGCGGAGGCATCTTTGAGGGCGCCCGCCTCGACGAACAGATCACCGAAGTAGAGCAGAAGATCGCCAGCCCGGATTTCTGGGGCAACCAGGCGGAGGCCCAGAAGGTCATGCAGCGGCGCCGCCGTCTCGAGGACGACCAGGCGCTGCGCCAGTCGCTGCGCCGCAGGGCCGACGACATCGGCGTCCTCATCGAGTGGGCGAACGCGGGCGAGGATGTCGCGGGCGATCTCGCGCGCGGCCTCGACGAGCTCCAGCAGGAGGTCGAAGCCGCCGAGACCAAGAAGATGCTCGGCGGCGAGTACGACCGCTCCAACGCCATCGTTGCCATCCATCCCGGCGCGGGCGGTACCGAGTCGCAGGACTGGGCCGAGATGCTGTTCCGCATGTACGCGAAGTGGACGGAGCGCCGCGGCTTCAAGCGCGACGTCATCGACTACCAGCCGGGGGACGAGGCCGGGATCAAGAGCGTCACGTTTTCGGTCGTCGGCGACTATGCGTTCGGCCTGATGTCGGCGGAGGCCGGCGTGCACCGGCTCGTGCGCATTTCACCGTTCGATCAGGCGGCGCGCCGGCACACGTCGTTCGCGTCGGTGTTCGTGTGGCCCGAGCTGCCGGAAGACGTGGACATCGAGATCGAGGAAAAGGATCTGCGCGTGGACACGTACCGCTCCAGCGGCGCGGGCGGCCAGCACGTCAACGTCACCGACTCCGCCGTCCGCATCACCCACATGCCCACGGGCATCGTCGTCTCCTGTCAGAACGAGCGGTCGCAGCACAAGAACCGCGCGCAGGCGATGAAGGTGCTCAGGTCGCGGCTCTTCGACCTGAAGATGAAGGAACAGCAGGCGAAGCTGGAGCAGCTCGGGGGCGAGAAGCGCGACATCGGGTTCGGCAGCCAGATCCGCAGCTACGTCCTGCAGCCGTATCAGATGATCAAGGACCACCGCACGAAGATGGAGGTCGGCGACGTCAACCGCGTGCTCGACGGCGATCTCGACAACTTCATCAAGACCTATCTGATGCAGAAGGCGAGCGGCACGCTCGGCGCGCCCGCGGCGGCGGAGGAAGAGTAGGGGCGACGCACGCGTCGCCCGGCACGTACGCACTTTCTGCCGCGCGATCCGCCGATCCGGTACGAAAAAACTGCTACCTCGGGGTGGGGACGATGGTATCGTCGTCGTCGGAAGCCCAACGCGTACAAGACCCTGCGGGTTTCTCTCGCTCGCTGATGATCACGGCTCGGTTCATGCTCCTTGGACAGGGCATGAGCGGCCTTGAACAGCGTGTCGCTTGCATGGAAGGCCGGATGGAAGATCACGCGGCGTTATTCGCGGATATTCGGGCGGAGATGAGGGCCCTCCGGGCTGACATCGCCGCCGACTTCCGGTCGCTGCGGACCGAGATGGACCGCCGGTTCACGTGGACGATCGGTCTTCTCGTCACTGTGCTCGTCGCGGTGCTCACGGGGATGGCGGGTCTCGCCTATCAGATTGCGCAGCTGCAGTCCCTCTGAGGATGCGGCCGGGCCGCGCTGACGTCATCATCCCGTCCGCAAACACCAGCTCGCCGTTCACGAGCACGTACGACACGCCTTCGGCGTACTGGTGCGGCTGCTCGAATGTGGCACGGTCGCGCACGGTGGCGGGATCGAAGACGACGATGTCGGCCTTCAAGCCTTCGCGGATGACACCGCGGTCGGCGAAGCCGAGACGCTGAGCGGGGAACGCGGACATCTTGCGCACCGCCTCTTCGAGCGAGAGGATCTTCAGCTCACGAACGTAGCGGCCGAGCACGCGCGCAAAGGTGCCGTAGCTGCGCGGGTGCGGGTTCGCGCGGCCGAAGACCGTGACTTGGCCGTCGGAGCCGATCATCGTTGCCGGGTGCCGGAGCACCCGCTGCAGATCCTGTTCGTCGATGGCGTGGAAGATCCCGCCGCAGTTGCCCTGTTCGACGATCCAGAAGACGGTCTCAGCGGCCGTCTCGAGCGTCACGGCCTGGCCCCGCTGGCGCGTGAGGTCGCCGAGGCGTGTGCCCGCCAGCGAATCGTTCCACTCGCAGCGGGACAGCTGCACGTTCTGCGGATCGCCGGCGCCGCGCTCGTCACGGAGGATGCGGACGGTTTCGACCCTGATCTTCGAGCGCTGCGCCGGGTCCTTCAGCCGCGCGAGGGTCGCGTCGCGACCGCCCTCGAGTGCCCAGGCGGGCAGGAGCGCCGAGGCGATGTTCGTTGCCGACGCGGTATAGGGATACACGTCCAACGTGGTATCGACGCCGCGGACGCGCGCCTCGTCGATGAGCCGCAGCGTCTCGACCGTCCGGCCCCAGTTCGGCTTGCCGATGGCCTTGTGATGGGTGACCTGCGTCGGCAGGCCGCCCTGTTCGCCGATCTGGATCGTCTCCCGCACGCTGTCCACGACGCGCGACGCTTCATCGCGGATGTGCGAGATGTAGATGCCGCCCATCGCGCCCGCCATCCGGGCCAGCTCGATGACTTCCGCCGTTTCGGTGAACGTGCCGGGCACGTAGAAGAGGCCGCTGCTCAGCCCCAGCGCGCCGTCGTTCATGCCCTCGCGCACGAGCCCGCGCATCTTCTCCACCTCGTCCGCCGTCGCGGACCGATTGGTCGAGCCGACGACCGCCTCGCGCACCGAACCCTGGCCGATGAAGGTGCCGAAGTTCGGCGTGATGCGCTTCGCCGCGATCTCGTCGAGAAACGGCTTCAGCGGAATCGGCGAGCTGCCGTCGGGGCCTTCGATGAGCGTGGTGACGCCCTGCCGGACGTAGTTGTCGGCCGTGGGTACGTCGAGGATGTCGCTTCGCGCGTGCGTGTGGATGTCGATGAACCCTGGCGCGACCACCGTGCCGCGGGCGTCGATGATGCGCGCCGCCGCACCGTCGATACGCCTCGCGATCCGGACGATCAGATCACCACGGATCGCGACATCGCCGCGGTACCAGGGGCTCCCGGTGCCGTCCACCACCAGGCCGTTGCGGATGACGACGCTGTAGCCCGGATCCTGCGCGCGCAGGCCGATAGCGCATGCCATCAGCGCGGAGGAAAGGAGTAACATGCCGCGGACGCGAGGCATCGATGCGCTATCTTGCCACAGCCGTATTCACAGGCGTTCTCACCCTGGTCCCGGTCGCCGCGCAGGGGCCCGGCCAGCCTGACTGGGCCCGGATCGAAGAGGAGACGACGCGCCATTTCCAGGCGCTGCTCCGGTTCGATACCAGCGACCCGCCCGGCAACGAGAAGCCCGCGGCCGACTACCTCCAGCAGGTGCTGCAGCAGGCCGGCATTCCCGTCGAGACGTTCGTCCTCGAGCCGAACCGCGTGAACGTGGTGGCGCGGCTGAAGGGCACCGGCAGCCGCCGGCCCATCCTCATCATGGGGCACACCGACGTCGTCAATGTGGACGCGTCGAAGTGGACGCACCCGCCGTTCAGCGCGACGCGCGACGGCGGCTATGTCTACGGCCGCGGCACCGTGGACGACAAGGACAACGTCGCCGCCGGGCTGATGGTGATGCTGCTGCTCAAGCGGCTCAACGTGCCGCTCGACCGCGACGTGATCTTCCTCGCGGAGGCGGGCGAGGAGGGGACGACGCGCGTCGGCATCCAGTTCATGGTCAACCGGCACTTCGCGTCGATCGACGCCGAGTACTGCCTGGCCGAGGGCGGCGGCGTCACGCGGCGCGGCGGCCGCGTCGAGTACGCCTCGGTGCAGACCATCGAGAAGATTCCACGGACGCTGGAGCTGACCGCGCGCGGCATCTCGGGGCACGGATCGGTGCCCCTGCAGACCAATCCGGTGGTGCACCTCGCGGCGGCGCTGACGCGCATCGCCGACTGGCAGCCGCCGATCACGCTGAACGAAACCACGCGCGCGTACTTCCAGCGCCTGGCGTCGATCTCCTCCGGCGACGAGGCGGCGCGCTACCGCGACGTGCTCGATCCGCAGAAGGCGCCGGCGGTCGAGCGCTACTTCCGCGCCAACGATCCCGCGAAGGCCGCCGTGCTGCACCCGACGCTGTCGCCGACGATCATCGACAGCGGCTACCGGATCAACGTGATCCCCTCCGAGGCCACGGCCACGATCGACCTGCGCACGATGCCCGATGACGATCCGGCGGTGGTGCTGGAGATGATTCGCGCGGTCGTCAACGATCCGACCGTGACGGTCTCCTACGCGGCGCGCGACGTCAGGCCGGCGGGGACGTCGACGCTCGGCACCGACGCCTTCAAGGCGATCGAGGCCGCGGTCACGAAGCACTACGGCACGACCACGCTGCCCGTGATGAGCACGGGCGCCACCGACATGGCGTACCTGCGCGCCCGCGGCGTGCAGTGCTACGGCATCGGGCCCGCCACCGACATGGAGGACGGCCCCAAGGGATTTGGTGCGCACAGCGACCAGGAGCGCATCCTGGAGAGCGAGCTGCACCGCTTCGTCCGCTTCAAATGGGACATCGTCAACGAGCTCGCCAGAGTGAGGTGAACATGCGCGTGCTGTCTGTGGCGCTGACGCTGCTGCTCGCGGTTCCTGCGTATGCCGAAGTCACCCGCGTCGAGATCACGAGCCGCGCCGACATGGCGTTTGCCGGTTACGAACGGATCATGGGCCGCGTGTTCTTCGCCGTGGACCCCTCCGATCCGCGCAACGCGGTGATTGCCGACATCGACAAGGCGCCGCGCAACGCGCAGGGGAAGGTCGAGTTCTCCGCCGACTTCTACGCCCTGCGGCCGACGTCCGGCGGCAACGGCGCCGCCGTGCTGGAGATCGTCAATCGCGGCAGCATCCGGCTGGTCAACCGGTTCGGTGACGACCTGCTGCTGCAGCGCGGGTTCACCATCGTCGGCGTCGGCTGGGAGTTCGACCTGCCGGCGGCGGGGAACGACCTGCTGCGCATCCAGGCGCCGGCGGCGACCGACCGGGGGACGCCGATCACGGGTCTCGTCTCGGCGATCTTCACCGTCAATCAGCGGACCACGCGCGCGACGGTCGGCGATCTGGTCGTGTATGCACCCGTCGATGCCGCGGCAGCGGACACGACGCTCACGGTGCGCGATGCCCTGGCCGAGAAGGGGCGGGCGGTTCCGCGCGGATCGTTCGCGCTCTCCGGCCAGACGGTGACGATGGAGAGCGGGCTGGAGCCGGGACGGATCTACGAGCTGAGCTACCGCGCGGCGAATCCGCCGGTGGGCGGCCTTGGCCTCGCCTCCGTGCGCGACTTCGCGAGCTGGCTGCGCCACGCGCCCGACGCCGTGGCGCCGGCGAAGTTCGTGTATGCGTTCGGGCAGTCGCAGAGCGGCCGCTACCTACGTGAATTCCTGTACCACGGCTTCAACACCGACGAGCGCGATCGCCAGGTATTCGACGCGGTGTGGGCGCACATCGCGGGGGCTGCCCGCGTCGACATCAACCGGCGCTGGTCCAACCCGACTGCCGCGGACGGTTTCGTCGGGCCGTTCCCGTTTGCCGATCGCGCGCAGCGCGATCCGGTGACTGGCGCGACCGACGGGCTGCTCGACAATCCGCGCGCGCGGCGGCACCAGCCGAAGCTCGTCCTGACCAACAGCGCAGTTGAGTACTGGATCGACGCCGGCCGCGTGGCCGCGCTCACGCACACGACGCCGGACGGCGCGCGCGACCTGACGCCGGGCGACAACGTCCGCAGCTACCTGGCGTCGAGTGCGCAGCACACACCGGGCGCGTTTCCGCCGGCGGCCGGGGGCCCCGGCCAGCAGCGCGGCAATCCGGTCGAGGACACCTACGTCCTGCGCGCGTTGATGGTGGCGATGGACGGCTGGGCGAGGGAAGGCGTCGCGCCGCCGCCGAGCCGCCATCCGCGGCTCGCGGACGGAACGCTCGTGCGCGCGGACGCGGTGGCGTTCCCGGCGATTCCCGGCGTGGCCTCTCCGCGCACGGTGCGAACCGCCATGCGCGCGGCGAACGCGCTGGTGCGCAACGGCGCCGGCGCCGGCGCGCCGCTGCCGCTGCTGGTGCCGCAGGTGGACGCCGATGGCAACGACCGTGCGGGCATCCGCGTCCCCGAGGTGGCCGTCCCGCTGGCGACGTACACCGGCTGGAACTTCCGCAACGAGGCGGCGGGGAACACCGGCCGCCTGCTCGGCAACACCGGCTCGTACATTCCGTTCGCGCGGACCAAGGCCGAACGCGAGCAGCGCGGCGACCCGCGCCCGGCGATCGCCGAGCGGTACCGGTCGCGCGAACAGTATCTGGCCCTGGTGCGGACCGCTGCCGAAGGACTCGTCCGCGACCGCTACATGCTCCAGCAGGACATCGACCGCGTGGTGCAGCGCGCGGGCGCGCACTGGGACGTGCTCATGGCTCCGGCGACCTCGGGGCCGACCTCGAGGTCGGCCCCGACACATGTAGGGGCCGGTTTTCGGACCGGCCCTTCGGTGAGGTGACCATGCGAATGCTTGCTCTCGTCCTGGCGCTGCTCGTCGCACGTCCGGCGTACGCCGAGGTCACGCGCGTGGAGATTGCCAGCCGCGCCGACATTGCGATCGCCGGCTACGAGCGCATTACGGGCCGCGTCTTCTTCGCGGTCGATCCGGCCGATCCGAGCAACGCGGTCATCGCCGACATCAGCACGGCGCCGAAGAACGCGCAGGGGAAGGTCGAGTTCTCCGCGGATTTCTCGATCCTGCGGCCGAAGACCGGCGGCAACGGCGTGGCACTCGTCGACATCCCGAACCGCGGCGGCGCGCGCGTGGTGCCGATGTACAACCGCGCACGCGGCGGTGCCTCCGAGTTCGGCGACGGCTTCCTGATGCAGCGCGGCTTCACGGTGGTGCTGGTCGGCTGGCAGCACGACGTCGCGGGGACGGGCGCCAACCTGCTCCGGATTCAGGTGCCGGGCACGCCGCCGGTCGGGGGGCTCGGCTTTGCCGCCGTGCGCGACATGGCGAGCTGGATCAAGTACACGCCCGGGGCGGTGACGTCGGCCCGCTATGCGTACTCGTTCGGCCAGTCGCAGAGCGGCCGCTACCTGCGCGACTTCCTGTACCACGGGTTCAACACGGACGAGCGCGGGCGGCAGGTGTTCGACGCGGTGATGCCGCACATTGCCGGCGCCGCGCGCATCGACCTGAACCGCCGCGGATCGACGCCGAACCCGGCCGACTCCGCCGCGACCGCGTTCCCGTTCAGCGACCGCGCCCAGCGTGATCCCGTGAGCGGCGTCACCGAAGGCCTGCTCGACAACGACCGCGCGCGCCGCAACCAGCCGAAGGTGTTCTACACGAACACCGACGTCGAGTACTGGAGCGCGACCGGCCGCTCGGCCGCGCTCGTGCACACCTCCGTGGACGGCGCCCGCGACCTCGAGCTGCCGGACAACGTGCGCGCGTTCCACATCGCCGGCACGCAGCACGGTCCGGGAGCCTTCCCGCCGGCGCGGACCACCGGGCAGCAGATGGGGAATCCAGCCGACGACACGTTCGTCATGCGCGCGCTGCTCCTGGCGATGGACCGCTGGGTGCGCGAGGGCATCGCGCCGCCGCCCAGCCGGCATTCGCGGCTGGCGGATCGCACGCTCGTGCGAGCCGCCGACGTGGCGTTCCCGGCGATTCCAGGCGTCCAGCGTCCGAACGGGATTCCCGCCGCCTCGCGCGTGGCCAACACGCTGATTGCAGGGGGTGCGGGTGCGGGCGCGACGCTGCCGTATCTGGTGCCGCAGGTGGACGCGGACGGCAACGATCGCGCCGGCATCAGGCTGCCCGAGATCGCGGTGCCGCTGGCCACCTACACGGGCTGGAACTTCGGCGCCGGCGGCAGCGCGCCGTCCGACAAGCTGGTGAACCTGCTCGGCTCCTACGTGCCGTTCGCGCGGACGAAGGCCGAGCGCGAGCAGCGCGGCGACCCGCGCCAGTCGATTGCCGAGCGCTATCAGTCGCGCGATCAGTACGTGGCGATGACGCGGTCCGCCGCGGAGGCGCTGGTCCGCGACCGCTTCATGCTGCAGGACGACGTCAACGCCGTGCTCGAGCGCGCCGGCGCGCACTGGGACCTGCTGACGGCTCCGGCCACGACTTCCGCAGGACGGTGACCATGCGACGGGGCTTGGGAGTTGGGCGTTGGACGTTGGGAGTTGCAGGGATCGCGCTGGCCCTGGCGCTGCTGTCACTCACCGGTACTGCGGCCGATCGGCCGCCCGTCATCGGCCGCTCGGCCGGCGTCTCCGCGGGCCATCCGCTGACGACGGCCGCGGCGATGGAAGTGCTGCAGGGCGGCGGCAACGCGTTCGACGCCGGCGTCGCCGCGCTCCTCGTCGGCGGCGTCGTCGAGCAGGACCTCTACAGCCTCGGCGGCGAGGCGCTCGTGCTCGTCTATCCGCAGAGCGAGAAGAAGGTCACCTCGATCGTGGGGCAGGGCTGGGCGCCGAGAGGCGCGACCATCGCGTCGTATCTCGAACAGAAGAAGACGCTCGACGGCGCGGGCCTGAATCCTGCCGTCGTGCCCGGCGCGCTGCACGCGGCGCTCACCGTGCTGGAGCGGTGGGGCACGCTGACGTTCGAGCAGGTGGCCGGCCGCGCGATTCAGTACGCGGGCGAAGGCTTCCCGCTGCGCCCGCGCACCGTCACTTCCATCGAGGGCAACCTCGACTTCTTCAAGAGCTGGCCCGACAACCAGCGTTACTGGCTGAAGCAGGACGGATCCATGTACAAGGCGGGCGAGACGATCCGCCTGCCCACGCTGGCTCGCACGCTGGTGAAGATGGTCGAAGCCGAGCGCGTCGCCGCCCGGGGACGCGGCCGCGCGGCCGGCATCGCGGCGGCGCGCGACCGCTTCTACACGGGCGATATCGCGGAGGAGATGGTCGCGTTCCTCACGCGCCACCACGCGCCGTGGGAGCTCGCCGACTTCTCGGAGTTCTACGCGAAGGTCGAAGACCCGGTGATGACGAATTACCGGGGCTACGAGGTCTACAAGCACGGCTTCGGCAGCCAGGGGCCCGTGCTGCTGCAGGCGCTCAACATCCTCGAGCAGTACGACCTGAAGGCCCTGCGGCTGAACAGCGCCGACTACATCCACACGGTCGTGGAAGCGCTGAAGCTGGCCTACGCCGATCGCGACACGTACTACGCGGATCCCGGGTTCGTCGACATCCCGGCGCAGGGGCTGCTCTCGAAGGCGTACGGCGCCCACCGCGCGTTCTCCATCGACGCCACCCGCGCGTCACGCGGATTCATCGCCGGCAACCCGCTGCCCTTTGACGGCAGGGTGAAGAACTGGCCGTTCTGGGTGGCGAACATCGCCGATGCCGTCACGCCGGGCACGGTCGCGCCCAACGCCGAGCCGATTCGCGGCACCGCGAAGGACACGACGCACATCGCCATCATCGACAAGGACGGCAACGTCTTCGACAGCACGCCGAGCGGCGGCTGGATCGGCGGCGCCGTGATTCTCGGCGACACCGGCATCGGCATGAGCGTCCGCGGCGAGCAGTTCTGGCTCGACTCGTCGCGCGCCGCGCAGCTGCGTCCCCGCTCGCGCCCGCGCTACACGCTGACGCCGAGCATCGTGCTGCGCAACGGGCAGCCCTTCCTGGCGCTCGGCACGCCCGGCGGCGACAACCAGGACCAGACCATCCTCCAGGCGTTCCTCAACGTCGTCGAGTTCTGGCCCGACTGGTATCCGAACCTGCACGAGGCGTTCGAGTGGCCGCGGGTGCAGACGCTGCACTTCTACGGCTCGTTCTGGCCGCACAGCGGCGGCTTCAACAAGCTGAACATCGAGTCGCCGGTTCCCGATGCCGTCCTGCGCGACCTGCAGCGCCGCGGACACGATGCGACGATGGTGCTGCCGTTCAGCATCCAGAGCTGCGCCACCGCGGTCCTGCTCGACCCGGCGACCGGGAACCGCATCGCCGGCGCCGACCCGCGGCGCGACTGCTATGCGATGGCCTATTAGAGGAGTCCATGCACACGAAACGAACCGTTCTCGTCGCCGCCGCGCTGGTCGTGCTCGCCGCCCCCGCATTTGCGCAGGGGCAGGAACGCGTCACGCACGAAGCGTTATGGCTGATGCCGCGCGTGGGCGCGCCGGCGCCGAGTCCCGACGGCCGCTGGGTGGTCTTCCCCGTCGTTCAGCCCGCCTACGATGAACGCGAGCAGACCTCGGATCTGTGGGTGGTACCGGCCGACGGCAGCGCCCCGCCCCGGAAGCTGACGTCCACGCGCGCCGCCGAGGGCGGCATCGCCTGGAGCCCCGACAGCCGGCGGATCGCGTTCGTCACCCGGCGCGAAGGCGACGACGCGAACCAGATCTACGTGCTCGACTTGTCCGGCGGCGAGGCAATGCGGGTGACAACGCTGTCCACGGGCGCGGCGGCGCCGGTGTGGCGCCCCGACGGCGGGGCATTGCTGTTCACGAGTCTCGTCTATCCGGGCGCGACAGACGATGCAGCGAACCGGCGGGAGATGCAGGCGCGCCGCGATCGCAAGTACAACGTCAGGACGTTCGACAGCTTTCCGCTGCGGATGTGGGACCGCTGGCTCGACGATCGCCGTCCGCACGTCTTCGTCCAGTCGCTGGAACCTGGCGCAGCGGCCGTCGACCTGCTCGCCGGCACGCGTCTGGTGCAGCACGCGGGCTACGGCGGCCGTCTGACCGACGAGAGCGACGTCATTGACGCGACGTGGGCGCCAGACGGGCAGTCGGTCGTCTTTATCGCGACGACACAGCGCACCGAGGCGGCGCGGTCGCCCGTGCACGAGCACCTCTTCCAGGTGTCCGTGTCAGGCGGCGAGCCGCGGCAGCTGACCAGCGACGACCGCTCGTACGCGCGACCGGCGTTCAGCCGCGACGGGCGCACGCTGTACGTCGCGGTGGCAGAGGACCACAATCAGATTTATTCCCTCGATCGCATTGCTGCGGCGCCCTGGCCATGGTCGCGCACGCCGGCCGTGCTCGACCCCACGTTCGACCGCTCCGCGGCCGGCTTTGCCGTGGCTGCCGATGGCCAGACGGTGTACGTCACTGCCGAGGATCTGGGCCAGGAGAAGCTGTACGCAGTGCCGGCGGGTGGCGCGCGCGCGCAACTGGCGGTGGCGCCGGCCAGCGGCGTGTACACGAACCTCCGGAGCGCGTCCGCCGCGCCACTCCTGGTGGCCAACTGGGGCAGCGCCGTTCAGCCGGCCGAGATCGTCCGCATCGATCCCGCGACGAGGCAGCACCGGCTGCTGACCGGCTTCACGACCGCGCGGGCGCAAGCGCTCGCGTGGCAGCCGCTGCGCCATTTCACGTTCACGAGCTCGCGCGGCAAGACGGTCCACAACCTCGTCGCGCTCCCGCATGGCTTCGACCAGTCGCGCAAGTACCCGCTGCTGGTGCTCATCCATGGCGGCCCGGCCAACATGTGGCGCGATCAGATCACGCTGCGCTGGAACTACCACCTGCTGGCCGACCCCGGCTACGTCGTGCTGATGACGAACTACACCGGCTCGACCGGCTTTGGCGAGCAGTTCGCGCGCGACATCCGGCTCGACCCGTTCGCGGGCCCCGCCACGGAAATCAACGAGGCGGCCGACGAGGCCATCCGCCGGTTCAGCTTCATCGACGGCTCGCGGCAGATCGCCGCCGGCGCCAGCTACGGCGGCCATCTCATCAACTGGCTGCAGGCGACGACCACCCGCTACACGGCGCTCGTCGGGCACGCCGGCCTCGTCAACAGCGAGGTGCAGTGGGGCACGAGCGACGTCGTCTACGGCCGCGAGCTGATGAACGGCGGCCCGCCCTGGGAGCAGGCGAAAACCTGGATCGAACAGAACCCGATCCGCCACGCGGCGAAGTTCCGGACGCCGATCCTGCTGTCGATCGGCGAGCGCGACTACCGCGTGCCGCTCAACAACACGCTCGAGAACTGGTCGGCGCTACAGCGAATGAAGGTGCCGAGCCGCCTGCTCGTGTGGCCGGACGAGAACCACTGGATCGGCAGCGGCGAGAACAGCCGGCACTTCTACACCGAGGTGCGTGCCTGGTTCGCACGCTGGGTGCCCCCGTCGAACGACGCGACGCAGTGAGGCGCCTTCCGGTCGTCTTCGTCATCGGCCTGCTCGTCGCGCAGGCGCCCTCCGCGCAGCGGGCGCCGGCCTTCACCGTCGTCGAGGCCTCCATCGCCGACATGCGCACGGCGATGGCGGAGCGGCGCGTCACCTCGCGCGAGCTCGTCCAGCAGTCGCTGACGCGCATCGCGCTCTACGAGGACCGGCTCAACGCGATCATCACGGTGAACCCGCGCGCGCTCGAGGAGGCGGACGAGCGCGACCGCGAGCGCCGCGCCGGGCGCGTGCGCGGGCCGCTGCACGGGATTCCCGTCGCGCTCAAGGACAACATCCAGACGACCGGCATGCGGACGACCGGCGGCGCGCAGGCGTTCGCCGAGCTGGTGCCGCCGTACGACGCGACCGTGACGAAGAACCTGCGCGAGGCCGGCGCGGTCATCGTCGCCAAGACCCAGCTCACGGAGCTGGCCAACTGGGTCGCCGCCGGGATGCCGACCAACTACAACGGCCTGACCGGCTACGGCTTCAACCCGTACGATCCGCGCCGCGATCCGCGGCCGGCGACCGCGGACGGCCGTCCCGCGCTCGCCCCTGGCGGCTCGAGCTCCGGCGTCGGCACGGCGGTCAGCTTCTGGGCGGCGAACGTCGGCACCGAGACGTCGGGCTCGATCGTCAACCCCGCCAACCAGAACAGGCTCGTCGGCATCAAGCCGACCGTCGGGCGCGTCAGCCGCCACGGCATCATTCCGATCACCGCGGACCAGGACACCGCGGGACCGATGACGCGCTCGGTCGCGGACGCGGCGATCCTGCTCGGCGTGCTCGAAAGCGCGAAGCCCGACGCGGACGATCCCGCGACGTCGGCGTGCATGCCGCCGCCGGGACGCGACTACACGCGCTTCCTCGACGCCGGCGCGCTCACGGGCGCGCGCATCGGCGTGCCGCGCGCGTTCTTCTCGGATCCGGTGACGCCGCCCGGCGCCTCGATGCCGCAGGGCGGGCTCACCGAAGGACAGCGCGCCGCGCTGAACGAGGCGGTCGGCGTGCTGAAGGCGCAGGGGGCGGCGGTCGTCGATCCGGCGGACTTTCCGAGCATCCTCGACCGCGATCCGCAGCGCAACTTCCTGAGCTGGCCCGTGTGCTCGGGCCCTGACGTGCCGAAGGGGAAGGACGCGGCCTGCTCCACGACCTACAAGTACGGCATGAAGCGCGACTTCACGCGGTGGCTGGACCTGCTCGGCGGCACGGCGCCGGTGAAGTCGCTCGGCGAGCTCCGCGCGTGGAACGAGGCGCACCGGAGCGCGGGCGCGATCAAGTACGGGCAGTCGAACCTCGACAACGCGGACGAAATCGACCTGGTGGCCGACAAGGCGCGCTACGAGGCGGACCGCCGCAAGGACCTCCAGCTGACCGCCCGCGCGATCGACGAGGTCCTGCAGACGCACCGGCTGGACGCCGTGCTGCTGCCTGGCCCGACCAGTGGCGGCATCGCCGCCCGGGCCGGCTACCCGACCGTGATCGTGCCGTTCGCGATGGTCCCGAACGCGCCCACGCCAGCGTTCCCCGAAGGATTCCGCGCCAGCCCGGCGCCCTACGGTGTCAGCTTCACGGCCGGGCCCTGCAGCGAACCCCGCCTGATTGCCCTCGCGTACGCGTTCGAACAGGCCACCAAGCGCCGCCGCGCACCCCAGCTGTTTCCGTGACGTAGGCCTTGCGCCCGGAACGGGCGTCTAATAAGGTAACGACCCCGGCCACAAGGGAGGCAGCCTATGATTCTCGGCGTGCACAACATGGTCGATGCTCTGACGCACTACTGGGACGAGCATCTCAGTGCCGACGGCGCGTGGTGGATTCTCGGTCTCGACGCGATTCTGCTGATTCCCGCCATCTTCGCGGTGTTCTTCTATCCAGTGGCCGTGGCCATCGGGGTAGGGGCGGCGGTGGCGCTCGCCGCCGTGTACTACGTGCTCCTGCGCGCGCTGCAGAAGCACAGAGTGCACGCGTAGATCATTCCGATACCGGCGCGGGGGCGGCCGCCTGCGGCTGCGTGCCGTTGATGAACGCCTCCGAGATGCCCGAGTCGAGCGTCAGGAACACGATGTTGCCCGGCGGCTCGAACGCGGGCGGGTTCTCCCGGCCGGGCTGCGCCTCGAGATGGGCGCGCAGGAAGTCCATCCAGATGGGGAGCGCGGCGGTGGCGCCCGTCTCCCCGTTGCTGCTCCCGCCAATCGGCCGTTTCTCGTCGTAACCCACCCACACGCCGACGGTGATGGTCGGGTCGAAGCCCACGAACCACGCGTCCGTGTAGTCGTCCATCGTCCCGGTCTTGCCCGCGAGCGGCCAGTCGAGCGCGTTGGCGGCCTGGGCCGTCCCGCGCTGGACGACGCCGCGCAGCAGGTGCGTCATCACGAACGCGGTGTCGGCGCGAACGGCTTCGTGCGCCTCGGGCCGGTTCTCCCGCAGCACGTTGCCTTCACGGTCGGCGACCGTCACCACCATGTAGGGCTGCATGCGCACGCCCTGGTTCGGGAATGCCGAGTAGGCGCTCGTGGCCTCGAGCAGCGTCGCTTCCGCGGCGCCGAGCGCCAGCGAGAGGTAGGGCGGGAGCTCGCCCGGGAAGCCAAAGCGCTTGGCGTAGGCGGACACCTGCTGCGGGCCGACGTCCTGCATCGCCTTCACGGCGGGGATGTTGCGCGACTGCTCGAGCGCGCGGCGGAGCGTCACCGCGCCCTCGAACTTCCGGTCGTAGTTGAGCGGCGCGTACGGCGGCTGGTTCGGCCCGCTCTCGAACGACGTGGGCTCGTCGATGAAGACCGACACCGGCGTGAAGCCGCGGTCGATGGCCGCCGTGTAGACGATCGGCTTGAAGACCGAGCCCATCTGCCGGCGCGCCTGCGTGGCGCGGTTGAACTTGCTCCGCTCGAAGCTGAAGCCGCCGACCATCGCGCGAATCTGGCCCGTCCGGTTGTCGATGGCGACGAGGCCGCCTTCCAGGATCGGCGCCTGCTCGAGCGTCACCGTCTGCGGCACGCCGTTGGCGGCGGTCCGCACGTCCACCTCGATCAGGTCGCCGGCGCGGAAGAGATCCGCGGCCGACGTCCGCCGCGTCCACGCAAAGCCGGCCGCCGGGAGGTCGAGCTGCTGCGTGCCGATCCGGATCCGGGCGGCGCCGGTGCGCGGCGCGGAGACGACCACTGCCGGGACGATGTCGCCCGCGGCGATCGGGCGCGACCAGCGATCGGTGGTGAAGCGCTCGACCGTGTGGCCCTCGGCCACCACGTTGCGCGCCGGCGTGCGGTAGCCGCTGCGCCGCTTGTCGATGCGGCGCAGCCCGCGGTCCACGGCGAGGTTGGCGGCCTGCTGCAGCGCCACGTCCAGCGTCGTCTGCACGCGCAGCCCGGCTTCGTAGATCGCCTTGGCGCCGTACTCCTCCTCGAGCATCTTGCGGATGTCTTCGACGAAGTAGGGCGCGATCGAGCGCTCCGCGGCGGGACGGCCGCGCAGGACGATGTCGCGCGCGGCGGCAGCCTCGGCATCGGCGCGGCTGATGAAGCCCTCGTCGGCCATCCGCTGCAGCACGAAGTTGCGGCGGTTCTTCGCGCGCGCCATGTCCACGAACGGGCTCAGCCGCGCCGGCGCCTGGATGATGCCGGCGATGAGCGCCGCTTCCTCGACGGTGAGGTCCTTCGCCGGCTTGCCGAAGAACTGCTGCGCGCCGGCCTCGACGCCGTAGGCGCCGTGCGCGAGGTTGATCTGGTTGGCGTAGAAGGTCAGGATCTCGCGCTTCGTGTACCGCCGCTCGATCTGCATGGCGACGATCGCCTCGCGGATCTTCCGCTCGAGCGAGAACTCGTAGCGCCCGCCGCCCTGCATGTACTGGCGGAGGAACAGGTCCCGCGCGAGCTGCTGCGTGATGGTGCTCGCGCCGGCGCGCTGGCCGTAGACGACGTCGCGGATGGCGGTGACGAGGATGCGGCTGACGCTCAGCCCGAAATGCTGGTCGAAGTCGGCGTCTTCGGTGGCGATGATCGCGTTGCGCAGCGCGGGCGCCATGCCGTCGTAGCCGATGACGACGCGCCGCTCGACGGCGAACTCGCCGATCACCCGGCCGTCACGGGCGAGCAGGCGCGTGATCGTGTTCGGCTGGTACTGGTCGAGCGCGCTGATCTGCGGCAGGTCGTCGGCGTAGGCGAACATCACCCCGCTGAGCGTGCCGGCCAGCGCGGTGGCGACGAAGAGCGCCACCAGTCCGGCCTGCTGCGCGACGCGGACGACAACTCGCGTGCTCATGACTACTTACCGAGTATACCGCTGCTGAAATTGACTGTGATCGACTCAGATTAAATAATAAGAGCATGAGCAAAATCATCGGAATCGACCTGGGCACGACGAACTCGGTCGTGGCCGTCATGGAAGGCGGCGAGCCGGTCGTCATCACCAACCCGGAAGGGAGCCGGCTCACGCCGTCGGTGGTGGCGTTCGCCAAGACGGGCGAGCGGCTGGTGGGCCAGGTCGCCAAGCGCCAGGCCGTCACCAATCCCGAGAACACCATCTTCTCGATCAAGCGGTTCATGGGGCGCCGCTACGACGAGGTGAACGAGGAGATGAAGATGGTGCCGTACACCGTCGTCGCCGCGGGCAACGACGTGCGGGTCAAGGCGCTCGAGAAGGACTACGCGCCGCCGGAGATCTCCGCGATGATCCTGCAGAAGCTCAAGCAGGCCGCGGAGGAGTATCTCGGGCAGGCGGTCACCAAGGCCGTCATCACCGTCCCCGCCTATTTCAACGACGCGCAGCGCCAGGCCACGAAGGAAGCCGGCAAGATCGCCGGCCTCGAGGTGATGCGCATCGTCAACGAGCCGACCGCGGCCGCGCTGGCCTACGGCCTCGACAAGAAGAAGGACGAGACGATCGCGGTCTACGACTTCGGCGGCGGCACCTTCGACATCTCGATCCTCGAGGTCGGCGAGGGCGTCGTCGAGGTCAAGGCCACCAACGGCGACACGCACCTCGGCGGCGACAACCTCGACCAGCGCGTCATCGAGTGGATCATCGCCGAGTTCAAGAAGAGCGACGGCATCGACCTCGGCAAGGACCGGATGGCGCTGCAGCGCCTGAAGGAGGCGGCGGAGAAGGCCAAGATGGAGCTCTCCAGCGTGATGGAGACCGACATCAACCTGCCGTTCATCACGGCGGACGCGTCGGGGCCGAAGCACCTGCAGCAGAAGCTCACGCGCGCCAAGTTCGAGCAGCTCGTCGAAGACCTGCTGCAGAAGACCGTCGGCCCGACGCGGCAGGCGCTCGCGGATGCGGGCCTCGATGCCTCGAAGATCGACGAGGTCGTGCTCGTCGGCGGCTCGACGCGCATCCCGCGCGTGCAGCAGATCGTCAAGGACCTCTTCGGCAGGGAACCGCACAAGGGCGTGAACCCCGATGAAGTCGTCGCGGTCGGCGCCGCGATCCAGGCGGGTGTGCTCGCCGGCGAGGTCAAGGACCTGCTGCTGCTCGACGTCACGCCGCTGTCGCTCGGCATCGAGACGCTGGGCGGCGTGATGACGACGCTGATTCCGCGCAACACGACGATCCCGACGCGCAAGAGCGAGACGTTCTCGACTGCGGCCGACAGCCAGACCAGCGTCGAGGTGCACGTGCTGCAGGGCGAGCGGCCGCTGGCGCGCGACAACCGCACGCTCGGACGCTTCCAGCTCGTCGGCATCCCGCCGGCGCCGCGCGGCGTCCCGCAGATCGAGGTCACCTTCGACATCGACGCCAACGGCATGGTGAACGTGTCGGCGAAGGACCTCGGCACGGGCAAGGAGCAGAAGATCACCATCACCGCGTCGAGCGGCCTCAGCAAGGACGAGGTCGAGCGGATGATGAAGGACGCCGAGTCCCACGCGGAAGAGGACAAGAAGCGGCGCGAGGAGATCGAGACGCGCAACCGCGCGGACCAGGCCGTCTACGCCGCGGAGAAGATGCTGCAGGAGATGGGCGACAAGCTCGCCGCGCCCGACAGGGCCGCGGTCGAGACCGCCATCGAGGGGCTGAAAACCGCGATTTCCAACAGCGACACCGCCGCGATGAACCGCGCGATGGAGCAGCTCACGCAGGCGCAGCACAAGGCGGCGGAAGCCCTCTACAAGCAGGCAGGGGCTCAAGGTTCTCAAGGTGCTCAGGGTGCTCAGGGTGCCCAGGGTTCCTCGGGTTCAGCGGGTTCACAGGGTGCCGCCGAAGGCGACGTCATCGACGCGGAAGTCGTGGACGAGGAGAAGAAATGAATTTGTGATTTGTGAATTGTGATTTGCGATTTCAAATCACAAATCCACAATCACAAATCACAAATCACAAATCGCAAATCGCAAATGGATCTGTACGTCGTTCTTGGCGTTCGGCACGGCGCCAGTGAGGCCGAGATCAAGCGGGCCTACCGGCGCCTGGCGCGGCGGTATCACCCGGATATCAATCCGGGCGACGGCATGGCGGAAGCGCGCTTCCGGCAGATTCTCCAGGCCTACGAGACGCTGATCGACCCCGACCGCCGCTCGCGCTACGACTCGGGCACGGCGACCGAGGACGCGCGCAAGGCGAGCGGCTTCGAGGGGTTCGACTTCTCGGCGCGCGGCTCCGATTACTCCGCGACGTTCGGCGACCTGTTCGCCGAGGTGCTGACCGAGCGGGGCACCCGGAAGCCGGGCCCGGCGCGCGGCGCCGATCTTCACCAGACGATCCCCCTGTCGTTCGACGACGCGCTGGCCGGGGTGAAGCGGCCGGTCACGGTGACGCGGCGCGAGACGTGCCGCGGCTGCGCGGGCACCGGCCGCACGCGCGTGAGCCCGGGAGCGTGCCACATCTGCCAGGGCACCGGCGCGGTGCGCTCGGTGCGCGGCCACATGGTGTTTTCACGCAGCTGCACGAGCTGCGCCGGCACCGGCCAGCAGCGTCCGCGCGCGTGCGGGCCGTGCGGCGGCACCGGCCAGGAGACGCGCAGCGAGACGATCCAGGTGCGCGTGCCGGCAGGCGTGGCCGACGGCGACCGCGTGCGCGTGCCCGCGAAGGGCAACGCGGGCCTCCACGGCGGGCCCGCCGGCGACCTCTACATCACGGTGCAGGTGGCGCCGCACGCGGTGTTCCGCCGAGAAGGCGACGACCTGCACCTCGTGGTGCCGATTGCCGTTCACGAGGCGGCGCTCGGCGCGCGCATCGAGATTCCGACGCCGGATGGGATCGCCAGGCTCAGGGTGCCGCCGGGGACCCAGTCGGGTCAGCGGTTCCGGCTGCGCGAGCGCGGCGCGGTGTCGACGCGCGACGGCCGTCGCGGCGATCTGGTCGTCGAAGTGCGGTTGATGCTGCCGAAGCTGCTCGACGAGCGCTCGAAGGAGCTGCTGCGCGAGTTCGGCCGCATCAACGGCGAGAGCGTCCGCGAGCACCTGCAGGGATAGCCATGGCGAAGCGTGCTGAACGCGGCAAGGCGTACTACATGATCAGCGCGGTGTCGCAGAAGTACAACATTCACCCGCAGACGCTGCGCCTCTACGAACGCGAAGGGCTGCTGAAGCCGTCGCGCACCGAAGGCAACACCCGCCTCTACTCGGAAGAGGACCTCGAGCAGCTCGAGACCATCCTCGCGCTGACGCGCGATCTCGGCGTGAACCTCGCCGGCGTCGAAATCATCCTCAACATGCGCCGCAAGATCGAGCAGATGCAGGGCGAGGTGAACGAGTTCATGGACTACGTCAAGCGCGAGCTCGCGCGCGGCATCGACGACTGGGAGCAGCGCCTGAGTACCGCGCTCGTCAAGTCGTCGCCGACCGACCTCGTAAGGCACACGCCCAAGGAACTCGACGAGACCGAAAGCCAGGCAAGTCAAAAGTCAAAAGTTAAAAGTTAAAAGTCAAAAGTGAAGTTGCAAGTACGCTAGGATCGCGCTCGTGCCGACGTGCGCGATCTGTGACGACACCGGATGGAAGACGATCGAGGTTGACGGTGTCGAGCGAGTCACGCGCTGCGAGTGCGTCGTGCAGAAGGCCGCGACCCAGCGGCTGAACGACGCGCGCATCCCTCCACGCTACCAGCGCTGCACGCTCGACAGCTTCATCACGTATCCGAACGAGAAGCTGATTCGCGCGGTGGAGACCGCCCGCCGGTTTGTCGAGGCGTTTCCTGTCGTCGACAGAGGGCTGATGCTCATCGGCCCGCCGGGCATCGGCAAGACGCACATCGCCGTGTCCGTGCTGCAGCAGGTCATCCGCCGCACCGGCGCCCACGGCCTCTACTACGACACACGCACGCTGCTGCGGGAGATTCGCAGCACCTACAATCCGGTCCTGCACCAGGCGGAGATGGACGTGATTCGGCCCGTGATGGAGGCCGAGCTGCTCGTGCTCGACGACATCGGCGCGGAGCGCCTCACCGACTGGGTCGAAGAGACCATGAGCTCCATCGTCAACACGCGCTACAACGAGCGCCGGCCGACGATCTTCACCTCGAACTACGAGGACATTCCCGACGAAGGCGAGATGAACTCGCTGCTCGTCCGCGTCGGCTTCCGGCTGCACTCGCGCCTGCGCGAGATGTGCGAGTTCCTGGAGTACGACGGCCCCGATTTCCGCGACCTCCCTCCGAACGCCGGAGCGGAGGACCTGTTGGGTCTCTGGAAGACGCAGCCGCGCCGCAAGCTGCCCGTGAAGTCCCAGGGCCAGGCCCGCGCCCAGCTCCGCGCGCCGAAGCACGCGGACAAGGTCGACCTCAAATGGTCCGGGGGACGCGCCGGCTCGTAAAATTAGGAATTCCGAATTCCGAATTGGGAATTCGCGCATTCTTAATTCTGAATTCTTAATTCCTAATTGCATGCTGGGCCTCTACGTCCACATCCCCTTCTGCTCGGCCATCTGCAACTACTGCAATTTCAACCGCGGCCTGTTCGACGCGCCGCTGAAGGAGCTGTACGTCGCGGCGCTGCTGCGGGAGATCCGGGCGGCGGCAGATTCCTCCGCCGCGGACACGATCTACTTCGGCGGTGGGACTCCCTCGCTTCTCGAGCCGCCGGAGGTGGGCGCCGTTCTTCAGGCGTGCCGCGAGTCGTTCGACGTGGCGCCCGACGCGGAAATCACCCTCGAGGCCAATCCCGAGACCGTGACATCCGAGCGGTTAGCGGGCTTCCGGGCGGCTGGAATCAACCGCCTCAGCTACGGTGTCCAGTCCTTCCGGGACGAGGAGCTCCAGCGGCTCTCGCGCCTTCATACCGCGGAGCGGGCGGCTGAGGCGTTCGCGATGGCGCGCGCCGAAGGCTTCGACAACATCTCGCTCGACCTGATGATGTGGCTGCCGCAGCAGACCGTGGCGCAGTGGCGCGAGTCGGTGGACGCGCTGGTCGCGCTGGGGCCCGACCACGCGTCGATGTACATGCTCGAGATCTACCCGAACGCGCCGCTCGGCGACGCGATGGCGCGGGGCTCGTGGTCGGTGGCGCCCGACGACGACGTGGCGGACATGTATCTGTCGGGTCTGGACAGGATGGACAGCGCCGGTTACGTGCAGTACGAAATATCGAACGTCGCCCGGCCGGGGCGCGAGTCGCGGCACAACCTGAAATACTGGGCCGACGGCGAGTGGCGCGGGTTCGGATGCGGCGCGCATTCGACCCGCGGGGGTGTCCGTTGGAAGAACGTGTCGTCAACCGCGGAGTACATCTCGGCCACGGCCGGACGGGGCGCGCTGGTGAGCGAGCGACGCCCCCTGACGCCGGACGAACAGCTCGAAGAGGCGCTTTTTACCGGGCTGCGCCTCTCCGCGGGCATCGATTTACAGGCCGTGAAAATGCGGTATGGCGTCGATGTCTGGGCCCGGTTCGGCGAGGAGCTTCACCCCTTCGTTGACGAACGCCTTTTGATCTATGATGGGCGGTCTTTGCGACTGACGAGGGCGGGAATGCTTCTTGCTCACGAGATGATGACCGTTTTCATCCGTTCAACTGTACGGTAGAGTAACCGCCTTTTCCGCCTTACCCAGGAGGCTAGAAGTTATGCGACGACTGTTTGGGATGATTCTGGCTGGCGCGATGATGCTGCTGCCGGCGTTTTCTTACGGCACCGCGTTCGCCCAGCAGGCGCCGCAGAAAACGACGTTCTCGGGAGACATGGTGATCTGGGCCTTCAACGTCCCCGGCGACAAGGCCGCGGACTACGAAGCGGTCGTGGCGAAGCTGAAGGACTCGCTCGCGAAGTCCGAGAAGCCCGAAGCCAAGCAGCAGCTCGCCGGCTGGAAAGTGATGAAGAACGCGATGCCCCAGCCGGACGGCAGCCTGGTCTACATCCACGTCATCAGCCCGGTGGTGCCCGAGGCCGACTATTCGATCACCAACATCGTGTACGACGTCGTGAAGGACCCGGCCGAGCAGAAGGCGTTCTACGACCAGTACCGCGGCGCCGTGAAGGCCGCGATGTTCATGATTCAGGGGCCGGTCACCGCCGACTTCGCGAAGTAGGCATCTTCGATAGCGAGTTACAGCCGAGCC
>VFYY01000054.1 GCA_016871375.1 Acidimicrobiia bacterium
TCTTCGCGCGTGCCTGGTCAACCGCGCCGCTCGAGTGAGTCTGCTGGGCCATCGATTCCTCCGAAACGCAAGGACACAACCCCACCCCGGGAGGCGCGTCCCCTTCAAAACCGTTGTTGTGGTTGCGCCCTAGACGACCCCAGCGAAACGCCGCAGGCGTTTTGCCAGATGAGGGAGGTCCCGTCGATGCCGGAGCTGGAAGGATCCGACTTCGAGCGCGGGGGACATCTTGCGCCTCGCGGATCCGCGTGTCAACTGAAAAACCACAACATATAGCGACTTTCTTCTAGGGCAGTCGCAATATCTGGGTCATTTTCGCACAGTCAACAACTTACACCGAACAGCTTCGGCGCCTGGGAGGAGGTAGGAGGGAGGTCTTTCGACCTCCCCCGGGTGCACAGGGTTTTGACCGGATTGGGGCGATAGCGTGGTTTCGACTTCTTCGTAGTGTCCGGCTTTAGCCGGACCACACACGGCGGTGCCGATCAACTTGGTCCGGCTAAAGCCGGACACTACGACGTTTCAGAAACCGCTCTAGGGCTCAGCCGACGTGCGTAATGGAACGCCCAGGCGCCCGCCCGTGGCACATGCGTTACCCATCCTCAGCGGTGCGGCTTTCCAGTGTGGGCCGGAAATTACTGCTTTACGAGTTCGGCGGCGAGGGTGGCCGCCTTGTCGGCCAGCGTCCACGCGAACGCGACGTTGCGCTCCTTGAGCGCCTGCTGCGCCTGCTGGCTGAAGCGGCGCGACTGGTCGTAGGTCTCTTTCCCTTCCGCGCCGAGCCGCTGGTAGTTGATCCGCCCCAGGTCGCGGGCGGCGCGGGCGAGCAGATCGCGCACGGTCCGCTCGGTGGCGGCATTGGTCCCGGTCGGAGCGGCACGCAGCTCGCGGGTTTCCGTCGGCGAGGCGGCCGGCGGGGGCGCCGCGGCGGCAGCGGGTGGCCGCGGTTCAGCAGGCCTGGGCGCCGCCGCCCTCGGCGGAGGCGCCGGTGTCTCGGCAGGAGCCGGCGCAGGCGTCGCGATCGTCGTCTCTTCGATCGGCGCCAGCACGCGCGGCGGCGGCTCTGGAACTTGTAACGGAGGCCCGCTTGGAACACTCGCAGCGCGGGCCCTCGCGCAGCTCGAACTCCCAACTCCCAACAACCCAACTACCAAGACGACTGCACACGTCGACAGATGCAGTCGCCTTGGAGGTTGGAGGTTGGCGTATTGGGAGTTGCTCACCATCTCAGGCTTCTGACGCTTTCGGCAAGAGAATGCGGAACGTCGTGCCGACGCCGGGCGTCGACTGCACCTCCACGTCGCCGTCGTGCATCTGGATGATGCGGTAGACCATCGAGAGTCCGATCCCAGTCCCA
This sequence comes from Acidimicrobiia bacterium, assembly GCA_016871375.1. GTDB lineage: Bacteria > Acidobacteriota > Vicinamibacteria > Vicinamibacterales > UBA2999 > VFYY01. The sequence continues at coordinate 1,358 of VFYY01000054.1, forward strand.
TGATCCTTGGTCGTGAAGTACAGGTCAAAGATTTTTCCGAGGTGTTCGGGCGGGATCCCGACGCCGGTGTCCTCGACGCGCACCTCGAGCGTGTCGCGCGTGGCCGGGGCGGCGACCAGCCGCAGCGTGCCGCCGTCCGGCATCGCCTGCACTGCGTTGATCGCCAGGTTGAGGAACGCCTGCCGGAGCATGGCCGCGTCGCCGTTGACCTCGGGCAGCGTCAGCGGGGCATCCACCTGGACCTTCACGCCGCGGTCGTGCGCCTCCGGCTCGACCACGGGCAGGACCTCCTGGAAGAGCGACCCGATGCTGACCGGCTGCAGCTTCAGCTCGTCCGGCCGCGTGAACTTGAGGAAGCCCTGCACCACCTCGTCGAGGCGCCGCACCTCCCCCTCGATGATTTCGACGTGCTGCAGCATCTCCGGGTCTGTCTGGCTGAGCCCCAGCGACCCGGCCGGGACGCCGGCGGGCGCCAGCGCATCCTTGCGGATCTTCGTCCGCAGCAGCTCGAGGTGAATCATCATCGCGTTGAGCGGGTTCTTCACCTCGTGCGCGATGCCGGCGGTCAGCCGGTTGAGCGCGACGAGCTTCCGCGAGTACGCGAGCGTGGACTCGAGCAGGCCCTTCGGATCGACGGCCGCCGCCGCCCCGCCGCGGTCCGCGTGCAGCTGGCGGCTGACCGCGTTGAAGTACTCGCCGAGGTCGCCGAACTCGTCGCCCGGCGGCAGATCGACGGTAGCGCCGAACTCGCCCTTGCCCAGGCGCGTCAGCCCGCTGCGGATGACGTGGATCGGCCGGAGCAGCAGCTGCGCCAGCAGCCCGGCCACGATCACCGCGACAATGAGCGACACGCCGGCGGTGATGATCGCCGGCCGCAGCAGCGCGTCGAGCTCCTGCCGCATCAGCAGCGTGGACACGCCGATGACGATCGAGCCGAACGCCTCGTCGCCCAGCGTGATCGGCTGCCGGATGTCGAGCGTCTGCCCCTCGCCCGCGTAGATCGCGCGGAGCTGCACGAACCGCCCCTGCCCGAGCAGCGACGCCAGGTCCGCCCGCTCGCGCTGCTGCGTCCCGACGAGCATCGTGTCGCTGCTGGCGATGATGGTGCCGCCGGTATCGACGATGGACGCGTCGGTGACGCTCTCGCCGTAGATGCTGGACTCGAGAATCGAGCGCAGCCCCGCGTCGGTGCCGAGCGCGGTGTACGGCTCGGGGCTCCCGGGCACCACCTCGCGCGCGCGATGAATGATGGCGTTGGAGAGAAGCTGGCCCCGCCCGTACGCTTCCGTCAGCACGACGCCCGCGAGGCGCGTGACGTACAGACCGCTCAGCGCCACGACCGCGACACCCACGATCACGGTCACGCCGGCGATCTGCTTGGCCTTGATTCCGACGCGCATCCTACTGATTGACGGATTCTTTGCGTCCGCGGAGCTTGTTCAGCTTGTTGTGCAGCGTCTTGAGGCTGATGCCGAGGATCTCGGCCGCGCGCGTCTTGTTGTCGCGCGTGTGCTCGAGCGTCATCAGGATCAGCTTCTGCTCGGCCTCTTCGACCGTCGTCCCCGGCTCGAGTGAGAGCGTGGCCTTGCCGGCCTCGGACGTCTCGGCGATGAGCGGCGGCAGGTGCTTCGCCTCGATGAACTCGCCGGCCGACAGGATCACCGCGCGCTCGACGACGTTGCGCAGCTCGCGGACGTTGCCCGGCCAGTGGTACTGCTCGAGGATGCGCATGGCCGCCGGCTCCACCGCGGTGACCGTCTTGCCGTTGCGCTGGTTGAACTCGGCGAGGAACGACTGGATGAGGAGCTGCAGGTCGTCTTTCCGCTGCCGCAGCGGCGGCAGCTCGATGGCGAAGACGTTCAGCCGGTAGTAGAGGTCCTCGCGCAGCGTGCCGCTCTTCACCGCCTCCGCCGGGTTGGCGTTGGTCGCCGCGATCACGCGGACGTCCACCGACTGCTCGTGGCGCCCGCCCAGCCGCCGGAAGCGCCGCTCCTGCAGCACGCGCAGCAGCTTCACCTGCGTGGCGGGCGTCATCTCCGCGACTTCATCCAGGAACAGCGTGCCGCGGTCGGCCAGCTCGAAACAGCCCTCGCGGCGGTCCGAGGCGCCCGTGAACGCGCCCTTCTCGTGGCCGAAGATCTCGCTCTCCAGCAGCGTCTCGGGGATTGCGGCGCAGTTGATGGGCACAAACGGCGCCTGCGCGCGCGGCGAGAGCTGGTGAATCGTCTGCGCCACCAGCTCCTTGCCCGTGCCCGACTCGCCCCAGACGAGCACCGACGCCTGCGTGGGCGCGGCCTGCTCCACGATGGTGTAGACCTTCCGCATGAGCGGGCTGCTGCCGATCATCCGGCCGAAGCTCCCCTGGTCGCGGAGCTGCCGGCGCAGCACCTTCACCTCGCGGATGGTGTCCTGCCGCTCGACGATCTTGTCGAGCAGGATCTTCAGCCGCTGCGGCTCGATCGGCTTGGTCAGGTAGTCGTAGGCGCCGTCCTTGATCGCCTCGACCGCCGTCTCCACGGTCCCCTGCGCGGTCAGGATGACGATGGTGAGGTCGCCGCCCTCGTCCTTGAGCCGCCGGAGCAGCTCGAGGCCGCCCATGCGGGGCATGACGAGGTCGCTGATGATGATGGTCGGCCGGAAGGTAGTGATACGCTGAAGCGCCTCTTCCCCGTCGGCGGCCGCGTCGGTCGTAAATCCCCACGTCCGCACGAGCTCGGAGAGCCCGAGCCGCGTGGTCGGGTCGTCCTCGACGATGAGGACGCGTTCGCGGGAGGCGGACGACGTCATCTGTTTCCCTGAGCCGATGGTAGCCTGTCGTTTTTACACGGTCCAGCACAGCCGTGGCTGAGCTGGGGTCTGACCCCATGAGTCGCGGCGTGTCATGGGGTCTGACCCCCGATCGCCTGCGGGCCGTGGCCGAGATCGCCATCTGCTCGAGCATCCCAACCCAGATCCTGATCGGCGGGCTGCTGCGCCTGGCGGGCGTGCCCGTCCTGGACGAGGAGGGGCAGTTGTCGCTCTCCTTCGTCCTGATCCTCTCCATCGCGGACACGGCGGTGCTGATTGCGCTGATGGTGGCCATCACGCGCTCGCACGGCGAGCGCGTCCGTGACCTCTGGCTCGGCAGCCGGCCGATCCTTCCGGAGACGGTCCGCGGCGCGCTGCTCATCCCGCTCGTCTTCCTCGGCGTCGTCGTCCTGCTGAACGCGATGCGGATCCTGGCGCCGTGGCTGCACAACGTTCCCGTCAACCCGCTCGAACAGCTCGCGGCGACGCCGGGTCAGGCGGCCGTCTTCGCCATCGTCGCCATCGTCGCCGGCGGCATCCGCGAGGAGCTGCAGCGCGCGTTCCTGCTGCAGCGGTTCGAGCAGCACCTCGGCGGCGCCACGGTCGGCGTCGTCGTCCTCAGCGTCGGCTTCGGGCTGGGGCACATGGTGCAGGGGTGGGACGCAGTGATCACGACCGGCGCGCTCGGGGCCTTCTGGGCGGTGCTCTACCTGCGCCGGCGCAGCGCGATCGCGCCGGTGGTCAGCCACGCGGGCTTCAACTCACTTGAAGTCCTGAGAGTTGCCGTACTCGGTGGTGGTAATTAGGAATTCTGAATTAGGAATTAGGAATGCGTCGATGAATTCCGAATTCTTAATTCCTAATTTCTAAGGTAATTAGCGCGTTCACAAACCCAACTTAAGCTGTCGCGGACCCCACGCACGGTTCCACTTTTCACGGTCTGCCTTCGCTAGTTCACGCTGGCTGCTTGTAGGTAAGGCGCTTGCCTTCGGCAGCCAGCACCATCTTTGCGGCGCGTGCGCCGTCGCTCACCTTCCGATTCTCATACCGAAACGCGAACTCATCACAGTAGCGGGCAAGGTGCCCACGGCTGACATGATGGTACACCCCGTTGACTCCGCGCTTCAGGAGTGAGAAGAAGCCTTCGACGGTGTTCGTGTGCGCGTTCCCGCGCACGTACTCATCGTTGGTGTGCTTGACCACTTCGTGCGCCGCCATGCCTTCGCCCACGCTGCGATACGCGAAGTAGTCATCGGTCATCAGCGTGGCGTCGCGCTGAACGTGGCTGTAGACGGCCTGCTTCAGGTTCTCAGCGGTGACGCGGGGCATCGGGAACGCGCGCACGCGCCCGCTCTTACGCTCCACCAGGGCGACAACAGGCGTCTTGTGCGACTCAGGACCGGGACGCCCACGCCGCGTACCCTTGCGCTTTCCGCCGACGTAGGTTTCGTCTACTTCGACGTCGCCCTTCATCATCAAGTCGCCCATTGGCCCTTGCGCCATCGCGTGACGGAGGCGCATCGCCATGAACCACGCACCTTTGTAGCTGATGCCGAGGTTCCGGTGCAGTTGATGCGCGCTGATGCCTTTCTTCGATGATGCCAGCAGGTGCAGAGCGAGAAGCCACTTCGAAATCGGGATGTGGCTGTCTTCGAAGATCGTCCCAACGGTCACGGTGAACTGCTTGCGACACGCACGGCACTTGTAGAGGCCCTTCCGACCGGGCCGCTTGCTGGTGGCCTTCGGCGTGAGGGTGTACGGCTCCAGACCGCCGCAATGCGGGCACGTCGGATTCCCGCCCCAGCGCATGTCTTCCAACAGAGCGCGTGCTGCGTCCTCATCGCTGAAGTACTTGGCGAGTTTCGAAAGGTCCAAAGCGCCGTTCGTCATGGTTTGTAAGGTACCACTTACCATTGGGTGCGTCAAGTACTAATTTGGAGGACAGGGGACTCGAACCCCTCGATTTTCGGGCCGCCAGCGGGCCGAATCGGGACCAGCCGTCCCCTTATGGGGGCCGCCGAGAATGCGGACAGAGACGGAGAATTGAGGACATATTGATGGGCTTGATAATGATACTACATGTAGTATCATTACTACATGCGGAAGGTGGATGGCGGCGCGTGAAGACCAAGAGAAACGGATAAAGGCCGCAATCGCCAGGATTGCCGAGAAGCCGCGATCTGTACTTTTTTCAGAAATCGATTGGGTGATGACGCATCTTCGAACAGACCTTGGGTATAAGGTCCGGCGCACCGGGGACAACCAACACTATACGTACGTGGTGAACGAGCTTCCGCCGTTTCAGGTATGCGATCACCACAAGGGCCAGAAGGAAGTGAAGAGCGGGTACGTCAAGGGGTTTCTCTCGCGGATGATCGATCTAGGTCTGCTTGAAGGGAAGGAAGACAATGACTGACGTTTCCTCCTATCTCTCTCTTCCGTACACGAGGGTTCTCAAGCGCGACGAAGATGGCGATATCGTGGCGACTATCGCGGAACTCGACGGCTGCATGGCACACGGCGCGGACGAGTCTGAAGCGCTTCAAAAACTCCGCGACGCACAAGTCGCTTGGCTAGAGGCAGCCATTGCCACGGGGCAGGACGTTCCTGTCCCGGAAATGGATGAGGACCTTCCGAGCGGTAAATTCGTTGTTCGTCTCCCGCGCTCGCTTCACCAGCGACTAAATAAGCTCGCGAAGAAGGACGACGTGAGCCTCAATCAAGTGATGGTGATGGCGGCAACTGAACATGTCGCGCGTCGTGAATCGCGCAAGGAACAGAGCACCCACGCCCCAGATGTCTCCGCGTGGCACCGTCCACCTGCCCGGTGGAGCTTTGCACGAGAATCATGCGCTACAAGCAAATATCTGCGACAACTCAAGCGGCATGGTGTCGTTGCAGCAGAAGCAGGAGAAAACGACCCGCACTTCACACGACGCGTACGAAAAGGGTAGCAATGGAATACCGGCAGTTTCTTGAGACGCTTGAGCCTTCGATTCTGGGTCTCGACAGTGCAACGTGTTCACTGGATCGAGAGAGGTATTGGTCTGCATCGAAAGATGCGCGCCGAGTGCTGTCGTCCAAATACGCCCTCACTGAAGTCACCGACGACTACTTCGATGTGCAGGCTACTTTTAGCGTCGCTCTGCAATGGTCAGAGGGCGACGGTCCTCTAGTCCAACCACTAAAGATCGAATGCGTGTTTATGGGCCACTTTCATACACCACCGCCACTAAACCGAGAATTCGCGAAACGGTTTGCGGAAACGGAATCTTGGTTGGTGTTCTGGCCTTTTTTTAGGCAGTTCGTATCTGATGCGACGGCGCGAATGGCTATTCCGCCCGTCGTAGTGCCGTTGGCTCTAGGTCCTGGCGAACACTCGTACCGGCGCTCTCCCAAACCAACCGTTGAAGCTCCGGCACATAAGCCGCACCGGCGCATCGTTGCCCGGAAAAAGAGATAGAAGCGTGGCGAAGCGCCCAAAGGCAGACACGACGATCCCACCCATCAGTGGCAGTTTTGAGGACGCCGTGCGGGCCATGCTGCGTACGCCGCCAGCCCTGAAGAACCTGGGGCGGCCGAAGGTGAAGAAGAAGGTCGCGAAGAAGCGCTAGGGCCGCCCGAATACTTCCTTTAGGAGCATGGTCGCGATCTCTGTTGGGTCACGATAGATCGTCTGCTCAGACGTAACCCAAACGTCGCCATTCTCTGGATTTACTTGGAAGTTGAAGTCTCGGTGTCGCCCATCGCCTATCGCGATGATGGCGCCAGCGTGCGTCGCATCAGACACAAACTTCCGCGCCGATACATTGAACTTGCACGATAGCTTTACTCGGCGGTCAGCGGTTGTCACCGTAAACGACGTCGTGGCCTCGCTAGCCGACGATGGTGAGTAGATCACGCCGCCAAACGTGCCGCCCACCTTCTGGTTTAGTTCAGCGACCTGGGTCTGCACTTCGCTAGCCACAGAGTTAAAAAATTCTGGGGCGCGCTCCGTGATGAGCCTGTCCCGGAGCAGGTTGTGTTGATACTCGATATGTTTCCGCCGTTCCCCTTCCCCCAACGACGCCGCGAACTTATCGATCCAGTCGGTCATGTCGTCGCCTCCGGCAGGCACACTATCGCCCCAAGGCCAGCGCAGCCGCAAGCGCAGACAAAACTCGAAATTACGGGCGGTTTGGTGCGCCACTTGGGTTTGTGAACGCACTAATTACGATTTCTAATTCCTAATTTCTAATTGTCACCTTAGCGCGGCCGCGGAGATCCTTCAGCCACTGCGCGGTCTCGGGGCTTCCCAGTCCGGCGGGACCGAATCGCTGCGCGGCATACGCCTGGATGCGCAGCGTGTCGCGCGCCATCTCGCGGATGCGGGTCTCGTCCACGCCGGTGGCGTCCATGACCGCGGCCAGGCGTCCGCCCGCGCGCGCGGTCATCGCCGCCACCTCGGTGTCGATGGCGGCCGCCGGCGGATCCGGCGGCGCAAAGCGCGCCACCTCCGCCAGCACGAGCTGCCGCTCGACGAGCCGCTCCAGCGCGGGCTCCTGGATCACGCCGAGCGCGATGGCCGCGTTCAGATCGGTCTGTGTGATGGCCACGCCGTCCACGTTGGCGACGATGCGATCCAGCAGGACCTGCTGCAGCGCCACGAGCAGGGAGAGTGCGACGATCATCAGAACGGCTGCCCCAGGAAGAAGTGGAGCACGCTGCGGCGCTCGAGGCGGCCGGGCGTCAGCTCGCGGCGGTCGAGCTTGAAGCCGAGGTCCACGCGCAGCGGGCCGATCGGCGAGTCGTAGGAGATGCCGAACCCCGCGGTGGCGCGAAGCCGACCGAGGTCGATGTCGGTGGCGCGACGGAAGACGTTGCCGGCGTCGAGGAACCCGGTCGCGCCGACGCCGCCGACGAGCGCCACGCGCACCTCGGCGTTGGTCACGACGAGCCCGTTGCCGCCGGTCGGGAACCCCGTCGGGCTGATGGTCGGGGCGGTGCCGAGCCGGTCGAGCGAGAAGCCGCGCACGGTCGTGTCGCCGCCCGCGAAGAACCGCTCGCTCGCGGGCAGGTCCTGCACGACGGCGACGCTGCCATCCTCACCCACGACCTCCCGGCGGAAGCCGTGCGCGGCGCCGAGCCGCGCGCCGACGACGAAGACCGTCCGCCGGGCGGCCGGCACGCGGTAGTACTGGAACGCCTGCACGAACGAGCGCAGGAACCCGACCTCGGAGCCGAACGCCCGGGCCGCGGCCTGCCCGTCGAGCACGACGAACGTCCCCCGCTCGGGATCGACGCCGTCGTTGCGCGAGTCGCGGATGAGCGTGCCCGAGAACGTGGACAGCCGCACCTGCGGGAACACGCGGTCGATGAGCGGCTTCTCGGCATCGGTGAAGCGCTCGTCGAAGAGCCGCGTGTGCTCGTACGAATAGCGCCCGGCCAGGCTGTAGCGGGGCGACAGGCGCAGGCCCATCTCCGCCCGCGCCTCGCGCGTGATGAAGTTGAAGCTCGAGCGGATCGCCTGGTCGAGGATGCCGGTGACGAGCACGTCGGCCGGCGTGTTGAGGACGCGCGGCTCGCGGAACGTGCCGAGCACGCGGTACTCGTTGAACCCGACGCCGCTCGCGTCGGTCGGCTCCTCGACGCGGAGGCCGTTGGACGAGAGGATCACGTCGCGCGCGCGCAGGCTGACGCGCGTGAACAGGTTCACCGAGCGGTTCTTGCCCCACAGGTTGCGCCGGCCGACCTCGAAGAAGCCGCGCGGCACCACTTCGAACCGCTCCTCGGCCTGGCCGCCGGCGCCGGTCGGACGCAGCCGCACGCCGCCCTCGACGCCGCCGCCGAAGCCGACGGTGGTGGGCGGCGCCTCCTCGACCTGGACGATGACGTCGCGCCGCGGCTCGCCGCCGCGCCGCACCTCGTCGATGGTGACGCGGCGGAACAGGCCGAGCGCCGCCAGCCGCTGCTGGCTCTCGATGCGCGCCGTGTAGCCGAGCGGCTCGCCGGGCCGCAGCAGCAGCTCGCGCTCGATCGTCTCGGTGCTCGTCCGCTCGTTGCCGACGATGATGACGTGGTCCACGATGATCTGCGGACCCTCGGTCACGGCCACGCGGACGTCGGCCCGCGTCCCGTTGTCGGCCAGCGTCGTCGCCGGCGCGACCTGCACGCTTTCGTAGCCGCGGTTCAGGTACTCGAGCTCGACGCGGTCGCGATCGGCGGTCAGCTCGGCCTCGGAGAACGGACGCCCGGGCGCCGTGGTCATCATCGAGCGGAGCTGCGCCTCGTCGAAGACCGTGTTGCCCGCAAACGCGAGCTCGCCGACGAGCGTGCGCGGCCCCTCGGTGATGTTGAGGCGGACCTGCACCTCCTGGTCGCCGCCCGGCGACGGCAGCTCCGTCACCGAGGGCTGCAGCACCGGGCGGGTGAACCCGCGCGCGCGGTAGGCGTCGCGGACGGCGGCCACGCCGCCGTCGAGCGCGGCCTGCACGAACGGCTCGCCCTCCTTGACGCGCAGCAGCTGCAGGATCTCGGTGCCGGGGATCGACCGGTTGCCGTCGAGCGCGATCGTCGTGACGACGTGCCGCCGTCCCTGCCTGATGGTGAACGTGATGACGAGCGCTCCGCCACCTGCCTCGCGGCTGTAGTCGACCACCGCGTCGCGGTATCCGCGCGCCTGGAAATACTGCTCGACGGCGAAGTTGGCGTCTTCGAGCAGGTCTTCGTCGGCCGATCCCTCCGCGCGCACCGGCACGAGGCGCTCGCGCTCGGCCGGCGGCAGCGGGTCGCCGGCAAACGCCACGGTGACCAGCGGACCGCGGTCGATGACGATGCGGACGGTGGCGCGGCCGTCCTGCTCGAAGCTGACGGACTGGGTGGCCGTCGCCTCGTAGAAGCCGCGCGCGCGCAGGTTGCCGACGTAGTCGTCGAGCTCGCGCGCGATGACCTCGGTGTCGTACGGGTCGCCGGCGGTGATCCCGATGTTGCCGGGAATGATCTCGCGGTCGGTTGCGTCCACCTCGTCCACGTCAACGCGGCCGATGACGGCACGCGCGCCCGCCGCGATGTCGAACGCCATCGTCGCCCGGTCCGGGTTGTGGGTCTCCTCGATGCGCGGCGTGACCTGCGCGTCGACGAAGCCGCGCGAGCGGTAGAAGGCGCGCAGCGTCCCGGCCGCCTCGTCCGCGCGCGCATTCGCGGGCGCGGCGCCGAACCGGTCGGTCATCATCCGGCGGACCTCGCCCTCGGAGAGTCCCAGCATCCCCCGGAACTCCATGCGGTCCACCTGGTGCAGCGGGAACAGGACGTAGCGGACGCGAACGCCGCCGGCGGCGGGCTCCTGGAAGACCTGCACGTCCTCGAAGCGGTTGAGGCTGGTGAGATGCGCGATCGTCTCGCGGACGTCGCGCATCGAGAGGGGGTTGCCGACCATGGTCTCGATGAGGCCCAGGATGACGCGGTCGGTGACCGGCTGCCCTTCCTGTTCGACTCGAACGTCTGCAACGGCAGTGCCCTGCGCCCACGCCGCAGGCGCGAGCAGCGCGAGCGCCAGCGTCAGAAGGAGCGTCTGACGCGAACGTCGAGCGCGTAGGTCCGATCTTCGTTGCGCGAGAGGATCCACGAGAAGCGGTCGGTCTGATCGTATTCCAGAAGGATGATCTGGTCTCGCGTGGACGCCGACAGGCTCCGCGAATAGGTGAGATAGATGCGCTCGGACAGCCGCTTGCCGATGGTCAGCCGCGCGGCCGGGTCGAGGCGCGACGACTGCGCGTTGGGGTCGACGAGCGACGGCGTGAGCTGGAAGGTGTCCACGCCGAAGGTCTGCTCGACGACGCGGCCGACCTCGGAGGTGACGGTGCCGGTGAGCGCGCGCGTGGCGCGCTCGCGCAGGAGCTGCTGCTGCGGCGTGATGTCGGTGCGGTACTGCTGGAACTCGACGTCCTGGCCCGGCGCGACGTCGCTGAGCAGCAGGCTGAGCACTTCCACTTCCTGCAGCGGCGGGTCGGCCTCGAAGGTCGGCGTCAGCCGGTCCATGGTGCCGGCGGCGCGCGCGATCACGCGGTAGGTCTGGCCGGGCACGCGCACGCGCGTCTCGGTCTCGATGTCGAAGAACGGCTGGATGCGCGTCGGGTTGTTGAAATCGATGGTGCCGCGCGTGATCTGGTAGCGGCGCCCCTCGAAGGTGAACTCGCCGCGCGGCTCCACCTCCACGCGGCCGAAGAGCAGCGGCCGCTCGTAGGTGCCGCGCAGCTGCAGGTCCGCGGTCGCCGCCAGCCGCGCCGCGTTGTTGCGGATCTCCAGCGTCGCCGGCGCGGCGATGCGGACGTCGTAGCGCAGCGGCAGCGCGGACGCCGTGGAGCCGCCGCCGCCCACCACGACGACGTTGTCGTCGGGCAGCTCGAAGAGGCCGCCGCCCGCGTCGAAGTTGCGCGTGTAGACCGCGTTGCGGACGACGACGGCGCCGCCGAGCACGGCGCCGTCCACCGGCCCCTGCAGGCTGAGATCGGCGTCCACGAGCGACCGCATCCCTTCCGGGAAGCGCAGGCGCATGTTCTCGCCGCTCATCGAGATGTCCACGCGCGTGGGCGCGTAGCTTTCCATGTCGATGCGGCCGCCGAACCGGACCGGCCCCTGCCCGAGCTGCGCCGTGACCTCGTCGAGGCGGATGCTGCGCGAGTCGAACCGGACCGGACCCGAGATGTTCTCCAGCGCATGCGGCAGGTCGAAGTGCCGGATGCGCCCGCTCTCGACGCGCATCGTCCCCGTGACGAGCGGATCGCGCATCGGCCCCCTGAACATCGCCTCGAGCGACGCGCTGCCGGAGCTGCGGATGTTCGGCACGAACCCCTGCAGGATGGCGAGGCCGGCGTCGCCGGTGGCGCGGAGGTCGATCTCCTCGTCGTGCAGGTCCACCTCGCCGGCGATGTCGAGCTGCGTCTCGTCGCCGATGAGGCGCATGTCCCTCACCTGCAGCGAGTGCTGATTCAGGTCGAGCCGGATCGGCCGCGCGTTGCGCACGCGGTAGTCGAAGAGCCGCAGGTCGAGCCGATCGACGGTCGTCTCGACGAGCAGCTCGTCGATGTTGGCGAGCTGCCCGACGACGCGGATGTTGCCGCTGGCGATGGCGGTGGTGAACGGCGACAGCCGCGGGTTGAACGCGCGCAGGTACGGATCGAGCGACGTGTCCGCGACGCTGAACGAGAGCTCCGCGTCCATCTGCGGCGTCATGAAGATGCGCCCGGAGCCCGACACGGCAAGACGCGGCGACGCCGCCTCCACGCGCACGGTCAGCAGCTTGCCGTCGAGGTTGAGCTCGCCAATCACCTGCCCGATGCCTTCGTCGCCGACGAAGAGGTCCGACAGGGTGCCGCGGACGTCGTAGCGCGGCCGCTCGAACTCGCCGCTGCCGCCGGCGGTGAAGTCGAAGAGGCCCGAGAGCGGCGGCCCGGTGTCGGAGTCCGCGAGCGCGATGGACTCGACGGGAATGCGGCGGCCGTCCAGGTTGAACGAGTACGTGCCGCCCTGGAAGTTCACGTACGCGGCGCCGGTGGCACGGCCGCCGCCCTTCGACATCTGGATCGAGTCGAGCCGCACGCCGGAGCCCTCCAGCCGGACGGCCGCGGACGCCGATTCGAACGGCTCGCCATAGGCGACGCCTTCCACGATCGTCATCTGGCCGAAGCCGAACGGCCCGCGATAGTCGCCGAAGACGTGGAACTCGCCGGAGAAGAAGCCGTCCACGTCGTAGTCGTCGAGGCCGAAGGCGTGCCGCAGGTCGGCGACGGGGCGGCGATCGAGCCGGATGCGCGCGTTGATCTGCTCGCCGCCGTCGCGCCGCGGATACCCGATCGAGAAGCGGCCGTCCACGTGCATCACCGACTCGTCGGAGCCGACGACGACGTTGCTGACGTCGGCGTAGCTGTTCTCGATGACGGCGTCGCCGGTGATGGAGCCCCAGACCACGTCGAAGGCGCGCATGCGCTCGCCGGCGAACGTCCCGTCGATGCGCGGGCGGCGGAGCGAGTCGAGCGCGACGCCGTCGAAGGTGCCGTAGCCGCCGATCGGAATGGCGCCGGTGCGCGAGCCGAGCGCGGTGAGCACGCCGGCAAAGATGCGGTCGCTGTCCTGCCAGTCGGCGCTCGTCACGTGAAACGGGATGCGCGAGCGCTCGCCGTACGCCGTGCGCCCTTCCAGCTCGACGTAGGTGGACGGCGTGGCGATGCGGCTGCGCCCGAACTCGACCCACTCCGGGTCGAGCGTGTAGGAGAGGTCGGCGCGGATCGGCACGGGCTCGCGCGGCGTGTGGTTGCTGAACCCGGCCGTCTGGGAACCCGCCTCGCGCAGCTCACGTTCGAGCGACACGACCGGCAGCTCGCGCGTCATCGTGGCGACGCCGCCCGGCGGATCGACGCGGACCTCGCCGTTGCCGCGCGCCTCGGCGAACCGCCCCATCGGCCACTCGAGCAGGTTGCGCCCGGTCGCGCGGCCGGCGAGCCGGATCCCCTCGAGCTGCAGGAAGCTGGTGTACTCGGTGAGATCCACGTTGTCGTACGTGGCATCGAGGCGGGCGGTGCCGCGCACGCCGGGGACGCCGAGCGGCGCCATGCGGTAGCCGAAGCGCGTCGTGCCGCCGAAGAACCCGGCGGTGGCGTCGGTCACCTCGAACCGATCGCGCACCCAGATCAGCGAGCCCCGCAGGTTGCCGAACCGGTAGTCGTCGATGCCGGCTTCCTCGCTGTAGAAGGCGCCCTTCAGCTCGCGGCCGCCCTTGAACAGGCGGAAGGTGCCGGTGAAGTCGCCCGCGCCGTGCAGCGAGAAGTCCTCGTCGGCCCAGAAGATCTCGCGCATGCGCGGGAACTGCACGCGCGACTTCACCTTGTAGATCTGCTCGGGCCAGCGCGTGAAGTCCACCTCGCCGGTGACCTCCGACTGCGCGCCGTCGGTCAGCAGGTTGATGCGGTCGAGGATGACCTTCCCGCCGTCGATATGGAAGGTCGTGTACATGTCCGCGCGCATCGGCTCGTAGTCCTGGATCTGCACCGTGCCGTTCGAGAAGCGCGCGTTGCCGCGGTACTCGTCCGTCGGCCGTCCGACCGTGACGTCGAGGTTGCGCGTGATCACGCTCCACGGCGTCCCGTGGTCCTCGTACGTGAACTCGCCGCGATACGCGCGCACGTAGGCCAGCGTCGTCGTCCACGCGCTCGGGCCGCGCGGGGTGTCGCGGGTGAACTTCGGCAGGTTGTGCGTGCCGTCGGGATAGGTCTCGACGTACATCCGCCAGTCGGTCATCTCGATGGCGTCGAAGACGACCCGGCGGTTGAAGAGCGTGCTCCACGGCATGGAGACGGAGATCCGCTTCGCGGTGAGGAACGGCCGCGACTCCGGCTTCATGCCGTCGATGACGACGTCGTCGAGGACGAACTGCCCCATCCACAGGCGAACGGAGAGGCGGCCGATGTGCATCGGCCGCTTCATGTAGTTGGTCGCCTCGCGCTCGGCGCGCGCCTTCAGCGACGGCCCGAGGTCCACCGACAGCGTCGTCACCAACGACACCGCGAGGATCACGGCGATGGTGATCACCATGCGGCGCACGATCGTGCGCGTCCGCCGCGTGAGGGGATGTCCGAGGAGCTTCTTCACTCGACGACTACCAGCACCGCGCGAGCGTCAACCAACTGGCCCTGGGTCACGCGCACGTCGGTGACCGTGCCGGCCTTCGGCGATCGCAGCTCGTTTTCCATCTTCATCGCTTCGACGACGACCAGTCCCTGCCGGGCCGCGACCGCATCACCCGGCGTGACGAGCACCTTGACGATGCGGCCGGGCATCGGGGCGGTGATCGTCTGGGGACCCTCCGTGCCGCCGGCGACATGCTTCTCCTGGCGGGTCCGCCTCGCGAGCCCTGCGGGCCCGGCGGGACCCGCCCTCCGTACCTGAACGACCCGGCCGTCCACGGACACCGCCAGCTCGCCCGGCGCTTCCTCGACGACCGTGACCTCGTAGCTCCGGGTGCCCAGCAGTATCGACCAGGTATCCCCGGTCCGGACGATATCCGGCTTCACTCGCGGAGGCTTTCAGCGCGCGCGACGCTTTTCCAGCCGGGTCCGCCTCGATTTCCGGCGGGTCCGCCTCGATTTCCGGCGGGTCCGCCTCGCATGTCATGCGTGCTCGGCGGAACCCGCCCTACGTACGTCGTGTACGCAGCCGCCGCGAGCGCCGCCACCTCTTCGTCTTCCTTATCGGGCGATCCGAAGGGCTCTCCCTGCCGCTGCTGCAAGAGCTCGTCCAAATAGCCGGTGTGAAACACGGCGGATTCAAACGCCGGCTGCGCCAGCATCCAGCGGAAAAAGGGGACGGTGGTGCGGATGCCCAGGATGTCGTACTCGCGCAGCGCCCGCTGCATGCGGTCGATGGCCTCGCGGCGGTCGGCGCCCCAGGCCACCAGCTTCGAGATGAGCGGGTCGTAATAGATCGGAATCTCGGCGCCTGCCTCGACCCCGCTGTCATCGCGGATGCCCGGTCCGGCCGGCACGCGCATCGCCGCAATGCGGCCGGGCGACGGCAT
The DNA here is from genome assembly GCA_016871375.1 of Acidimicrobiia bacterium. GTDB lineage: Bacteria > Acidobacteriota > Vicinamibacteria > Vicinamibacterales > UBA2999 > VFYY01. Next base: position 16,692 of record VFYY01000054.1, read on the forward strand.
GAATCCGGCGTCGGGGTCCTCGGCGTAGATCCGGCACTCGATGCCGTGGCCGCGCGGAGTGATCGCGACCGCCGGGTCGAGGTCCAGCCGCTCGCCGCGGGCGATGCGAATCTGCCACCTGACGAGGTCCACGCCGGTCACCATCTCGGTCACCGGGTGCTCCACCTGCAGGCGCGTGTTCATCTCGAGGAAGTAGAAGCGGCCGTCCTCGTCGAGCAGGAATTCGATCGTGCCCGCGTTGGTGTAGCGGACGGCCCGCGCCACCGCGGCCGCCGCGCTCGTGAGCTGCGCGCGGAGCTTGGGAGAGACCACCGCGGACGGCGTCTCCTCGATCACCTTCTGATGGCGGCGCTGGATGGAGCACTCGCGCTCGACGAAGGGGACGACGTGCCCGTGCGCGTCGCCGAGGAGCTGGACCTCGATGTGCCGCGGACGAATCAGCCGCCGCTCGAGGTAGATCGCCGAGTCGCCGAACGCGGCGCCGGCCTCGGATCGCGCCGCGCGAATCGCGCTCGCGAGGCCGCCGGGATCCGCGACGAGGCGCATGCCCTTGCCGCCGCCGCCGGCGACGGCCTTGATCATGACCGGGTAGCCAATCTGCTCCGCCGCGGCGGCGATCGTCGCGTCGGGCACGTCCGCGCCGAACGGGTCATCCGAGCCCGGCACCACGGGCACGCCGGCCTTGACCGCTTCCGCCCGCGCAGCGGTCTTGCTGCCCATGAGCGCGATCGCTTCGGGCGTCGGGCCGATGAACCTCAGCCCGGCGTCGCGGCACGCGGCCGCGAAGTCTTCGTTCTCGGCGAGGAAGCCGTAGCCGGGATGCACCGCATCGGCGCCGGTCTGCGCCGCCGCGTCAATCAGGCGATCGATGCGAAGGTAGCTGTCAGCAGGCGGGTTGGGACCGATCGCCACCGCCTCGTCCGCCATGCGCACGTGCCGCGCCGCACGATCGCATTCGGCGTAGACGGCCACCGACGCCAGCCCCATGTCGCGGCAGGCGCGGATCACGCGCACGGCGATCTCGCCGCGGTTGGCGATCAAAATCTTGCGCAAAACCCTTGAATTCTAGCACTTAGGGGAGGGCGCCGGCCGTGTCAGCCGCGCACGAGGACGACGGCGCCGAACACCGCGCCGAGAACTGCCACGAGCGTCGTGACCTGAAGGCCGACGAGCCAGAGGAACTGTCGCGAGATCTTGTCGTCGAGTCGCCGGATGTCGTCCCGCAAGTCGACAAACGTCTTGGAGTGCGCTTCCACCCTGCCCTCCAGGTACGCCACCCGCTGTTCCATCGCAGCCATCCGGGCCTCCCCAAGCATACCGTCGTCCGGGCCCTTGTAGACGCAGGAAGTCTGCCACGCGGGTTTCCTGGGAAATCGTCATGCACGCTTCCGACAGGTGGCAGGAACTGCGTACCCGATTGCGGGGTGACGCTGCAGATTCTGCGACGTCGGTCTAGCGCGGTTTCGACTTCTTCGTAGTGTCCGGCTTTAGCCGGACCACACACGGCGGTGCCGATCAACGTGGTCCGGCTAAAGCCGGACACTACGACGTTTCAGAAACCGCTCTAGCGTATGACGCCGCGGCGGACGGCGTAGAGGACGATCTCGGCGGCGCTGTGGAGGTCCAGCTTCTCCATGATGCGCGCGCGGTGGGTCTCGACGGTGCTGGGGCTGATCGAGAGGAGCGCGGCGATTTCCTTGTTCGCCTTCCCTTCCGCAACGAGCTGGAAGATCTCGCGCTCGCGCTCGGAGAGCGACTCGTAGCGGTCGGTGATGCCCTTGTCGGCGAGCTGCCGGACGTAGTCGTCGAGCATCACCTTCGCGATGGCGGGGCTGAAGAACGACTTGCCTTTGGAGACCGCGTCCACGGCCTGCAGCAGATCGACGTCGGCCGAGTCCTTGAGCAGGTACCCGGTGGCGCCGGCCTTCAGGATCTGGTTCACGTAGGCCTCGTCCGAGTGCATGCTCAGCACGAGGATGCGCGTCGCCGGCGCCTTGCGCGCGATCTGCCGCGTCGTCTCGATGCCGTTCAGCAGCGGCATGGCGACGTCGATGATCGCCACGTCGGGCTTCGACTCCTCCGCCTGGCGCACGGCCTCGCGCCCGTCGCCCGCCTCGGCGACGACCTCCCAGGCGGGCCGCTCCTCGAGCACCTTGCGCAAGCCCTGCCGCACGACCGTGTGATCGTCGGCCAGCAGGATTCGGAGCCTGGACATCTTCGTGCCGCTATCTTTCTAGCCGGCGAGGCGCTGCGGCTCGGCCGACGGACCCTGGACTTCCGTGATCACGGGCAGGCGGACGACCACGCGCGTGCCGCCTTCGGCGCGGTTCTCGATGACGAACGTGCCCGCGAGCGCCTGCGCGCGCTCGCGCATGCCGATGAGGCCGAGCCCGCGCGGCGCGTCCGCCGGGCGCACGGTCCGCTGATCGATCCCCCGCCCATCGTCCTCGATGGTGAGGTGCAGGAAGCCGTCGCGGCGGACGAGGGCCACCGTGCAGGACGAGGCGCCGCTGTGGCGCGCCACGTTCGTGAGCGCCTCCTGGACGATGCGGTAGACGCAGACCTCGACCTCGGGCGAGAGCCGCTCGTCCATGCGTTCGTGGGTGAACTGCGCGCGGATGCCGGTGCGCTTGGAGAAGCTGCGCAGGTGCGCGGCGAGCGCCTCGGGCAGCCCGAAGTCGTCGAGCATGGACGGATGCAGGAGCTGCGACAGGTCGCGCACGCTCTGCAGCGTCGTCTCGGCGATGGCGCGCGCCTCGTCGAGGGACGCGCGGGCGCGCGACTCGGTGTCCACGCCGCGCAGCGCGACGCCCATCTCCATCTTGATGGCGGTCAGCGCCTGCCCGACCGCGTCGTGCAGCTCGCGCGCCAGGCTGCGGCGCTCCTCCTCCTGCGCGGTGACGAGCCGGGCGGACAGGCGCTCGAGGTCGCGCCGGTTCCGCTCCGCGGCCAGCCGCTGCCGGTCGATCTGCCGCTCGAGGCCGCCGACGTTCCGCGCGACCACGAACGCCACGATGAGGCCGACGACGATCGCCATCGCCGCCATCGAGATGACGCGCGCGCGCGCCGCACGATACTGCGCCGCCGCCTCCTCCCCGTGCCGCATGCGCGACTCGCGCTGGAGCGCGGACAGCGAGTCGACGATCTCGAGGATGGAATTGCGCGCCGGCACGATGCGCCGCCGCAGCACCGCCGCGGCCTCGGTGGTCGTGCGCGGCGCGTCGGGCGCGAAGATGATCTCGCGCGACGCCCAGTACTCCTCGAGCTCGCGCTGCAGGTCGGCCCAGTGCGCGCGCTCGATCCCGGATTCGACCTGCGGCGTGTAGGCGGGCAGCACGCGGTCGACTTCCGCGCGCAGGCGATTGAGCTCGCCGCGGTAGTACTGGCGCGTGGGCTGGCCGCTGTCGATCAGCGCGTCGCGCAGGTAGATGGATCCGAGCAGGACGCTGGTGCGCACGGTCGTGAGCACCTGCTCGCCGCGCTGAAACGACTCGTGGACGGCGGTGACGCCCTGCTCCACGTCGCGCAGGCCGCGCAACAGCTCGTAGGCGGAGAGCAGCCACAGGCCGAAGACGACCGCGAAGCCCGCCACGAGGGCTCCGCGGATGGTGGACGTAGGACGAACGTGCCGCGCCGGCGGTGGCAATTCGTGCTCCACAATCTCATCGTATTGGGAGCGCGGAGGAGTCGTCCAGCGCGGCACGTGTCCTAGCTCAGGCCTCCTCGGATACGGAGCCGAGGATCGCCTCGCTCCATCCCGCGGGACCTGAGGCCCTGGTGACGTATGCCGAGGCATCGTCGAAGTAAGACCGGTAGAGCGCGATCGGCGGGCGTACCGCCTGCGCGGGACCGCGCGCGTGCTGAAACGGGATGACGTCCCAGTCGCCGGAGGGCTCGGTCAACCCGGGCATGTGTGCAGCCTACGATCCCGCAGGAGGGAGCGCTATCGGGTCGAGACGGTATTTTGGGACGGCAACCGAGGCAGCCGGTAAATAGCGGTATCGCCCACGGTATAGAGGTGCTCGATGCCGGGGCGGGTGCGGATCCACTCGGCCACGACCGGCGTCTCCCCCGGCCGGAGGAAGACGTAGAGGTCCGCGACGCGCAGATAGCTGTCGAACGCGTGCGGGTTCAGGTCACGGATCGCCTGACGGAGCGGCAGGAAGTGCGGCGGCTCGTAGCCGCTGTACCCGTTGATCGACCGGTAGCCGCCGCGGACGGCACGGTACTGGGGCACCGCGTTCCAGAAGCCCTGGTCCATCGGCAGGTCCAGCACCACGGCGCCGCGCGGGACGGTGGCGTTCGGCATCGGCGCGGGAACGCGCGCGAGGCCGTCCACGAACCAGCCTTCGAACAGGATGGCGGCCGCCAGCGCGGCGACGAGCACGCCGGCGCGGTGCGGAACGCGCGCGATGACGCGTTGCACGCCGAAGGCGACGAGCATCGCCAGGCACAGCACGGCGAGCAGCCACATGCGCGCGGGCACGCGCAGGCTGTCGAAGCCGGGGAGCGCCATCAGCAGGCGGTACGGGCCGTAGACGAGCGCGCGCCACGGCGTGGACCACTCCGGCTCGGGCCCGAGCGCGAGCAGCCACAGCACGAACGCGGCGACGCCCCAGACGATCACCGCGTCGCGGCGCGTCCACGCGGCGCGGACGCTCGCGGTCATCGCCACGCCGGCGATGAACAGCATCGCGGCAACCGTGAAGAGCTGATACGGGCTGAACGGCGGAAGGGGTATCGGACCGATGTGCCATCCCCACGGGCCGGTCCAGATGCGCGCGAGAACGATGACGGTCAGGACTCCACTGGCTTGAAGCATTCGTAGGGCGGCCCCTTGCCCCTCGACACGGCTCGGGGCAGGCGGGCGATCACGGCGGGGCGTAAAGCCCCGCCCTGCGAGGGCCGTCCCGGCAAGCGCTGCGATCGCGAAGCCCGGAAAGAGGGCGCCTTCCTCGAAGTCATGCGGCAGAAGGCCCTGCCACGGGAGCGCGCGGTGATACAGGCCGACCAGGCCGACCATGTCCGCCGCGAAACTCTGCGTCTCGACGTACTCGCGCGACAGGCCGTAGGCGGCCTGGCGCACGCGGTAGCCCCAGAGCAGCGGCAGCACGGGCAGCGTGCACAGCGCGACCGTGATGGCCGGCGCGACAAGGCGGCGCCATTCGCCCGGCCTGACGAACCAGACACACCACAGGGCGGCGAGCACCGGAAAGAACGCGAGCGTGTAGGCGTTCGCGAACGTCGTCGCCAGCCAGCCCATGCCGAGCAGCGCCAGGCCGTCGCGCCGCCCGCCGATGACGTACCGATGCAGGCCGAGCAGCGCCAGCGGCGGGCCGAAGGCGGTCATCGTCTGCAAGTGGGAGAGGTGCGCCGACTGATACGGCGCAAAGGCGTACGCGAGCCCGCCGACAAACGCCGCACGGCGAGAACCCGTCACCGCGCGCGCGAGCGCATACGCCGACAGGCCGTTCAACACCGGCGCGAGGAGAAACACGATGTTGTAGGCGAGGATCGGGTTGCCGGTGAAGCGGATGATCGGCGTCGCCAGCGGGTAGGTGAGCAGCAGATGCTCGGTGAAGACGGTGACGCCGGTGAGCGGCGCGAACGACGGGAAGTTCCACCACGCCGCGGTCAGCGGCGTCTGCGCCGCGTTCCACGCCAGGATCGACGCGTTCAGCAGCGGGTCGCCGAGATCGGAATAGATGTGCGTGCGCAGGTTCGCCAGCAGCTCGCGAAAGAGCACGGCGGTGACGACGAGGTAGGCGAGCGTCGCGAGCGCGGCGCCCTTCATCGCGTGAACCCCGGCTGGCGCGGCGCCGGAACGATGCGGCCGCCGTTGTCGTAGCAGAGGCCGCCCGGCGCCTCGCAGGCGATCAGCGCCTTCCCGCCGCCCGGCAGCGCAACCGGAGACGGCGGCGCGCCGTCGGCGTGCGTGACGCGCTCGACGAAGACCTCCGGCAGCGGGTTGTCGAGCCCGGGCGCCTGCGTCCAGACGAGCGTCGCGAGCGGCGTCAGCCTGGGATCGATGCCCGCATCAGCGACGCGTGGATGCAGCGCCACGGCGGCAAAGACGACCGTGAGCGCGGTCGCGCCGATCGCCGCCGCGCGCCGGCGGCGCGCGAGGTCCACCTGCGCGGCAAACGGCAGCAGAATCGCCAGCGTCCACACGCCGTACCGGCTCATGCCCGGCGTGCCGCCGTGATTGACGTTGGTGACCTGCGACGCCGCGACGAGCAGCGCCGCCGCTCCAACGAGGAGCGCCAGGCTCCCGCCGCGCCGCTGCCGCAGTACCACGGCGAGGCCGGCGAGCGTCAGCACACGGAGCACCGGCGCGAACCAGACGACGCCGAGGTTCAGGTCGGTCAGCGGCGTCACGAGCGCACGAAGGGGCGGCAGGTGCGCGGTCACCGTGTCGGGGAGGGGCGACATCGTGCCCAGCCGCCACAGATAGTAAAGCGGGTGGAGCGCGGCCATCACCGCGCCCACGAGCGCTCCGCCGACGACCGGGCGGGTCGTCCCGTGACGGG
>VFYY01000055.1 GCA_016871375.1 Acidimicrobiia bacterium
TCTCTGATCGCGCTGACGAGAGGCGCGCTGCCACTGATGGAGAAACGCGGTGGTGGAAGCGTCCTGACGCTGACCTATCTCGGCAGTGAGCGCGTGTTTCCAAACTACAAGGTCATGGGCGTGGCCAAGGCCGCGCTCGAAGCCGCGGTTCGCCAGCTTGCGGCTGACGTCGGGCCGAAGAACATCCGCGTGAATGCGATTTCAGCGGGCCCGATCAAGACGCTCGCGGCCTCGGGTATTTCCGGATTCTCGAACATCCTGCATCTCTACCCCGAGCGCGCGCCGCTGCGTCGAAACATCGAGGCGGCGGAGGTTGGCGACGCGGGGGCATTTCTTCTGAGCGATGCGGCCAGAGGCATCACCGGCGAGGTGTTGATGGTCGATGCCGGATTCCACGTCACGGGCATGTAGATTGCTCCTGGGCGGGTGCGGCGGGTGCGGCGGGTGAGGCTAGTAGGGCTGGTGGGAACATGCTTACCCGCCCTACCCGCCCCACTAGAGCGGTTTCTGAAACGTCGTAGTGTCCGGCTTTAGCCGGACCAAGTTGATCGGCACCGCCGTGTGTGGTCCGGCTAAAGCCGGACACTACGAAGAAGTCGAAACCGCGCTAGCCTTCCACTCCGGAATGAACCTGCTGCTGGGAGCCTCCGCATCGACGCGGACACGTTCAAGGGCGTCGTCACGCTCTCGGGCCGCGTCAAGAGCCAGGCAGAGAAGGATCAGGCGATCGCCCTGGCGCGAACCGTCGACGGCGTCACCGAGGTGAAGGACGCGCTGCAGATCGAGCCTCGAGCCTTACCCACCCCACTGCTCGGTCCGGATGTGCTGCTCCGGCACGCCGAGCGTCCTGAGCGTCGAGACAGACTCATTCACGAGCGCCGTCGGGCCGCAGACGAACGTCAGCGTGTCCGACGGCTCATGCAGCACCGCCTCGAAGTGCGCGCGGCCGATGCGTCCGCGCTTTCCCGCCCAGTCACGGCCCGCGTCGCGCGTCACCGTCTGGTGGAGCTCGAGGATGCCCGCGTCCGCGTGCGCGCGCAGTTCGTCGATGAACGCGAACTCGTCGCTGCGCCGGGCGCTGTAGAGCAGTGAGATGCGCGGTGCCGGCCGCAACCGCAGCGCGTGGTCGAGCATCGACCGCAGCGGCGCGATGCCCGTGCCGCCCGCGACGAAGAGCAGGAAGTTCTGCGCGGGCGTTTGCGGGAACGTGAACATCCCCATCGGCCCTTCGAGGTCGAGCAGCATGCCCGGCGAGGCCGTCGCCAGGTTCGCGCCCAGCTCGCCGCTCGGTTCCACCCCGATCAGCAGCTCAATCCGGCCCTGCTCGGCGGCGCGCTGCGGCGAGCAGGCGATCGAATAGGGACGGCGTTCGCCGCGCCCATGGGCCCCAACCATCATGGCCTGCCCGGGCAGGAACTCGAGCGCCCGGCCGCCAAGGTCGACGGTCAGGAGGCGGGAGCGGGGGGTGGCGGCGACGACGTCCGAGAGCGCGGCGGTGACGACGGTCACTGTCAAAAAGTGTACTGCTGTTCGCTTTTGGCAGCCTCGGCGTTAATCGTGTCAGGAGGAGAACACTGAAGGTTTCGGTTTCTGTAAGTGTTGTGGATATCAGCTATCGCATCATCGGCGGTGTCGCCGTCGTGTCCCTCAGGGGGCGGCTCACCATCAGCCCCGGCGAGTCGGAGATCGTGCCGCTGCGGCTCGCCATCGGAGACCTGGTGGCGGCGGGCCACGTCCACGTCGCGCTGGAGCTCTCGCAGGTCACCCACATCGACGCGCGCGGCCTTGCCGAGCTCGTCGAGTCGTTCACGTCGGTGCGGCGCGCCGGCGGCCAGCTCACGCTCGTGGCGCCGTCCGCCCGCGTCAAGCAGCTGCTCGGCGTCACGCGCCTCGACACGGTCTTCCCGATCGGAGAACCGCAGCCGGCGTGAGGGTACGATAGGCTCTGTCTATCGTCCCCCATGTCAATCATTCTCCAGAGTGTTCCGGTCGGCCAGAAGGTCGGCATCGCATTTTCCGGCGGGCTCGACACCAGCGCGGCGCTGCACTGGATGCGCGCCAAGGGCGCGATCCCGTACGCCTACACCGCGAACCTCGGTCAGCCTGACGAGCCCGACTACGACGAGATCCCGCGCAAGGCGCGCGAGTACGGCGCGGAGCAGGCGCGCCTGATCGACTGCCGCGCGCAACTGGTCGCCGAAGGGCTGGCCGTCCTCCAGTGCGGCGCGTTCCACATCTCGACGGCCGGCGTGCCGTACTTCAACACCACGCCGATCGGCCGCGCGGTGACCGGCACGATGCTCGTCGTCGCGATGAAGGAGGACGACGTCCACGTCTGGGGAGACGGGAGCACGTTCAAGGGGAACGACATCGAGCGGTTCTACCGCTACGGGCTGCTGGCGAACCCCGACCTGCGCATCTACAAGCCGTGGCTCGATCAGCAGTTCATCGACGAGCTCGGCGGCCGCGCCGAGATGTCGGCCTACATGCAGCGCGCGGGGCTGCCGTACAAGATGAGCGCCGAGAAGGCGTACTCGACCGATTCGAACATGCTGGGCGCGACGCACGAAGCCAAGGACCTCGAGCGCCTGGACTCCAATGTCCGCATCGTCGAGCCGATCATGGGCGTCCCGTTCTGGAAGCAGGACCTCGCCGTCCGTCCCGAGGAGGTCACGATCCGCTTCGAGGAGGGACAGCCGGTCGCGCTGAACGGCCTGTCGTTCCGCGATGCCGTGGAGCTGATGGCCGAGGCGAACCGCATCGGCGGGCGCCACGGCCTCGGCATGAGCGACCAGATCGAGAACCGCATCATCGAGGCCAAGAGCCGCGGCATCTACGAGGCCCCCGGCCTGGCGCTGCTGTTCATCGGTTACGAGCGCCTCGTCACCGGGATCCACAACGAGGACACGATCGAGCAGTACCGTGAAAACGGCCGCCGCCTCGGACGGCTGCTGTACCAGGGCCGGTGGTTCGATTCCCAGGCGATGATGCTGCGGGAAACGGCGCAGCGGTGGGTGGCGCGCCTCGTCACCGGCGAGGTCACGGTGGAACTGCGGCGCGGGAACGATTACTCGATCCTGGACACCACGAGCCCGAACCTCACCTACAAGCCCGAGCGGCTGACGATGGAGAAGGGGGAGTCGGTGTTCACGCCGCAGGACCGCATCGGGCAGCTGACGATGCGGAACCTGGACATCACCGATACGCGGGACAAGCTGCTGACGTACGTGAAGACGGGCGTGCTCGGCCCGTCAATGGGTAGTGCCGTGCCGCAGCTCCTCGACACCGAGCGGAAGGACTGACTTCGCCGCCAGCTCCGCCTTGCGGGCGCCCTTGTCCTGATACATCCGCGTGTCGGCCTGCGCCAGCAGCGCCTCGTACGTGTCTCCGTCGTGCGGGAACACGGACACGCCGGCCGCGATGCTGAGCGGCAGCCGGCGTCCCGGACGCGCCTCGAACTCGATCCGCTCGACCGCCGTCTGCAGCTCGGCGCGCCGCTGCTCGGCCTCGTCGCGTCCGCAGCCCGAGAGCACGACGATGAACTCGTCGCCCGCGTAGCGCACGCACATGTCGTAGGGCCGGATCGTGGCGCGCAGGGCGGCAGCCACCTCGCGCAGCGCGCGGTCGCCCATGTGGTGGCCGCAGGTGTCGTTGATCTCCTTGAAGTCGTTGAGGTCCATCACCAGCAGGGAGACCTCGGCCTTCAGGCGATCGGCGCGCGCGAGCTCGCGCGTCAGGTGCTGGAACATCGACCGCGTGTTGGGGAGGCCCGTCAGCGGATCGGTCAGCGACTCTTCCTGCGTCTGCTCGAAGAGCAGCGCGTTATGGATGACGGCGGCGGCCTGCTCGCACACGCGGTCGAGCAGGCGACGGTGATCGTCGGTGTAGAAGCTCGCGTCCGTGTGGTACACGGCCATCGTGCCGATCAGCCGCTCGCCGAAGATGAGCGGGCACACCAGCGCGGACTGCAGGACGGTCGGCGCTTTCGAGCCCATCGCATCGAGGTCGGCGCTCGGCCGCGCATTGACCAGCGGCCGCCGGTTGCGCGCCACCCAGCCGTTCAGCCCCTGGCCGCTCTTCAGCGTGAGCTGCTGCAGCAGCTCCGAGTCGGTGCCGGTGGCGAACCGGCACTGCAGCGTGTCCTTCGTGTTCGAGTACAGGAACAGCGCGCCGGCCGAGAACGGCACGAGGTCGCTCAACTTCGACGTGATCAGCGTCATCGAGTCGGAGACGCCGAGGCTCGTGCCCATCGACTGAGAAATCTGGTACAGCGCGTAGATCTCGCGGTGCGCCACCGCGATGTCCTGGAAGACCGACCGCTCGGCCACGCTGCCGGCGGCCAGCGTCCGCGCGCCTTCGCCGGTCTGGAGCACCACGCCGGCCTTGCGCGGGTCGGCCTGCATCGCGGCATCGGCCGCGCGGCTCAACTCCGGGAGGTTCGACACGAACGCGTCCACGACGCGCGGGTCGAGCGCCTTGCCGGCTTCCTGCTGGATGAGGGCGATGGCGGCATCCTCGCTGATGCCCTTGTGGTACGGGCGATCCGAGGTCAGCGCGTCGAAGTAGTCCACGATGCACAGCACGCGGGCGCCGAGCGGAATCTCGTCCTCTTTCAGGCCGGCGGGATAGCCGCGGCCGTCCCACCGCTCGTGGTGGTAGAGGATGAGCGGCGTCACCGGGTACGGGAACGGCACCGACCCGACGATGTCCGCGCCGACCTGCGGATGCGTGCGGACCTTCTGGAACTCTTCGTGGGTGAGCGGGCCCGGCTTCGCGAGGATGTGCTCGGGAACCGCGAGCTTGCCGATGTCGTGCAGGAGCGCCGCGGTGCGGATGCCCTGGACTTCCTGCTCGGACATGCCCACCGCGCGCGCCAGGCCGGTGGCAAACGCCTGCACGCGCCGCACGTGGTTGGGCGCCGTCTGGTCCTTGGCGTCGATGGCCAGCGCGAGCGCCTCGACGGCGGCCAGATGGACCTCGGACATCTGCTGCTCGCGGCGCAGCACGTCCCGAAGTACACGGCGATGGGCCGCCCAGGCGACGCAGATCGCCACGGCGGCCAGTGGCAGAAGCCACCAGACTGGCACGGTCATTTTCCGCTACGACGCGCCGGGCGCCGTTACTGCAGCCAGATGATCGTAACGCGCGTTCTCATTTTCGTGTCCTTTCGCGGTGTTCCATCACCGTGTTGCCCCACAGCAGGCCCTCGTCGTCGTTACCCCAGAGGAGGCCGTCGTCGTCATTGCCCCAGAGGAGGCCCTCGTCGTCATTACCCCAGAGGAGGCCTTCGTCGTCATCGCCCCAGAGGAGGCCGTCGTCGTTGTTGCCCCACAGCAGGCCATCGGCCGCGGCGGCTTCGACGCCGAAGACGATGTCGCGGCCGCCCGGCGCGCTCCCGGCTCCCCACGGCACTTCGAGGTTCCAGGCCGTCGCGCCCGGCAGCGGCACGCCGCCCGCAAAGCGCCTGTCGCCCCAGATGATTTCCTGGCCCCACGCGATCAGCTCGCCTTCGATGCGATCGACCGGCTGCGGGACGCCCTGCGACGGCGACGCGAAGAACCGGGCCATCCGAATCGCGCCGCGCGCGTTCAGCAGGCCCGCGCCCTGCGACAGCAGCGACTCGCCGCTGCGCTTCTCGGCCGTGTACTGCAGGATGGCTTTCACGGCGTTCGGCGTCAGGTCGGGATTGGCCTCGAGCATGAGCGCGACGGTGCCCGCCACGACGGGCGCCGACATGCTGGTGCCGCTCAGGCCGAGGTACGGCTTGTGTGCCGACGGGCGCGTGCCGTCGAGCAGGTAGTCGGCGTAGGCCGTGTAGAAATAGCTCCGCGGATCCACGAGCGACTCGATGCCGACGCCCGGCGCGACGATGTCGGGCTTGGCGACGCGGTCGAAGCGCGTCGGCCCGCGCGAGGTGAAGCGCGCGATGATGTCGTCGTGCCGCGCGGCCGTGCCTTCGTGGCTCGCCGCGCCGACCGTCAGCACCCACGGCGCGTTGCCGGGCGAGGTGATGCCGCCGGAGCGCGTGTTGCCCTTGTCGTCGGTGCCGAGGTTGCCCGCCGAGGCGACCACGACGATGCCCGCCTCGACGGCGCGCCTGGTCGCCTGCGCGACCGGATCGGTCTCGTAGGACTCGTAGACGCCCGATGCCACCGAGATGTTCATCACGCGGAGGTTGTAGGTCTTCCTGATCGCGATGCCGTGGTCGATGGCGGCGATGATGTCGCTGACGTAGCCGCGGCCCTCGGCGTCGAGCACCTTCAGGCCGATCAGGCTGGCGCCGGGCGCGATTCCCTTGCGCGCGCCGTTCGAGAGGAATCCGTTGCCGGCGATGATTCCGGCGACGTGCGTGCCGTGACCGTAGCCGTCGGCAGGACGATTCGTGCGTCCGCGCCCGAGCGCCTCGCTCGTGAAGTCCCTGAAGTAGACGACGCGGCGGCCGGTGCGCGACCCGCGCCCGTGATCGATCAGATCTTCATGAGAGGCGCTGATGCCGGAATCGACGACCGCGACGCCGACGTCGCGTCCCGTGAGACGAAGCTCCTGCCGCACGAGGGTGGCGCCGATCGCGGCGCCCGTACGCTCCGTCGTGCCGACCGCGCCGCGATCGATGACGATGCGCCGCACGCGCGGATCCGCGGCGAGCGCGAGCAGGTGGATGTTGTCGATCTCGGCGACCTGCGCGTCGATGACCTCGAGCGTGCGCCCGGCGACGCCGTGGTTCCCGATGATTGCGCGGACGTCGGGCGCGCCGGAGAACTGCACGATGACACGCGAGCGGCCGGTGAGCGCGCGCGCGCGCGCGCCTGCTACGCGGTCGAACTTGTCGCCTGCGTCCCCCGCTGTTGCGCCAGCCGGCGCCAGAAAGAGCAGCGCCGTCGCGACAACAACGGCCCGCCAGCCGTTGTGAGAACCGTGTCTACGCATTGGAGAAGTGGTCCTGTTAGGGCAAAACCCCTGCCGGAATGTCCTATTCCGTCTCCTGATGTCGCTAACTGCATCAGGGGCAAAGGTTACCCCGTTCCGTACCCCGTTGACTCTGCGAACTTCGAGTGCAGATCCGTGCACCACGTGTGCAGAAAGTGCACAACCGGCTATCGGTTTTCCGTGCAGAAGTTGAATCGGCCGCTTAGCGCGAGGTCCTTACTCGGGGCGCCCGCGGCTGGGGTTCGAGGCCGTATTCGACGATCTTCCGGTAGAGGGTGCCGCGGCTGATGGCCAGGACCCGGGCCGCTTCCTTCTTGTTCCAGCTCGTGCCTTCGAGCGCGCGGATGATGTGCGCGCGCTCGGCCTCGGCCAGGGTCGGCAACCGGGAGGAGGACGCGCCGGTCTCGGGGCTGTGCGCGTGGAGGAACTCGATGTCCGTGTCGCGGATGAGGCGGCCCGGCGCGGAGAGCGCGGCACGCGACACCGTGCTTTCGAGCTCGCGGATGTTCCCCGGCCACGGGTACGACTGCAGCGCCGCGATCGCTTCGGCCGAGAACATCTTGGCGTCGAGCGGCAGGCCGTTGCTGGCGCAGTAGCGCGCGAGGAACCGCGAGGCGAGCACGGAGATGTCCGCCGGCCGCTCGCGCAGCGACGGCAGCCGGATCGCGAACGCGTTGACGCGGTAATAGAGGTCTTCGCGGAAACGGCCGTCGCGCTGCAGCAGATCGAGCGGCCGGTTCGTCGCCGAGATGAGGCGGAAGTCCACCTGGATCGACTTCTGGCCGCCGAGGCGCTCGAAGCGCCGATCCTCCAACGCGCGCAGCAGCTTGGCCTGCGCCATCAGCGACAGGTCGCCGATCTCGTCGAGGAACAGCGTGCCCTTGTCGGCGAGTTCGAGCCGCCCGGGCTTGCGGTCGTGCGCGCCGGTGAAGGCGCCCTTCTCGTAGCCGAAGATCTCCGACTCGAAGAGCGTGTCCGGCAGCGCCGCGCAGTTCACGGCCTGGAACTTCTCCTTGCCGCGGCGGCTCAGCTCGTGAATCATCCGCGCCACGACTTCCTTGCCCGAGCCGGTCGGTCCGAGGATGAGGACCGAGATGTCGGATTTGGCCGCGGTGCGGATCCATTCGAAGACGATCAGCATCTTCTCGTCGCGGCCGATCATCTCGCGGAAGCGCTGGACCGACGGCGACTGGTCCTCGGGGCTGATGGTGGCGCGGCGCTCGAGGAACGTGTCGAGCAGCTGGGCCACGGCCTCGTGCTCGGGACGCTGCGCCGAGTAGCGCGCCGGCGGGCCCGGCACGCGGCGTGCGACGCCGAAGTCCACGAGCTCCCCGAGACAGTTCTCGACGTCCAGGCGCATGCGGCCGAACGCGGCCATCAACGCCTCGACGTCGAAGGCCTCCTCCGGCCGCGCGCTCAGGAAGCGGAGCAGCCCCGCGCGGAGCGGCGACTGCACGAGCGCGCGGAAGCGCGCGTCCGACTCAGGCGGCGATGGTTCCGTACGTGTGGTGGCGTACCCCAATTCCCCTCGTGTATCGGTCGAACCATCCTGTCTCGACAGGACAGGGGTGCTAAGCTACGGCCGTGCCCCACCGATCGCCCGGCGCGCCGCAGAAAGGGCGCGCGGAGTACCTGTCAGGCCGGCCCATCCGTTATTACCGCCCACGGGGAAGCGCCGACATCCGCCATCTGATCGAGGACGGCTTCCAGGCGTTCAACGCCGCCCGGCTGGGCGAGGCGTGCCGCATCTACACCGACAAGATGCTGCGGCCGGAGCACGACACGACCATCGCGCTCACGATTGCCGGCGCGCTGACGCCGGCCGGCCTGGGCGGCTGCATCGTGGAGCTGATGGAGCGCGGCCTCGTCGACTTCGTCATCAGCACGGGCGCGAACCTCTATCACGACCTGCACTACGCGCTGAACTTCACGCTGCACCGCGGCTCGCCGTTCGTGAACGACGTCGAGCTGTACGAAGAGGGCGTGATCCGGATCTACGACGTGCTGTTTCCGGCCAGCGTGCTGCTCGAGACCGACGCCTACATCCGCGAATTCCTGGTGCGGTCGGGCCTCGATGGGCCGGTCTCGACGGCGGAGTTCCACTACGCGCTCGGCCAGGATCTCATCGCGCACCAGCCGGGATGCCAGGAGTATTCGGTGGTCGCCGCCGCGGCGGCGGCCGGCGTGCCGATCTACACCTCGTCGCCCGGCGACAGCTCGATCGGCATGAACATCGCCTACCACGAGCTGATGAACGACAGCCGGCTGATGATCGACCCGAACAAGGACGTGAACGAGGTCTGCTCGTTCATTCTCGCGGGGAAGAAGAACGGCTGCGTGATCCTCGGCGGCGGCTCCCCGAAGAACTTCTACCTGCAGGGACAGCCCACGCTCTGGGAGGTGTACGGCATCCCGAAGGGCGGCAACGACTACTTCATCCAGCTCACCACCGACCAGGTCGTCTGGGGCGGGCTCTCGGGCGCGACGCCCGCGGAGGCGGTGAGCTGGGGCAAGGTGAATCCGGGCGTCCTGCCCGACACCGTCGTGGCCTACTGCGACTCGACCATCGCCTTTCCGCTCTTCTGCGAGTACGCCGCCGGCTCGCCCAACGGCCGTCGTCCGCGCAAGGAGCTCGTGCACAAGCGCGACGGGCTCGTCGCCGCGCTGAAGCAGGAGGCGAAGGCCGCCAGGCGCGAACATCCGGAGCCGCAGGATCCGGTCGAGACGATGCCGGATCTGGAGAGACATCGGTGAGGCGGGTAAGGCGGGTAAGGCGGGTGGGGCGGGGAAGGCGGGTGGGGCGGGGTGGGTGGGTGGAGGGGGGAGACGGGGGGG
Organism: Acidimicrobiia bacterium; assembly: GCA_016871375.1. Lineage (GTDB taxonomy): Bacteria > Acidobacteriota > Vicinamibacteria > Vicinamibacterales > UBA2999 > VFYY01. The sequence goes on from VFYY01000055.1 coordinate 9,763, forward strand.
GGGGGGGAGGGGGGGGAGGGGGGGGGGGGGGTGGAGGGGGGGGGGGGGGGGGAGGGGGGGGTGGAGTAGATGGGCACTCTCGCGTCGGAGCTGGGCCCCCACGCCGACCGCCTCTCGGGCCAGCCGCGGCTGTATGTGGACGCGAACGTGCCGGCCGGCCTGGTGGCGTTCATGCGCACGCGCCTGCAGTGGGATGTGCTGTTCGTCATCGAGCACGACGAGCTGCGCCGCGCGCGTGACGGCGAGCACTTCCGCCTCGCCCACCAGTGGCGCCGCACGCTCATCACCTTCGACCGCGACTACCTGGACGACGACAAGTTTCCGCCGGATGCCAGCGGCGGCGTGCTGGTGCTGACCGCCCCGTCGGAAGGCGGCTACATCCAGCTCCTGAAGCGTCTCGACGCGGAGCTGCTCCGCGAGGACGCGGTGCCGCTCGCCGGGCGCAAACTGCACATCCACGTCGATTGGTCCTTCGACTCGGATCGATCGTGACCTTCGCTCAGGACAGGGGCGGCGCTACAATCGACACGTGATTCTGGGCGTCGAGCTGCGCGATCACGACGTCGCGGTGGTGACCGCGGACGACAGCGGCCAGGCGCTGGCCCGGCATCTCCAGGAAGGCACCACCGCGTCGGCGGTGGCGGACGCGGTCCGCGCCGTCGCCACCGGATCCACGCGCGTCGGCGTCGCCGTCCGCGACCCCTCGGATTCCTCCATCGCTGACGTGGTGGCCGCAGCAGCGGCGGCCGCCGGGTCGTCCGGCGCGCCTCGCGTCGTCACGCGTGGAACCGCGGTCGCGCTGGGCGAGCAGTGGTCGGGCGCCGCGCGCGACGCCGTCTACGTCGTCGCGCTGACCGCCGCCGACAGCGTCCACGCCGGCATCGTCATCAACGGAAGAGCCTTCGAAGGCGCGCACGGCGCGGCCGGCGCGGCCGGGTGGCTGGCGCTCAATCCTGTCGAGCGCGAGGACTACCGCAAGATGGGCTGCCTCGAGGCCGAGATTGGCGCGGCCGGAATCGTTCGCCGTCTCGTCTGGCGGCTGAAGGCCGGCGACCGGTCGCGCGTGCTCGACCGCGCGGGCGGCGACATGGGCGCGATTTCCGTGACGCACATCATCGACGCCGCGCGCGAGGGCGACGGCGTGGCGATCTCGGTGGTGCGCGACACGGCGCGCTATATCGGGATGGCGATCGGCAACCTCGTCGCCGTGGTCGATCCCGATGTCGTCGTGCTCGGGGGCCTCATTGCGGACGCGGCCGACCTGCTCGTCGAGCCGGCGCGCGTGGAGGCGGCCCGCCGCATGTCGGCGTCGGTCGGCGGCGCCGTGCGCATCGTCCCCGGCACGCTCGGCGGCGATGCGGCGGCGCTCGGCGCCGCGCGCGCGGCCATGCTCGCCACATGATCGTCCTGGCGGGCGGCGATCTCGTCCTGCCCGGCCGCATCATCACCCACGGCTCGCTCCTCATCGACGGCGTCCGCATCGCGGGCGTCGAAGCGCGCCGCGCCGATCCGTCCGGCGCCACGATCGTGGACGCCGCCGGCTGCTACGTCGTTCCCGGATTCATCGACGTGCACGCGCACGGCATCGAAGGGCTCGACACCCTGGACGAGGGGGGCCCGGTGGCGCAGATCGCCGCGCGGCTGCCGCGCTACGGCGTGACCGCGTTGTGCCCGACGACGGTGGCGTGCCCGCCGCAGGCGCTGCGGTCGGTGCTCGCGCAGGTGGCGGCGGCGCGGGTGGCGAGACCGCCTGGCAGCGCGCGCGTGCTGCCGGCGCATCTCGAGAGCAACTTCATCAATCCCGAGTACAAGGGCGCGCAGCCCGCGGATTGTCTGCGTGTCCCTGGTCCGGCTGAAGCCGGACACTACGTACCCGACGACGGCGCGTTCTCCGCGCGCGACATCCTCGACGTGATAGCCGCCGCGCGGCCCGATGTCGGCATCGTCACGCTGGCGCCGGAGCTGCCTGGCGGGATCGATCTGGTTCGTGCGCTGGTCGCGGCGGGGCATCGCGTGTCGCTCGGGCATACCGGCGCCAACGTGGACGAAGCGCTCGCCGCCATCGACGCGGGCGCCCGGCACGCGACGCATCTCTTCAACCGGATGACGCCGATGTCGCATCGGGCGCCGGGAGTGGCCGGCGCGGTGCTGGCGCGCGAGGAGGTCGCCGCGGAGCTGATCTGCGACGGGTACCACGTGCATCCGGCAATGTGCCACGTCGCCATCGCGGCCAAGGGCCCGGGCGGCGTCATGGCGATCACCGACGCGACCGGCGGATCCGGCCTGGCGCCCGGATCGACCGCGCGTCTCGGCGGACGACGGATCCGGGTCACTGAGGATGCGGCGCTGCTGGATGACGGCACGCTTGCGGGCAGCACGCTGACGATGGACCGCGCGTTCCGTATGCTGGTGGCGTCGTTCGGCCAGTCGGTGGCCGACGCGGCCACGATGTGCGCGACAACGCCGGCGCGTCAGCTCGGGTTGACGGGGTTCGGCGTGCTGGCGGAGGGGGCTGTCGCCGACGTCGTCGTGCTCGATCGCGGCTTTCGCGTCGTGCGCACGTTCATCGACGGGCGCGAAGTCTACCGCAGCGGGACGGCGGCGTAGGTCGTCGGATCCTCGACGCCGGCCTCGTGGAAGGCGTCGCGTCGCTCCCGGCACTTGCTGCACTCGCCGCAGTGTTCGGGACGCGCCTGCCCGCCGTAGCCTTGGCGAAGGCGGGGATTCATGCAGGACAGCGTGAGCTCGAGCGGCACGCCGAGCTCCATTCCCAGACGAATCACCTCGCTCTTCTCCCTCGAGGCAAACGGCGTCTCGATCGCGATCGAATGCGCGAGGCCGAGCGAGAGCGCGCGCGCCATCGCGTCGAAGAACTCCGGGCTCGCGTCGGGGAACGGATTCCCTGCCAGCGGTCCGAGCACGAGACGCGAGATGCGCTGCTGCGCGCAGTGGATGGCGGCCTTGCTGAGGAGCGACACATTGCGGCCGACCAGATAGACGTCCTCGTCGGGCGTGTCGAAGGCGGGCGGCGTGCCGCGCAGCGCCCAGTGTGTCGCCGGATAGAGATCGCTGACCGTGAACGTCAGCAACGCCAGCGGAGCGGTGCGTCCGGCGAGCGGTGGAAGGGCGAGCAGCGTCTGCAGCGCCGCACGCTCCTGCGGTTCCCATGCGAGCCCCGCGCTCACGTAGATCGGATGCACGCGCGACGTGCGAGCCTCGGCCGCGGCGAGCACCGCGCTGTCGAGACCCGCCGAGATGAGCACGGCCGACGCGGACAAGCGGATTAAGATTACAGGGTATGTACTCGGTCACCAAGCGGATCGACTTCTGCTACGGCCACCGGCTGCTCGACTACAACGGCATCTGCCGGCATCCGCACGGACACAACGCGGTGGCCGAGATCGAGGTCAGCACCGAGTCGCTCGACGCGCGCAACATGGTCGTCGACTTCACCGACATCAAGAGCGCGATCAAGGGCTGGATCGACCGCGAGCTCGATCACAAGATGATCCTGCGGCACGACGATCCGCTGGTGCACGCGCTGCAGGCGCTCGGCGAGCCGATGTACCTCATCGACAGCAACCCCACCGTCGAGCGCATCGCGCGCCTCATCTTCGATACCTCGCGCGAGCAGGGGCTGGCCGTGACGCGCGTCACCGTCTGGGAGACGCCTTCCTCGTGGGCCACGTACGCCGGCTGATTGCCTTCGATCTCGACGGCACGCTGATCGATTCGCGGCGCGATCTCACCGACTCCGTCAACCTGCTCATCACCGAGCGCGGCGGCCAGGCGCTCTCCGAGGACGCGGTCGGCCGCATGGTGGGGGAGGGCGCGCGGGTCCTGGTGCACCGGGCGCTCGAGGCCGCGGGACTCGACGACACACCGGGCTCCATGACCCGGTTCCTCGAGATCTACGACGCGCGTCTCCTCAACCACACGCGGGCCTACGACGGCATCGCGGACGTCGTCCGCGCGGCGCGCGCGCATGCGCATCTCGCCGTGCTCACCAACAAGCCGGAATCGCCGTCCAGGAAGGTGCTCGAGGGGCTCGGCCTGCTCGACCTCTTCGACGATCTCGTGTTCGGCGACGGCCCGCTGCCGCGGAAACCGGATCCGGCGGCACTGGTCGCGCTGATGGACCGCATCGGCGGGGCGCCGGCGGAGACGCTGATGGTGGGGGACTCGCTGATCGATTTCGAGACGGCGCAGCGCGCGTCGGCACGCTGCTGCATGGCGGCGTACGGCTACGACTTCCTCACGTTCCCCAGAGGCCGGCTGACCGGCGGTGAATGGGTGGCCGAATCGCCGGGCGCCGTGATGACCGCGATCGACGAGTTCAGGGCTGGCTGAGGAACGGCAGCTCGTACGAGCAGTAGCCGAACACGCCGACGTCGGCCGCGTCGCCGCCAAACGTCACCGGCAGCGCGAGGCCGAAGATCGTCTGTGCCTCGCCGCCGTTGAATCCCGTCCGCAGCCCGGGCGACAGCGTGAACACCGTGTCTCCGTCTGCCCACTCGACAACCGACTCGAGCATCAGGTTCAGCATCGGACGCACGCGAACGATGCCGCTGGCCGCCGCGTGCGGCGTGACGTCGCCGGACACGTGCGTGACGCCGGCGTTCCAGTGCAGATAGGCGTGGCCGAATTGCTTGCTGAGCGGCAGGTTCACCTGCCAGCCGGCGTCGCCGGTGCCGAGCCCGTTCTCTGCGCTGCCGGTCGGGACGATGAGCGACAGGCGCGGTGAGAACGCGGGCCGCGTGGCGGTTTCCGTGAGCGCCTGCCAGCGGTAGTTGAGCAGGACGTCGCCAACGCCGGTCGAGACGCCCGTCGACGCGAACGGCAGCGTGAACGAGAGTTGATGCGCCTGCGAGAGCAGCGGCCATTCCTGCGTGAACGACGCGCCCCAGCCGCCGCCCTCGTGGCGGTGCACCGTGAAAATGTTCTGGAAGACGCCCGGCTCCTGGTTGAACGCTTCCTCGACGAGGAACGAGTTGTCGAGGATCTCGAATGGCGCCGTCTGCGCCGCAGCGGGCGCCGTCAGCGCGAGCACCACCAGCAGCGCCCTGGCGACCTGCACCAGGAGCTTGGACGCGGCGCGTGTGCCGATCGTGATCCGCTGATCGTCCTTCCCGCGCACGCTCACGCTGTCGGACGCGGCGTCGCGGGTCTCGACCTCGATCAACTCGCCCGGCTTCAGATTGTGGTTCTCGATGAAGCGCAGGAACACCTTGTCCTGATCGATGACGCGCGTGACGGTGACGCGCGTGTTGAGCGGGCACGTCAGCAGCGTCTGCGCCTCCTGCGCCTTGACGACGCCTTCAGGGTTCGGAATCGGATCGCCGTGCGGGTCCACCTCGGGCCGTCCCAGCATCTCGTCCATCCGGTCGATCAGGCGATCCGAGACGACGTGTTCGAGCTGCTCGGCCTCGTCGTGGACCTCGTCCCAGCTGTAGCCCATCACCTTCACGAGGAAGACTTCGATCACGCGGTGGCGGCGAACCACGAGCGCGGCGAGCCTCTGGCCCGCGGAGGTCAGCGCAACGCCCGTATACGGCTCGTATTCCACCAGCCCCGACTCCGCCAGCGTTTTCACCATCGTCGTGGCCGTCCCCGGAGCCACGCCGAGCGCTGCGGCCAGATGCCCCATGGGAAGCAGCCGGTGTGGCGGCGCCAGTGAACTGGAGCCCAGATATATGGCCTTCAGGTAGTTTTCGACCGTGCTGGACGGCAGCATTTGACTGCTAGTGTAATTGACTTTCTGTCCAGCTCAGAGAATAATTTTGAAGAGTCAAAACATGCTGAAGCTCTCGAGACGCTCGTGGCTGCAGGCGACCGGCCTCTCTTCGCTCGCCGGCAGTCTCGCCGCCGGGGCCCGGCTGCGCGGCCAGGACGCCGCCGCCGCGCACCACCCGCCCCACGGGTCGCACGTCATGGGCACGGTCGGCCGCGTGTCGCCCGACGGTTTCAACCCGACCGCATTCCTGCGCGACTGGAATTTCAGCCGGGTGGCGCCGGACGCGCGCCACAAGCTCTACCGCGAGACGCCGCGGCCTGACGGCACGCTGCTCCGCGAGTACGAGATCTATGCCGCCGATCGCGAGATCGAGATTGCGCCCGGCATGTTCTTCCCGGCCTGGACGTACAACGGCCAGGTTCCCGGGCCGACTATTCGCGCGACCGAAGGCGACCGCGTGAAGGTGACGTTCCGCAACCTGGGCACGCACCCGCACTCGATACACTTCCACGGCTGGCATCCGCCCGCCATGGACGGCGCGCTGCCGGGGCAGGAAGTGCAGCCCGGCGGCTCGTTCGTCTACGAGTTCGACGCGGATCCGTTCGGCCTGCACCTGTATCACTGCCACACCGTCCCGCTGAAGCGCCACATTCACAAGGGACTCTACGGCGCGTTCCTGATCGATCCGCGCCCCTCGACTGCGCCCGGGGCAGGGGCGGGCCGCCCGCCCGCCGACGAGTTCGTGATGATCATGAACGCCTTCGACACCAACTTCGACGCGGAGAACGAGGTGTACGCCGTCAACACGGTGGCCAACGCCTACATGCACGACCCGATTCGCGTCACCGTCGGACGTCCCGTGCGCATCTACCTGATCAACGTCACCGAGTTCGACCTGATCAACAGCTTCCACCTGCACGGCATGTTCTTCGACGTGTTCCGCACGGGCACGTCGCTGACGACCAGCGAGCGGACCGACACGCTGATGCTCTGCCAGGGTGAGCGCGCGATCCTCGAGACGACGTTCCGGTATCCGGGCGACTTCATGTTCCACGCCCATCAGAGCGAGTTCGCCGAGCTCGGGTGGATGGGGCTGTTCCGGGCAGAGGGAGGCACGACGTAATGCGCCGCTGGCTGTTCGCGGCGCTGCCGCTCGTCCTCCTCGCCGCGCTGCTCGCGGTGATCGTCTGGTCCGGTCCCGCGGACGCGGTCCGCGGCGAGAACTACCCGCCTGTCGAGCGCCTCACCTTTCAGCGCGTGACGCTCGAGCCCGGCGCGATCGTCGTCAACCTGATGAACGACGGTCCCGACGAAGTCACGATCGCGCAGGTGCAGGTGGACGACGCGTTCTGGACCTACGACGCGGACGAGGGCACGGCGCTGCAGCACCTGGGCCGGACGACGCTGCGCATTCCGTATCCGTGGGTCGAAGGAGAGGCGCATGTGGTGCGCGTGCTGACGTCTACCGGCACGCCGTTCGAGCACGAGATCCCGGTCGCCGTGGAAACCCCGCGGGCCAACGCCCGCTTCTTTGGCGTGTTCACGCTCATTGGCGTCTACGTCGGCGTGCTGCCGGTGGTGATCGGGCTGCTGTGGTTCCCGTTCCTCACGCAGCTCTCGGCGCGCGGGATGGACTTCCTGCTCGCACTGACGATCGGGCTGCTCGCGTTTCTGTTCGTCGACGGCGCGCACGACGGGTTCGAGGCGTCGGCGATGCTGCCCGAGTCGTTCCAGGGCGCGGTGCTGTTCGCCCTGGCCGCGGCCGGCGCATTCCTGCTGCTCGAGGGTATCGGCGCGTGGCTCCAGGCGCGGCGCCGCGAGGTCGCGGGCGCCAATCAGGGCTGGGTGCTGTCGGTGCTGATCGCGGTGGGCATCGGGCTTCACAACTTCGGGGAAGGGCTCGCCATCGGCTCGGCGTTTGCGCTCGGCGAGGTCGCGCTCGGGACGCTCCTCATCGTCGGCTTCACGCTGCACAACACGACGGAAGGGCTCGCCATCGTGGCGCCGCTCGCGCGCGAGCGGCAGCGCGTCCCGGCAGTGGATCTGCTGAAGCTCGGAGCGATCGGCGGCGTGCCGACCATCGCGGGCGCGTGGCTTGGCGGCTTCGTCTACTCGCCGGTCTGGTCCGTCCTCTTCCTGGCGATTGGCGTCGGGGCGATTGCGCAGGTCATCGGCCAGATCGCGCGGCAGATGGGGCGCGACAGCTCGCCGGTGAGAGCGATGGCGGCGGGGCCGGTGCTGGCCGGCCTGTTCGCCGGGTTTGCGGTGATGTACGTGACGGGGATGCTGGTCGGATGAGTATCTGGGGTCGCCGGGTGTCGGTGAAGGCGGTCGCGGCCGTGGCCGCGTTGATGGTGATGGCGGCGCTGCTGCCGGTGATGACGCGCGGCGCCGACCGCGAGGTCACGCTGGTCGCCCGCGGGATGTCGTTCTTTCTCGAGAGCGACCCGCGCACGCCGAACCCCACGCTGAGGTTCGAGGCCGGCGAGACCGTGCGCCTCGTGCTGAAGAACCAGGACCGCGGCATGACGCACGACTTTTCGGCGCCCGCGCTCGACGCGGGCCTGGCGCTCATCGACTGGAACGGGGAAGACAGCACGACGCTCGAGGTCCCGTCCGAGCCGGGGACCTACGAGTACTTCTGCAACCCACACCGGCTGATGATGCGAGGTACGATTACGGTCGTTCGTTGACCGATTGACGCTTCGCTCCAGCATCTCCACGCCCGAAGGCAAGCGCCGCTACGTGCGGCGGCTGTTTGCCACCATCGCCGACCGCTACGACTTCATCACGGGATTCCTCTCATACGGGCAGGACCGCCGCTGGAAAAGGCGGCTGATCGCGCTCGCCGACATCCAGCCGGCCGATCGCGTGCTCGATCTCGCGTGCGGGACGGGCGACCTGCTGTTTGCCGCGGCGGCGACCGCGCGGCAGGCCGTGGGGCTGGACATCACCCATCGCATGCTGCAGCTCGCGAAACAGCGGCAGCGCGCGGAGGTGGTGACGGGCGACATGCTCGCGCTGCCGTTCGGCGCGGCGCGGTTCCACGTGGTGACCACGGGCTACGGGCTGCGCAACGTGCCCGACCTCCCGGCGGCGCTGGCGGAGATCCACCGCGTGCTCGCGCCCGGCGGACGGCTGCTGTCGCTCGACTTCAACCGCCCGGAGAATCCGATCGTCCGCGGCGCGTATCTCGCCTACCTGTCGGTCGTCGGCTCCGCGCTCGGACTCGCACTGCACGGCGATCCCGACACCTACCGCTACATCCCTGAGTCGATCCGGCTGTATCCGGGCGCGAGAGGCGTCGCGCAGCTACTCGAGCGCGCCGGCTTCGCGCACGTGCGCGCGATTCCGCTGCTCGGCGGATTCATGGCGATCCACACGGCTACGAAGGCTCCACGATCTGGTTCGGGTCCATGATGCAGAACACTGCGCCGCCAGGGTCGTTCAGGATGCCGAAGCGGCCGTTGCAGGGGACGTTGCGCCAGAACCCGAGCTCGGCGCCTTCGAGATCGCGGACCAGGCACGTCATGCCGACGCCCGGCGTGTGGAAGGGGGCCTCCGCGGTTGCGCCCCGCTGCGTGGCACACAAATCACAAATCGCAAATCGCAAATCACAAATATCACAAATCACAAATCACAAATCACAAATCGCAAATCACAAATCTCAAATGGCCTGCTTATCGTTCCAGCCATGGCTGCAGCGCCTCCAGGAGGAAGGTGAGGACGTCTTCGTCGGTGAGCGCGGACGGTGCGGCGCCGGCCTTCACCGGCCGCTCGTCTTCGACCGTCCGCGATCCGCGCGTCTGGCTGATGCGCCCCACGACCTCCGGCGACGCACCGCCGCCGTCGAGCATGAACTCGATGTAGTCGTCCCGTGAGCGGTCCGACGCGAGCCGCAGCCCTCCGCCCGGTGTGAACACGGTAAACCCGTATCCCTCCACTTTCAGCGCGTTGGCGACCTGGCGCGTGACCGGGATGGCGACGTGCTCGAGGAATGCCGCGTAGTCGCGCTCGGCGTCGGCCACGCGCTGGCGGCGCTGCTGGGCGCGTTCGCGCGCCGCGTCGATGGCGCGTTTCAGGCGGTTCCTGACCTGCGAGACTTCCATAGCTGGATTCTAGGTGAAGCCACAGCCGTAAGTTCGGCGTCACAATGAGAGAGTGCCTGCAACGAGAGTGAGGATCGCCGTGACTCAGCCGTATGTGCTTGCCGCCCTTCTGCTGCTGACGCCCGCGCTGGCCGCCGCGCAGCCGCCGCCGCCCGAACCCACCGTCGTGACCACAGGCGAAGGCACCGTGCAGGCCGTGCCCGACCGCGCGTGGGTGCAGATCAGCGCCGAGTCGCGGGCCGGCAACCCCCGCGACGCCCAGCGGCGCAACGCGGAGCTGATGAATCCCGTCATAGAGAAGCTGAAAGGGGCCGGTCTCCCCGCCGAGGCCATCCGCACCGTCGGCTACGACCTGCAGCAGGAATGGGACTTCGTGAACAACCGCCGCGTGTCGCGCGGCTACCTCGCGCGCACCACGATCGAGGTCCGCATCGACGCCGTCGATCGCGTCGGCGAGATCCTCGAGATCGCGGTGGGGACGGGAGCGACCTCGGTGAGCGGCATCCGCTTCGACCTGAAAGATCGTGAAAAGCTCGAGCGCGAGGCGCTGCGACTGGCTGTCGCCAACGCCCGCGGACGTGCCGAGGCGGCCGCGGCCGGGGCTGGGCGAACCCTCGAGCGCATCCTGCGTATAGAAGAACACGGCGTGATCAGCCGGCCGCCGACGCCGTACATGGCGCGGGAGGTCGCGGCAGCCCAGGCGGCCGACGCGCCGCCACCGATTTCCGCGGGGCAGATGGAGATTCAGTCGCGCGTGACGCTGACGGCGGTCCTCAAGTAAATTGTGGCGCTTGACCGCGACCGACTATTCACGCGCGCGGCGGCTGCTGGCGCGCCGCGACCCGGTGTTGCGCGACCTCATGCGCCGGTACGGCGCCTGCGGGCTGGCGGACTCACAACACGCGGATCCGTTCGTGGCGCTGGCGCGCGCGATCATCTCGCAGCAGCTGTCGTCGAAGGCGGCGGCGACGATCGCGCGGCGCTTCGACGCGCTCTTCGCGGGTCCGGCCACGCCTGGGCAGGTGGCGGCGGTTTCCGACGAGCAGCTTCGGGCCGTCGGCCTGAGCAGCCAGAAGGTCATTTACATGCGCGACCTGTGCCGGCGGATCGCCGACGGCGCGCTCCCGCTGCACGTGCTGGACGCGATGAGCGACGAGGACGTAATCGTCGCGCTGACGCAGGTGAAGGGCATCGGCCGCTGGACGGCGGAGATGTTTCTGATGTTCCGGCTGCACCGCCCGGACGTGCTCCCGGTCGGCGACCTGGGCATCCTCAACGCGGTGAAGAAAGCGTATCGGCTTCGCAAGCCGCCGACGCCGGCGCGGCTCGTCCGCCTCGGCGAGGCGTGGCGGCCGTATCGTTCGGTGGCCTGCTGGTACCTCTGGGCGAGTCTCGACAACGCTCCGGTCAGCACTGGCGATTGAAGATCGCAGATCGAAGATTGACTATGACTAAACGCGCTTCTGTCCGTCTTCTCCTCGTGGCGGCGCTCGTGACGGCCGGCCTCACGAGCCCCGCCGCGCAGAACCGGGCGGCGACCGACGTCCCGCGCCTGCAGTTCGAGAAGTACACGCTGCCGAACGGCCTCGAGGTGATCCTCAGCCAGGATCGCCGCCTGCCGATGGTGGCCGTGAACCTCTGGTATCACGTCGGCCCGGCCAACGAGGACCCCGGCCGCACGGGGTTCGCGCATCTCTTCGAGCACATGATGTTTCAGAGCTCGAAGCACGTGCCGCCCGACTCGCACATCCGGCTGCTCGAAGCCGCGGGCGCCAGCGATCTGAACGGCACCACCGACTACGACCGCACCAACTACTTCGAGACGGTGCCCGCCAATCAGCTCGAGCTCGCGCTGTGGCTCGAGTCCGATCGCATGGGCTACCTGCTCGAGAAGGTGGATCAGGCCGCGCTCTCGAACCAGCAGGACGTCGTCCGCAACGAGCGGCGCCAGAGCGTCGAGAACCAGCCCTACGGCCTGGCCGAGGAAGCGCTGGTGCAGGCGCTCTTCCCGAAGGGCCACCCGTATCACGGCAACGTGATCGGCTCGCACGAAGACATCCAGGCCGCGAAGCTCGAGGACGTGCAGCGCTTCTTCCGCCAGTACTACGCGCCCAACAACGCGACGATGGCGATCGTGGGGGATTTCGACCCGGCGCAGACCAAGGCGCTGGTGCAGAAGTATTTCGGCACGCTGAAGCGCGGGTCGGCGGTGCCGAAGCCGAAGGCGGAGACGCCGAGGATCACCGCTGAACGGCGCCTGACGGTGCCGTCGCGGGTGGAGCTGCCGCGCGTCTACATGGCGTGGCTGACGTCGCCGATCTTCCAGCCCGGCGACGCGGACGCGGATATCGCCGCGGGCATCATCGGCGGCGGCCGCACGAGCCGTCTGTACAAGAAGCTCGTCTACGACCGCCAGATCGCGCAGAACGTCTCCGCCACGCAGTACTCGCTGATCCTCGGATCGATCTTCCAGATCGAGGTGACCGCGCGCCCGGGCCGCACGCTCGAGGAGCTCGAGAAGGCGATCGACGAGGAGCTGGCCGCGCTGCGCGCGCAGGCGCCGGCCGCGGGTGAGGTCGAGCAGGCGCGGAACGTGATCGAGACCAACATCATCGGCGGCCTCGAGCGGCTTGGCGGCTTCGGCGGCGTCGCCGACCGTCTCAACTCGTACAACCACTTCCTCGGAAACCCCGACTACCTGCAGAAGGACATCGAGCGCTACCGCGCGGTGACGCCGGCGTCGGTGCAGTCCTTCGTGAAGGGGCAGCTCGCGCCGACCTCCCGCGTCGTCATGCACGTGGTGCCGGGGCAGCCGCCGCAGACGGCGCAGGTGCCCACACCTCCCGCCGCCGCCGGGGCTCAGGCGCAGGGCGGCGAGTCGATCAATGCGGAGGAGCCGTGGCGCCTCGAGATGCCGAAGCCGGGCCCCGCGCGCCCGCTGCAGCTCGCCACTCCGGCCACGACGACGCTGCCGAACGGGCTGACGCTGATCCTCAGCGAGCGCCGCGGCCTTCCCGTCGTCGCGGCGAACCTCGTGTTCAAGACCGGCAGCGACGCGAACCCGCTCGACAAGCCGGGCCTGGCCAACTTCGTCGCCGCGATGCTGGATGAGGGCACCTCCACGCGCGACGCGCTGCAGATTGCCGACGAGGTCGCGCGCCTCGGCGCCAGCCTCACGACCGGCAGCACCATGGACTCGACGACCGTCTCCGCGCGCTCGCTGACCAAGAACTTCCCGGCGACGCTGAACCTGGTGGCCGATGTCACGCTGCGGCCGTCGTTCCCGGCGGCGGAGGTCGATCGGCAGCGCACCCAGCGGCTCGGCCAGCTCGTGCAGCTCCGCGACAACCCGGCGCAGGTCGCGGCCACCGTGCAGGCGGCCGCGCTGTACGGCGTGAAGCATCCGTACGGGTACCCCGAGATTGGCACCGAGGCGTCGGTGAAGGCGATTGCGCGCGACGACATGACGGCGTTCTGGACGCAGAACTTCGTGCCGAACAACGCCGCGCTCGTCGTCGCGGGCGACATCTCGATGAACGAGCTGCGCGCGCTCGCCGAGCAGGCGTTCGGCGCCTGGCAGCGCGGCACGCCGGCGGCGCCGGCCCTCG
>VFYY01000056.1 GCA_016871375.1 Acidimicrobiia bacterium
CCGTCAGACGCCGCCGGACCTCATCGCCTTCGTGCCCACCGAGGCGATGCTCGCCGGTGACTTCACCACGTTTGCCTCACCGGCATGCCAGGGCCGTCAGGTCAACCTCGGCGCCGGCTTCGTCGGCAACCGCATCAATCCCGCGCAGTTCAGCCCGGCCGCGTTGAAGCTCGCCGGCTTCCTGCCGAAGACGACCAACCCGTGCGGCCAGATTACCTACAGCGCACCCGACGATCGCGACGAAGGGCAGTACGTGGGCCGCGTCGATTATCAGCTCGGCGCGAACCGTTCGCTCTTCGGCCGCTACATGGCATCGCGCGACAAGAAGCCGTCCGCGTACGGGACGACGGGCAACGTGCTGACGGCCCAGAATCCCTCGATCGACAACCTGGCGCAGTCGCTCACGCTCGGCGATACGACGGTGTTCGGCAACAGCACGGTCAACGGGCTGCGCTTTGCGTGGAACCGGACGGCCGTCAACCGCGACAACGATCCGTATTTCGACCCGCCCTCGCTGGGCATCAAGGCCTCCACCTACATCCCGGGCACGATGATCGTCGTCGTGACCGGGGGATTCCAGGTGGCGGCGGCGACGGCGACACGAGGGATCGCCGACAACAACTCCTTCCAGCTCAACGACGACCTGACGCTCGTGCGCGGCAGCCATCAGATCGCGCTCGGGGCGAACATCGCGCGGTTCGGGGTGTCGTTCAAGACATGGGCGCGCGGCGGCGGCCAGTGGAACTTCAGCGGCCAGTTGTCGGGACTGGGACTCGCCGACTTCCTGCTGGGCCGTGTCGCCACCGTCGATCAGTCGGGACTCTCGGGAGTGGATTACTACCAGTGGTACCAGGCGCTCTATGCGCAGGACACGTGGAGAGCCAGCGACCGGGTCACGGTCAACGCGGGCCTCCGGTGGGAGCCGTTCTTCAGCCAGAACCTCACGCGCGGCGCGAACACGATCTTCGACCGCGGCCGGTTCCGGCAGAACGTCGGCAGCAGCGTCTTCCGCAACGCGCCGGCGGGCTTCATCTACCCCGGCGACGAAGGCTTCCCCGAGGGCACGTCCGGTCTCCACAAGAACTGGCTGAACTTCGCGCCGCGCGTCGGCGTCGCGTGGGACGTGCGCGGCGACGGGCGCCTGGCCGTCCGCTCGTCGTACGCGCTCATGTACGACTATCCGGGAGGCGAGTACTTCAACAACCTCGCGGCGGCCCCGCCGTACGGCAACCGCACGCTGGTCAGCGATCCGGCCGGCCGGTTCGACGATCCGTACCGCGACATCGGCGGCGACCCGCATCCGATCCAGGTCGGCCCGAACACGATCTTCCCGGCCGGCGGCACGCTCTCCTCCATGGATCCCGATATCAACGCGCCGCGCGTGCAGTCGTGGAACGTCACGGTGGAGCAGCAGATCGGATCGAACTGGGGCGTGGGCATCAGCTATCTCGGCAGCTACTCCGACCGGCTCTGGGGACTCGTCGCGCTCAATCCGGGCGTGTATCTCGGCCTCGGTCCGTGCACGCTGGGCGGCGTGTCGGTGCCGGTCTGCACGACGAACGGGACCCTGAACCAGCGGCGCGTGCTGTCGCTGTCGGGCGAGAACCCGGCCTCCGCGCGCCTTGTCAGCAATCTCGACCAGCACGCCGCCGTGGGCACGCAGCGCTACCGCGCGCTGAAGCTGACGACGCAGCGCCGTTTCGCCGCCGGCATCGACCTGAATGCGAACTACACGCTGTCGCGCTGCATGGGTCTCGAGATGGTGCCGAACGCGCAGTTCGGGGTGGGGTACATCAATCCCGCCGACCCGAACTACGACTACGGCCACTGCGACGGCGACCGGACGCAGCTCGCGAACGGCACGCTCGGTTATCAGACGCCCGGCCTGGGGGCATCGCCGCTTGGCGTGCTCGCCTCCAACTGGCGCCTCGCCGGCATCGTCAACGTGCGGTCGGGCGCCCGGCTCACGGTGTTGAGCGGGCGCGACAATGCGTTCAACGGGCAGGCCAATCAGCGCGTCGATCAGGTCTCCGACGACGTCTACGGGCCGAAGACGCTCGACACGTACCTGAACCGTGCCGCGTTCGCGCAGCCGGCCAGCGGCGCGTTCGGCACGCACAAGCGCAACAGCGTCGAGGGGCCCGGGTTCTGGAAGATCGACCTCGCGATCACGCGCCTCGTGCCGATGCCCTCGACGCACAATCTGGAGCTGCGCGTGGAGGTGTTCAACCTGTTGAACAACTTCAACTGGGGCAATCCCAACCTGAACTTCGCGGCAGGAACCTTCGGGCGCATCACCACGCTCGGCGGCGACCCGCGTATCATGCAGTTCGGCGTCAAGTACGCCTTCTAGGAGCGGCGCGATGAAGAGACAGCTCACCCTTCTCGTCCTGCTGGCAGCCGTTGCGCTGGCCGTCCCGGTGGCGGCGCATCACGGCCGCGGGCAGACCTTCGACATGAAGAAGCAGGTCACGTTGAAGGGCACGGTCTCGCAGATACGGTGGCAGAACCCGCACGTCCTGATCTTCATCGACGTGCCGGACGCCGCCGGCAAGGTCGTGACCTGGGGATTCGAGAACAGCAACGTGAGCACGCTGGCCCGCCAGGGGTACAACCGGAACACGCTCACGCTGGGCCAGCCGGTCACAGCAATCGTCAACCCGGCCGCCAACGGCGAGCCGCTGGGCATCATCGTGAAAGTGATCCTTGCCGACGGCAGGGAGATCATGTCCCGCGAACGCGGCAATCCCGTTGATTGAGGTCCTGCATGCGCACGCGTTCCACGATGGCAGTGGTGATGGCGGTTGTCGCCGCGACGTCGGCGGCGGTCGCCGCACAGGCGCAGTTCGATCCGCGTGACCTGTCCGGCATCTGGACGATTCGCGGACATCGCAGCATCAGCGCGAACGTGCCGCCGATGACGCCCGAGGGTGAGGCGCGGCTCAACGCGAACCGGCCCACGCGCGGCCGCCTGCTCGGTGAGCCGCTCAGGGGAGAGCACCCGGGGTTCGTCCGGGCGGTGCCGGTGCCGTCGCAGGGGAACGACCCGGCACACAAGTGCAATCCCAACGGGTTCCCGCGGCTGCTTCTCGACCCCGAGCCCGTGGAATTCATCCAGACGTCCGGCCGGCTGCTCCAGGTCTTTCAGTGGGAGCGCACGCTCAGGGAGCTCTGGATGGACGGGCGCCGCGTGCCGTCGGGCGAGAACCTGGCCAACCTCGGACCGGCCTGGTACGGCCATACGGCTGGCGCGTGGGAGGGCAACACGCTCGTCATGAATACCGTGGGTCTCGACGACCGTGCGTGGATCGACATCTTCGGTTTTCCCAAGAGCACGGATACACGAATCGAAGAGCGCTACACGCGCACCGGTCCCGATACCATCGAGCTGCGCATGACGTTGTACGACGCGAAACTGTATACCCAGCCCTGGGTGTCGGACGTGAAGACGTTCACCCGGGTCAAGCGCGAGGACGTGACGTTCTTTGGATGGTCCGGCCTCTTTTCCGGGCTCACGGAAGCGATCTGCGCGCCGATGAACGAGGTGGACACCTACAACACCCTGTTCCGCGACCGCGCGGGCAAGGGCGCCGGCAAGTAGCGCGCGATCGCGTCACGCGGCTGCTTCCTGTTCCACGATGTCGGGCTCCAGCCGGATCGGCGCGGACAGCGACGCCGGGACGAGGCATGCCTTAGCAGCTCTCGACGGCGGCCAGCAGCAGATGCTCCGGGCTCCATGCGTCCCCGGGGCCGTCGTATTCCGGCGGAGACGCCGTGCGCAGCACCGGCAGGCCGGGGACATCCACTTCTGCGTATCCGGACTGCCGGCCGGCCAGGTGCACCTCGTAGCGATGTAATCGCGCGCCCGCACGGGCTCGCTGGCAGCCGCATTGCTCATCACGCATTGAACGCGCGACAGGGGCACTGGCGCGGGCCGAGGTGCGGCGAATTCCCCCATGGCCGGGGAAATCCTTCGCACCGGGGCGGCGCGATGGACGGCAGCCATGATTGGCATCTCACGCATCCTCTGCCCGGTTGACTTCTCGGACACCTCGCAGCACGCGCTCGACCACGCGGCGGCGATCGCCCGCTGGTACGAAGCGAAGCTGACCCTCCTGCACGTCTTCGTGACGCTGCCGACGATGGACCTGCCGCCGGTCGTGCTCCAGGACGCCGACTGCGGGCGTCTCAAGGCTGCGCTGCAGAAGATGGCCGTGCGCGTGCCCGGCGGTGTGCCCGTCGAGTGCCGCGTGGAGCAGGCCGAGTACGTCCACGACGAGATCGTCAGGCAGCTGTCCGACACGCAGGCCGACCTGCTGGTGCTCGGCACGCACGGGCGCTCGGGGTTCCAGCGATTGTTCCTGGGCTCGGTCACCGAGAAGGTGATTCGAAAAGCTGCGTGTCCGACCCTCGTCGTGCCGCCGCGGGCAGCCGATGTGGCGGCCGACGCGCCGGTACGGTTCACGCGCATCCTCTGCGCGATCGACTTCTCCGACAGCTCGCTCTCGGCCCTGGCGTACGCGCTGAACCTGGCCGAGGAGGCGGATGCCCACGTGACCCTGCTGCATGCGATCGAGATGCCGCCCGAGCTGCGCGAGAACCCGCTCGCGCCGGACTTCGACGTGGACCGCATTCACGCCGCCGCCGCGGCGGAGGCGCGCCGACGTCTCCGCGACCTCGTTCCGGACGCGGCACGGACCTACTGCACGGTCGAGACCGCCGTGGTCGAAGGGCGGGCCCACCGCCAGGTGCTGCGGCGCGCGGCAGAGGAGCATGCGGACCTGATTGTGATGGGGGTGCACGGCCGCGGCGCGCTCGACCTGCTGCTGTTCGGATCGAACACGCATCACCTCATCAGGGCCGCGACCTGCCCGGTGCTCATCGTACGCGGGTAGCGCCGCCGCGTTCTGTGACGGCGAAAAGGCCCGATCCTGTACCCTAAGAACGTGTTGACGGTCGTTCTGCTGGTGGCCAGCGGTGCCACGATCGCCTGGCTCGTTCATCGGCTGCGTGCGGCGCAGGCGGCACAGCAGGCGGCGGCCGCCGCGGCCCTGGCGCGCGCCGAGCGCCTCGATGCCGTGCTCAACATGACGGTTGACGGTGTCATCGTCATCGACGCGCGCGGCCGGATCGAGGCGTTCAACCGCGGCGCGCAGGAGCTGTTCGGGTATCCCGAGGAGGAGGTCCTCGGCCGGAACGTCAGCATCCTGATGCCGTCGCCCTACCACGAGCAACACGACTCCTATCTGCAGCGCTACCTCACGACCGGCGAGGCCCGGATCATCGGTACCGGGCGCGAAGTGACCGGCCGGCGGCGCGACGGATCGCTGTTTCCGGTGCATCTGTCGGTCGGCGAGATGCGGATCGCCGGTGAGCGCGCGTTCACCGGCATGCTGCGCGACCTGACGAAGCGGAGCCACCTCGAGGGCGCGCTGGGCGCCAGCGAGGCCCGATGGCGCGCCGTCGTCGACTCCGCGGTGGACGGCATCATCGTCATCGACGCGCAGGGACGCATCGAGGCGTTCAATCGAGCGGCGGAAGGCTTGTTCGGCTACACCGCCGACGAGGTGCAGGGGCGCAACGTCGCCATGCTCATGCCCTCTCCCCACCGCGAGGAGCACGACAGCTATCTGTCCCGGTACGTGGCGACCGGCAGCGCCAGGATCATCGGTATCGGGCGGGAGGTCGAGGGGCGCCGGAAAGACGGGACGACGTTCCCGCTGCACTTGTCGGTCGGGGAAATGACGCTCCAGGGGGAACGCAAGTTCACGGGCATCCTGCACGATCTCAGCGCGCGAGTGGCGATGGAGGAGCAGCTGCGCGAGCAGGCGGCGCTGGTGAAGCTCGGGGAAATGGCGGCCGTCATCGCCCACGAGGTGAAGAATCCGCTCGCGGGCATCCGCGGCGCCCTCCAGGTGTGTGCCGCTCGCATGACCGGCGAGGGTGCGGACACGCACATCCTCACGGAGATCGTGGCGCGCATCGACTCCCTCGACCACATGATGAAGGACATGCTCCTGTTCGCCCGGCCGCCGAAGCCGAAGCGGGCGCCAACGGACCTGATCCCGCTCGTGAAGACCACGGTCAGCCTGCTGAGCGAGGATCCGGAGCTGCAGGGCGTGGACGTCGAGGTGGACGGAGCCGCGCCGCCGGTGTCGGCAGATGCGGAGATGCTCAAGGTCGTCTTTCAGAACCTGCTGATCAACAGCGCGCACGCGATGAAGGGAAAAGGACGGATCCGGGTGGCGATCGACGCCGCCGACGCCGACTGCCAGGTGGCCTTCATGGACACCGGTCCCGGCATTCCAGCCGAGATCCGCGACAAGATCTTCGCCCCGTTCTTCACGACGAAGTCACGAGGAACCGGCCTCGGGCTCCCCACCGTCAAGCGCCTGATCGAAGCGCACGACGGCCAGGTCGTGCTCGACTGCCCGCCGGACGGCGGGACGACCGTCGTCATTCGATTGCCGCTCGGCGCCTAGGCCGATGCGCACGTTGCCGGATGTCCTGCGCCGGGCCCTGGCGGGCCCGCTCCCCGGGTCCGCGGCGCAGATGCGCATGGCGCCGCGCTTGGAAGGCGTTGCGCCGCCGCGCGTCGCCGAGGCGGACTTCCGGCCTGCCGCGGCGCTGCTCCTGCTGTATCCCCTCGACCAGGGCTGGCACATTCCGCTGACCGTGCGTGGATCGGCGCTGCGGCATCACACGAGCCAGGTATCGCTCCCGGGTGGCCGCCTCGACGCCGGGGAGTCGCCGGAAGCGGCGGCGCTGCGCGAGGCTGAAGAGGAGCTGGCCATCGATCCGCGCGGCGTCGAGGTCATCGGTCCGCTGACGCCGCTGCCCATCGGCGTCAGCCGACACGTCCTGCATCCCATCGTCGCCGTCGCGCCACGGCGGCCGGAGTTTCGAGTCGCGGAACCGGAGGTCGAGCGGCTGATCGAGATGCCGCTGGCGGCGCTGCGCGACCCGGCCGTGGTCCGCTCCGAGCAGCGGCCCTATTCGCAGCCGCCCCACACGATGATGGACGTCCCGTATTTCGACGTGTGCGGCGTCCGCGTCTGGGGCGCCACGGCCATGGTGCTCGCCGAGTTCGTGGCGCTCCTGCCCGACGTGAAATAATCGGCGGGCCTGCGCATCACCGCCCTCATAGCGGCCTACAACGAAGCGGACATCATCGCCCAGACCGTCGGCGATCTGGTGCGCCAGGGGATTGCCGCCTACGTGCTCGATCATCACTCGACCGACGGGACCGTGGCCGCGCTGGAGCCGCTCCTGAGCGGCGGGCTCGTCCGCATCGAGACGTTTCCGCCCGCGGGGTCGTCCGCCGGCGGGGGCTTCCGATGGGCGGACATTCTGACCAGAAAAGAGCAGCTCGCCCGCGAGCTCGACGCCGACTGGTTCATTCACCACGATGCCGACGAGTTTCGCGAAAGCCCATGGCCGCACCTCAACCTGCGCGAGGGCGTGGCGCTGGTGGATCGGCTTGGCTACAACGCCATCGATTTCGCCGTGCTGAACTTCTGGCCGACGCAGGACGGCTTCGACGGGGCCTCGGATATCCGCGAGCTCTTTCAACACTATGAACCGGCCGACGCGTTCGACCGCAGGCAGGTCAAGTGCTGGAAGAAGAACGGGCAGGTGGACCTGGTCTCGACGGGTGGGCACGAGGCGCAGTTCCCGTCACGGCGGGTGTTTCCGCTCCGGTTCATCCTGCGTCACTACCCGGTACGGGGTCAGGCGCACGGGACCCGGAAGGTCTTCGAGGAGCGCAAGCCGCGCTTTTCGGCGGAAGAACGGCGGCAGGGCTGGCACGTGCAGTACGACGCGTTCCGCCCCGGACACCAGTTCCTGCGCGACCCTCGCACGCTTCGCCGTTACGACGCGGACGAGGTCCGCGTGCAGCTGCAGGCGCACAACCGCGAGTGTGAAGAGCTGAGCGCACACGCGGAGACGGCGCGCCGTGAGCGCGACGATCTCGCCGTGCAGTTGGCCGAATCCCGCAGCGCTCTTCAGGCTGCGGTTGAACGAGGCGAGGCCGAGGCGGCGCACGTGCGGCGGTTGCGCGAGCAACTGGACGAACACGTCCGGGAGCACGAGCGGACCAAGCAGGCGCTGCTCGCCCGGATCGAGGATCTCGACCGGCACATCGTCGATCTCAGGCAGTCGTGGAGCTGGAGGCTCACGGCGCCCCTGCGGACACTATGGCGGCTTCTCCGGTAGTTTTCCAGCGGACGCACCATCTCGATCTGCTGTGGACGTTCGTCCGCACGGATTTCAAGACGCGCTATCACGGCACGATCGGCGGCTTCCTGTGGGCGCTCGTCAAACCCTTCGCGATGTTCGTCGTGCTGCTGTGGGTGTTCTCGTTTCTCTTCGACGCCGACGGCCAGTACCGCCTCAGGCTGATCATCGGGCTCTTCCTGTTCGACTTCTTCGCGGAATCGACGAAGGCGGGCATCACCTCGCTCCACGCCAAGGGGTATCTGGTGTCCAAGGCGCGGTTCCCATCCTGGATCGCCGTCGTGTCGTCGCTTGCCAACGCCGTGATCACGCTGGGCATCTTCGTCGTGGCGATCACGGTGTTTCGCACGGCGACAGCCGGCGCCGCGCCAGCCGTGTCGCTCGCCTTGTTCCTGTTCTATCTGCTGATGTTCCTGCTGATCGTCACCGGCTTCTCGCTGGCCGCGAGCGTCGTGTTTCTCCGGTACCGCGACCTGAACCAGGTGTGGGAGGTCGTCGTACAGGCAGGGTTCTTCGTCGCGCCGGTCGTCTACCCGCTGGACATCATCCCCGAGCGATATCACGCGTTCCTCTACGCGTGGCCACCGACGGCGGTCATCGAGTTCTCGCGGTCCGTGCTGATTGCGGAAGCCATCCCGAGCGGCCGCGCCCACCTGCTGCTGGCGGTCGAGGCGCTCGCCGCGCTGGCCCTCGGCATCGCCGTCTTCAGGCGCTATGCCCCCACGGCGGCGGAGCGTCTCTGAGCCATGGCCGTCGTCGAAGCCCGTGACCTCGTCAAGCGTTTCAGGGTGCCGGCCGTGCGCCGCGACACCGTCCGCGAGCACGCGCTCGACCTGTTCCGGCGGCGCCCTGCCGAGACGTTCACGGTTCTCGACGGGATCAGCTTTGCCGTGCAGTGCGGCGAGACGATCGGCATCATGGGCCGCAACGGCTCCGGCAAGAGCACGCTGCTCAAGATCCTGTCCGGTATCTACCAGCCCGACCGGGGTCAGGTCATCACGCGCGCGCCGCTGACGCCGATCCTCGAGCTCGGCGTCGGATGGAATCCCGAGCTCGACGCCGTGGACAACGTCTGCCTGCTCGGCGTCGTGATGGGCATGTCGCTGGCGGAGGTTCGCGCCGCCACCGACGACATCCTCGCGTTCGCCGCGCTCGAGCGATTCGCGAACATGAAGCTGCGGCACTTCTCGAGCGGGATGGCGGCGCGGCTGGCGTACTCGGTCGCCTTCACGGCCGTTCGCGACGTGCTCGTGCTCGACGAAGTCTTTGCGGTCGGCGACGCGGGATTCAAGGCGCGATGCGAGCAGCGCTATCGCGACTTGCGCGCCGCGGGCCACACCGTCATCCTGGTGAGCCACGACCCGCGGATCATCAGCACCTACTGTCCCCGGGCGCTGCTGCTCGAGAACGGCCGCGTCGTCGCGGATGGCCCGGGCGCGGACGTGGCGTCGACATACCTGGCGATGCTGACGTGACGCCGCACCTCGAAGCGCGGCACCAGGAGCGGATCGACATCGGGCGTGACCGGCCGGGCGTCGGTCGTGACCGCGATCTCGAACCCTGACGCGCGCACGCACTGCACGGTCTCGGCATCCACATGCCCGTACGGATAGGAGAACGCCCGCACCGGCTGTTCGACCACCGCCTCGAGCCTCGCTTTGCACGCGTCGATGTCCGCCTTCTTGTCGGCGGTCGAGAGCGTTGGCAGGCTCAGGTGCTGCTGGGAATGCGCGCCAATCGACATGCCCGGCACGCGGGACAGCCGGCGCACGTCGCCGGCGGTCATGGCCGCGCGGCGTCCCTCGTCCCACCAGAACGTGTGGTCGGGGTCGAGCGCCGCGCCCACGACGAAGAACGTCGCAGGGAAGCCGAATGCCTGCAGGATCGGCGCGGCGTGCGTCACCGCGTCCTGATAGCCGTCGTCGAACGTCAGGCTGACGGCGCGCTCGTCCAGGTCGCCGCCGGTCGCGGCCGCGACGAGCTCGTGCAGCGCGACGACG
Source organism: Acidimicrobiia bacterium (assembly GCA_016871375.1). GTDB lineage: Bacteria > Acidobacteriota > Vicinamibacteria > Vicinamibacterales > UBA2999 > VFYY01. The sequence goes on from VFYY01000056.1 coordinate 10,239, forward strand.
CGGCACCCGCCGTCGCGGAGCTGCTGCATCTGCGCTCGAAACTCGTGCGGGGGCACGCACAACCCGTGCGGGTCCGCGCCGGCGTCGGCCACCCGGTGGTACATCAGGACCGCGCTCATGCCAGCGGCTTGACCGCCCGCACCGTGTAGACCACCGGAAAGTACGGGTCCGTCGCGTCAAGCTCCTCGGCGCGCAGCTCGTGCGGAGCCAGCCCGTAGAGGAACGCGGTGCAGGCGAGCACGTTGCCGTAGCCGGTGACCTCGAACGCGCCGGCTGGCAACACGTCGGCAAAGAGGCGGCGCACCGATGCTTCCGTGAACCGCCAGTAGTCGCCGTCCAGCCCCTCTTCGTACGAGATGCGGCCGGCCGCGGGCAGCGTGCACAGCAGCACCCCGCCTGGCTTCAGCACCCTGACGGCGTGGCGCAGCGATGCGGCGACGTCGTAGATGACACCGAGCGTCTGCGTCAGGATGAAACAGTCGTAGGTCCCGTCGGCCATCGCGTCCGCGCGCGAGAGGTCCGCCACGACGGTGGCGCGCGGGTTCGAGGCATCCACGTCGAGCACGTCGCAGGCGGCCACGCGATCGCCGCCGAAGGTCCGCGCGTAGCCGGAGTCCTTGACCTCGAGCACGTGGCCGCGGACGTCGGAGCCGTGCCGCTCCAGAAACCGGTGGATGTAATACCGGTCCAGCGGCAGGCCCCTGTCGAGACCCCAGACCGGACTGATGGGGGCGGTGCGCCGCAGGTCGCCGAACTCGACGCGTTCGCGCCCGAGCGCGCGGAGCTGTGTCACGGTGTCGTCGATCGCCTCGTGCAGCGCGCGCAACTCGGCGTCGAGCTCCCTCTTCCGCCCGGCGAGGCGCTCGTGCCGCTCCTTCTGCTCGAGGATGCGCCGTTCCTTGCCGACGAGCATCCGCTCGACGCCCGGATCGCTCACGCGCGGCCGTCCTTCCTCGCGCCGACCAACGCGTCGTAGAGCGCCCGCAGCGGCGCTGTGATGCGCCAGCTCGCCGACGATCGCAGCGCCGCGATCTCCGACATGGCGGATCGGTGGGCGGCCTCCGCCGCGGCCAAGGCCGCGTTCGCCTGGCGGGCTTCCTCGAGACGACGTCTCAGCGTCGCCAGCTCCTCCCGCCGGCGCTCGACGGAAGAGGCGAGCGTCGAGATCTCCTCTTCGAGGGCCACGTTCAGGCGTTCGATTCCAGCCATCGCGCGGTCCTTGAAGCGTGCGACCTGCTCCCAGTGCGCGCGGTAGCTTGCCGCGTGCTTGCGGACGAGGTACTCGGCGCTCTCGATGTGGACTGCGCCCGTCGTGCATTCGTCACACATCGACCCGGGCCGCCGGCGATAGAAGAACAGCACGTCGTCGAGGATGACGCCGCGATGCCCGGACTCGACGAGACTGATCCACAGATCCCAGTCCTCGTGCCCCTGGTGAGGCATCCCTTCGTCATACCCGCCGACCGCGAGCACCGCGGAGCGACGGACCAGCGCGGCACAGTGCACGGGATCGTCGCAGAGCAGCGTGACGAGGTCGCACCGCGTGTCGTCGGGCCACACGCGCGTCTCGGCGCCGAACGTCTGGAGGCGCGTGGACACGAAGCCGAGCGACGGGTCGTCCTCGAGCACGCCCAGCGTCTTCTCGAGATACGCCGGGTGCAGCGTGTCGTCGGCGTCGAGCGCACAGAGATACTCGCCCCGCGCGCGCTCGATCAGGAAGTTCCGCGCCGCCGCCAGGCCGCGGTTCGGCGTGCGATAGACAGTCGTCCGGGGACGCGCGTACCCGTCCAGCAGGCGGACGGTGGCCGGGTCCGTCGAGCCGTCGTCCACGACGAGGATCTCGAAGTCCTGGTGCGTCTGCGCCAGGACGCTCTCGACCGCGTCGTCCAGATAGGCGCCCTGGTCGTAGCAGGGAATGAGGACGCTGATCATCGACCGTTCTCATGATAAACGTGTCGCACTTGGGAATGTTCTTCCTGATCGCCGCCCGTGGCGCGATGGCGAAGGCCTGGGCCGCAGTGCGGGAGAACCGCCTGCCGCTGTCACCGCGATGGTGGCGGCAGGCGCTCGTCCTGCACTGGCGCGAGGCACGCGCCGCCGGCAGCGGCGGCACGTCCTACGACCAGTGGCTCACCCATCACCAACCTGCCTCCGGAGACGTGCGGGGACCGCACATCTCCGTTGCCGCGCTGGTTGACGAGCCGGCGCACGTCGATGCGCTGATCGACTCAGTCATTCAGCAGTCATTCGAGGACTGGGACCTGTGGATCGTCCCGGTGAGATGGCGGGACGACTACGAGCGCATCATCGAACGGCGGCCGAAGGACCTTCGCGTGCGCCTCGTGCGCACCTGGGTGCCGCCTGCCGGCGGCGGCAGCGTCGTCCTGCTCGATCCTCACAGCCTGCTCGCACCCGGCGCGCTCGCGCGGGTGTCGCAAACGGCGCAGCGCGAACCGGACGCGTGGATCTATACGGATGACGACCTGCTGGACAACGACGGCCGTCGCTCGGATCCGTACTTCAAGGGGGAGTTCAGCCCCGAATTGGCGCTCGTTGACGATTACGCCACCCGTCTCGCCGTGGCGCCGCGGCCGGCCATCACACAGGCCGGTGGCCTCCGGCCTGCGTACGGCACGGCGCAGATCTACGACCTGTTCCTCCGAATGATCGAATCGGGGGTGCGTGTGGTGCATCTTGCCGAGGTCTGCTGTCACCGCCGCGCGCCGGTGCCCGCCGTATTCAGCGAGGAGCATCGACAAGCGGCCGGTGAGTCGCTGGCCCGCCGCGGTGTCCCCGCCGCCGTTGTGGCCGGCCCGCGCGTGCAATGGCGTCAGGCTGATGCCACCGGCGGCGTGACGATCGTGATCCCGACACGGGACCGCGTCGATCTGCTTCGCGCCTGTATCGCAAGCCTGCGCCAGACCGTGGACATGTCCCGCATCAGCCTCCTGATCGTTGACGATCGCTCACAGGAAGCCGCGACCGCCGACTTTCTGTCCGAGGTCGAGCGGACGATCGACCGTTGCCGCGTGCTTCGGCCCCCGGCCGCCGGCGACGCGTTCAGCTACTCGAGGCTGATGAATCTCGCCGCCCGCGAGGTGGAGACGCCGTTGATGCTGCACCTCAACAACGACGTGGAGGCGACGACGCCCGGTTGGCTGGACCAGATGCAGGGATGGCTGGCCCTGCCGGGTGTCGGAGTCGTCGGCCCCAAGCTGCTGTACCCGGACGGTTCCATCCAGCACGCCGGGGTCATGGTGATGCCCGGGGTGTTCACGCCGGCGCACATGTTTCACCGCCTTCCCGACGACAACCCGGGGTATCAACGGCTCCCGCACCGTGTGCGCAACGTCTCGGCGGTCACCGGCGCGTGCTTGCTCACGCGCACGGCGCTGTACCGGGAGGTCGGCGGCTTTGACGAAGCGCACCTGCCCGTGCAGTTCAACGACGTTGACTACTGCCTGCGCGTCGCCGCCCGTGGCGAACGGATCGTCTACGAACCCGCCGCGGTGCTGCGGCACCGCGCCGGCGAGTCTCGCGCCGGGCGGCACGACTACCGCGAGACGATGTCCTTCCTGGCCCGGTACCGGGACTTCGCCGACCCGTACATCAGCCCACACGTGGAGCCGCTGTCGATGCTGGGCGCCGCTCCAGTGCTGAAAACGCGCGGCCGAGCGCCGCTCGAAACGAGTCGGGCGAACAGTCGTCAGTGATCCGCGCGAGCGCCGCCTCGCGAAGCCGGCTCCACAGCGCCGCGTCACCGTAGACGGCGGCAGCGCGTGCCGCGAAGTCGTCGGCGGTGTCCGCCACGAGTATCTCGACGTCGTCGCGCCACCCCAACTGATGGGCCAGCAGCGACGTACCCACCACAGGGACGCCCGCCGCGGCCGCCTCCATGACTTTGAGAGGCAATCCGGCGGCAAACCTCGTCGGCGCCAGAAAGACCCGTGCCCGGTCATAGAGGGGGCGCAGGTCGTGCACGACCCCGGCCGCCTCGAGCGCCGGATTCCGAAGGAGTGGTGCCTCGGAGGGATCGTGGCGGCCGGCAACACGCAGCCGCGGCGGGTGGCCGAGCCGCTCGGTCAGCCGCGGCAGAATCTCGTTCGCCAGCCACCGCATCGAATCCGCATTCGGTGAATCGGTGGTGATGGCTCCGACGAACAGGAAGCCGTCCCGCGATGCGAAGGGAGAGGGCGTCGGATTCGCCACGAGCCCGTACCCGAGCGTGTAGACGCATGGCACGCCGCTGTCGAGGAACGGCTGCCGCTCCAGGTCCGAGACGGCGAGGACCAGGTCGCTGCCTGCCGCGAGCGCCAGCTCCTCCGCCACCAGTTGCCGTGCGTCCGTGTCGGTCATGGGTTGCCCGAGCAGCTTCTGCCGGCCGATGTCCCGAAGCGCGAAGATTGCCTCGGCGTCGTAGATCAGCGGAGGCCTCGAATCCGCGGGAAGCGCCGGCAACGCAGATCCCACCAGGCGCATGTTGTGCGGCCGGCTGACGAGCAGCACGTCGCAGTGCGGCAGGCGCTCCGCGAGGAATCCGAGAAGTCCCTCCCGACCTGCGCCGAGCATCAACTCGACGTCGCGAGGCATGTCGGAGTACGCCTCGCTCCAGTCCTCATTCGGAACCTGCAGCGGATACACCGTGACCCGGTACCCCAGCTCCCGTGCCGTCTGGACGATGGTGAGCGCCCGTGGATATCCCGAGCCGAGGCGCGGGTGCGGCACCCGATCCTCGACGAAGATGAGCCGTGGCGCGGCGTGGGGGCGTGTCCGCGTCAGCCACTCGCGATGCGCGTCCACGAACATGGCGCGCCGCTCGCGCTGCAGCGCTTCGGCAGCCGCGGGCGAGCCGCTCCCGAACTCGACGTGCGTCACCACCGCGCGCGGTTCGTAGACGACGCGCCGGCCCGTCTTCCAGAGGCGCACGCAGTAGTCGGCGTCCTCGTAGTACGCGGGCGCGTAGCGATCGTCGAAGCCGCCGAGCTCGGTGAACAGGCGTCGAGGAGTCAGGAGGAACGCGGCCGAGCAGAAGTCCACGTCACGCTGGAACGAGTACTCGGGTTTCCACGGGACGTCGCCCCTCCCGTAGCCGGCGCACGACCCGTCGTCCCGGATGAGGCTGCCCGCTTCCTGAAGGCGCCCGTCGGGAAAGACGAGGCGCCCTCCGACCGCCCCGATCGACGCATCGCGGGTGATGGTTTCGAGTGCCGCCGCCAGGCTTCCGGGCTGAAGCTCCGCGTCGTTGTTGAGGAAGAGCAGATATCGTCCGCGGGCGGTCCGGGCTGCGCGGTTGCAGGCGAGAAGGAAGCCGACGTTCTCGGGCGAGCGCAGGATGTTCGCGCCGCGCACGCGCTCGAGCAGGCCGCGTGTGGCGTCGGACGAGGCGTTGTCGACGATGACGAGCTCGAGCGGGAAGGACCTGTCTGCGGCGAGAGACTGCAGGCAGCGCAACGTGAGCTCCGCGCGATTGTGCAGCACGAGCAGCACCGACACGAGCGGGTCCGGCGGCGTGTCGAACTGCAGCTCGCTCCCGTCGCGGAGAAACCCGTCCAGGGCCGCGCGCGCGTCCTGCCGCGGCCTGGCGGCCGGCATCGCTGCCGGTTCCGCGCCCGTCCGCATCACACCGTGAAGGTGCCGGAGGTCGAGCAGCCACCTCGCGGGTGACGCCGACAGCCGGCCCTCGCGGAGCGCATTGACCGCGAGTCGCGCGGCGGCGGCCAGGTAGCGGAGAGACGAGAAGGGTTCGGCCATGCGCGTCCCGTGGAATAATCCGGCCAACCGATGGCCATTCCCCGCGGCAGCTGTGTACTGCTTGTGTTGCTCCTGCTGGCCCGGCCCGCGCTGGCAGGTCAGGCTGAGTCAGTTCCCGACGTTATCACGCGCGATGCGGCCGGGACCACGATCCGCGCCGTTCGCGTGACGTGGCCGATGGCCATCGACGGCGCGCTCGACGAGCCGCTCTACGCGGTCCCGCCCATGAGCGGCTTCGTGCAGGTCGAGCCGGAGAGCTGTTCGTCGTCTACAACGACGAGCGCGATACCCGGCTGTCGGGGTTTCCCCACCTGGCGACGCGCTCGTTCATCGTCAAGGTGAATCGCCTGATCGGGTTCTGACCCCGGGATCAGGGCTTGGGAATACGGATCGTGGCGCTGATCATCGCGCTGCCACTGAGTCCGTACATCAGCGCGATCGGGTGGAGCATCGCGGGGCCGAGCTGGTAGGCGCCGAACCAGAGGTTCCCGTCCACGCGGCCGGCGTAGAACGCGAACGCCAGGATGCCGACGATGATCACGCTCGTCGGGATCGGCGTGCCCTCGAAGTACGCCACCTTGCCCGTGCCGGCGTCGCTCGACGACGCCGCCGTCGCGTTGAAGCGCGCCAGCCGGCTCACCCCGCAGACGACGAAGTAGGTGAGGAGCAGCATGTCCCAGCCGCCGCGCAGGCCCAGCGTGTAGCCGAGCACGGCGGGCGCGACGCCGAACGAGATGACGTCGGCCAGCGAGTCGAGGTCGGCGCCGAGCACCGATTGGCGATGCCGCTGCATGCGTGCGACGAAGCCGTCCAGCACGTCGCAGACGAGCGCCAGCGGCAACAGCACGAACGCCAGCCAGAGCAACTGGCGCACGCCCGTGGAGAGATAGTCGAGGCAGAGAAAGATCGCAATCGTGCCGCAGGCCGCGTTGCCGATGGTGAACGCGTCGGCGACGGTATAGGACCGCAGCATCGAGAGATGCCGCGGCTTCGGCCGCCGGTCGGTCATCCGGCCAGCGCGGCCAGCACGCGTGCGGGTGTCAGCGGATACTCCTCCAGGCGCACGCCGGTCGCGTCGAAGAAGGCATTGGCGACTGCGGCGGCCGCCGCCGCCATCACTTCCTCGCCGGCGCCGGTGGACCGCTCCTCCAGCCGCTGCACCACGATCGCGGTCACGGCGGGCGCCTCGCTGAAGCGCAGGATCGGATAGCTGTTCCAGTCGAGGCTCGTGACGCCGCTCGTGTTGAACAGCACCTCTTCCTTCAGCATCCGGCTCGCGGTCTGAATGAGCTGGCCGCCGATCTGGTTCTCGATGTTGCCCGGGTTGACGGCGAGGCCCGCATCGATGGCGCCGTAGAGGTGCGTGATTCGCACACGGCCCGTCCGGGTGTCCACCTCGAGCTCCGCCACGGCGCCGCCGTACGACGCCAGGTGCGTGCCGACGGCAATGCCGCGGCCGGTCACCACGCGCGATCGCGATCGGGCCGCGGCCGCCGGCCGCGGCTGCCACTTCGCGGCGCGCGCCACCGCGTCCAGCACGCCAAGCCAGCGCGGGTCCTTGATGTTGCGCTGGCGGAACTGCCACGGGTCGGCCTTCGTCAGGAACGCGAGCTGATCGACGGCCTGCTCCGACGCAAACGAGAACGAGAGATCCAGCGGCGACCGCAGCCACGCGCCGCGCAGGTACCCCATGCCGTTCACGCGATGGTTGACGAGCCGGAGGTTGGCAACGTCGTACATCGACCCGAGGTTGAGCGGGCTCACGCCGAGCGAGCCGTCACGCTCGGCGGGCGCCGTGCCGGCGAGCTGCGCCGACGGCTCGACGTTCATCCAGTTGTGCTGCCAGCCCTGATACTCGTAGGCGACGATGCGCCCGGCGGCGTCCGCGGCGGCGCGGACGTCGCCCAGGTGCGCGCGGCCGTAGTTGTCCCAGCCGTGCTCGTCGGACCGCATGAACTGCACACGCACGGGCCGGCCGGCGAGCTGCGACAGGATCGCCGCCGCCTCGGTCACATCGTCCTGCGTGCCGTGGCCGTAGTTGCTGGCGCCTTCCTGGTAGCGCACCTGGATCCGCTCGGCCGGCAGGCCGAGGACGCCCGCGAGCACGGTGCGCGTGCCGTAGATGTCCTGCGTCGGCGAGATGACCAGCGCGCTGTCCGGCCTGACGTCGGCGACCGCGCAGTTCGGCCCCAAGGCGGCATGGGCCTGGTACGGCCCGCGGACGATCTGCGAGACGACGTGGGGCGCGCCGGCGAGCGCGGCGCCGACGTCGCCGCGGTCCAGGACGACGCGGTCCTGCGTCTGCTCCGAGCGCATGCGGGTGAAGAGCGCCGCATTGCCTGGAAGCGTGGGCGCGATGTCCCACGTCACCTTCAGGTCGCGCGCGGCTCGTACCGCGTCCCACTCGCGCTCGGCGACGACGCCGACGAAGCTGCCGCGGCGCAGGATCCGGCAGGGGATGCCGCGGACCGACGCCTCGTCTACGCTGACCACACGCGGCGTGACGCCGAAGGCGGCCTGGCCGCGCGGCCGCACGACGCGGCCGTGCAGCATGCCGGGCAGGCGGGCGTGCTGCGTATACGCGTGGCGGCCGCCGACTTTGTCCGTCAGATCGGTGCGCGCCGGCGACGAGCCGACGAGCCGGTACTCACGTGGTGATTTCACCGGAGCGGCGCCGCTGACCTCGAGGTCGAACCGCCGGCCGCCGATCAGCTCGCCGTAGGTGACCGATGGCTGCGGCTGCCCGGCGACCGTGATGACGCCGCGCGCCACGGCCAGCCTGTCCGTGGGCGCACCCAGGCGCTGCGAGGCGAGCTGGAGCAGCGCGCGGCGCGCTTCGGCGGCCGCCGCGCGGATCTGCGGCGAGCCGCGGTTGATCGAGGCGCTCGAATACGTCCCGCCCTGGTTCGGCGTCACGGTTGTGTCCAGCGGCACCGTCGTCAACTGGCTCATGTCCAGGTCGAGCTCTTCGCCCGCTACCTGCAGCAGCGCGGTGGACGCGCCCTGTCCAAGCTCGGCGAACCCGATGTAGACCGTAGCCGTGTTGTCCGGGTGAATGGCCAGCCACGTGTCCACCTGCTTCAGATCGAGCGAGCGCGCCGGGCCGCCTGGCGCCGACGGCGGGCCCTGCGCGGCGAGCGCGTCGCCGAGCGAGAAGCCGACCACCAGCGCGCCGCTCGTCTTGATGAAGTCGCGCCTGGTGCTCATGCCGTCACCTGGATCGCCGCGGCCGCGCGCCTGATGGCGCGCAGGACACGGGGATAGCTGCCGCACCGGCACAGGTGGCCGTTCATCGCCTGGACGATCTGCGCGTCGGTGGGGCGAGGCGTCCTGGCCAGGAGCTCGGCGGCCTTCACGATCAGGCCGTTGGCGCAGTAGCCGCACTGCACGGCCTGCTCGTCGATGAGCGCCTGCTGCACGGGATGCAGCGCCGGAGGACGTGCGAGCTTCTTCTGCGCCGCATACCACGCCGGCAGCCCCTCGAGCGTCGTCACCGACCTCCCGGTCACGGCTGAGACCGGCGTCTGACAGGACCGCCTCTCGACGCCGTTTACCAGGACCGAGCAGGACCCGCACTGGCCGAGCCCGCACCCGAAGCGCGGGCCCTGCAGCGCCAGTTCGTCGGTGAGCACGTAGAGAAGGGGAGTCCCCTCCGCCGACTCGACGGTCCGCCGCTCGCCATTCAGCGTGAAGGTGACGGCCATCAGTTCGTCGCCAGCGCTTCTTCGACTGACGTCTTGCCGTCGAGACCGAAGATGAACAACTTCGGCAGGAACGGCGACTGCTCGCGCCCCGCGGCACCCGCGCCGCCGCGAAGGCCGGCCGCAGGGTTGGAGACGCGGCCGCCGAGGATGGCGATGTACTGGCGGCCGTCCAGCTCGTAGGTCATCGGCGCCGCCATGCTGCGCACACCGAGCGGCATCTCCCAGAGCAACGCGCCGCGGTCTGCGCTGTAGGCGATCAGCCGTCCGTCCGCGGTGCCGTGGAAGACGAGATTGCCCGCGGTCGCGACGGTGCCGCCGTTGAAGCCCGCTTCATACCAGACGCGCCAGCGCTCGGTCTGCGTGACCGGATCCCATGCCACGAGGAAGCCCGACTTGCCTTCGACCGGCGCCGGCCCGATGGCCGGCAGCGCCGGCTGGTTCGCCTGTCCGAACGCGACCCCGGTGTTCCACACGTTCTTGCGGAACACATAGTTCGCCATGGCGCCGTAGTTCAGGCTGCTGTTCTGTCCGGGCAGGTACACGAGGCCCGTCACCGGGCTGTACGACATCGGATGCCAGTTGTGCGCGCCGCCCGGGCCGGGCGAGATGCTGACGAACTGCGTGCCGCTGTAGCGCGCGCCCGGATTCTCCACCGGGCGTCCGGTTTTCAGGTCGATCTCCCTCGCCCAGTTGAGATTCGCGTACGGCTTCGCCGAGATCAGCGCGCCGGTCAGGCGATCGAGCACGTAGAAGAACCCGTTCTTCGGCGCCTGCATCAGCACCTTGCGCGGACGGCCGTCGATGGTCACGTCGGCGAGCGTGATCTGCTGGACCGCGGTGTAGTCCCAGTGGTCGCCGGGAGTGGTCTGGTAGTGCCACGCGAGCCGCCCGGTGTCGGGGCGGATCGCGAGAACCGAGGAGAGGAAGAGATTGTCTCCGCCGCCCGGGCTGCGAACGTCGCGGTTCCACGGTCCGCCGTTGCCCGTGCCGACGTACATCAGGTCGGCCTCGGAGTCGTAGGCGATCGTGTCCCACACAGTGCCGCCGCCGCCCATCTTCCACCACTCGCCGTTCCACGTCCTGGCAGCCATCGCCAGCTCCGGATGCTCGAACGGCTTCGACGGGTCGCCGGGAACGGTGTAGAAGCGCCACGCCAGAGCGCCCGTTGCCGCGTCGTAGGCGCTGACGTAGCCGCGGACGGCATACTCGCCGCCGCTGTTGCCGATCATCACCTTCCCCTTGATGACGCGGGGCGCCATCGTCATCGTGTACCACTCGTCGGTGGGGACGGTCTGCACCGACCACGCGACGCGTCCGGTGCGCGCCTCGAGCGCGACCAGGCGGCCGTCCAGCGCGCCGACGTACACGCGGTCGCCGTACAGCGCGACGCCGCGGTTGACGACGCCGCAGCAGGCGCGCTGCTGGATCGCGTAGGCGACGTTCGGGTCCCACTCCCAGAGAATGCGTCCGGCGCGCAGGTCGAAGGCGAAAACGGCGCCGTAGCTGAGCGTCCCGTACATGACGCCGTTGTGCACCAGCGGCGTCGCTTCCATGGCCCCGAGCGCGTTGGTCTGCCAGATCCTCGCCAGTCCGAGACGCGAAACGTTGCCGGCGTCGATCTGCCTGAGCGGACTGAACCGCGTCTCCGCGTAGTCGCGGCCGTAGGTCAGCCACTCCTTGCCGTCTGGCGACGCGGCACGCAGCGCGGCGTCGGTCACGGCCGGGGCAGGCGCCTGGCCCTGAACGACCCAGACCGCGGCGGCCGCCAGGAGCGCGGTGGCAAGCGGGAGCGAGGCAGTTCTGCGCATGCCGCGCACCTTACCATAGCTATAATCCGCCGCGTGGTGCAGCCCGATCGCCGTGCGTTTCTCGCGTTCCTGGCCGGTAGCCCGCTCCTGGCTCTTGTTCCGTCACTCGCCGAGGCCGTGCAGCAGGGCGACCTGGCGCAGGCGGCGCACGCGCTCGACGTCTTCGATTTCGAGGCCGCGGCGCAGAAGATCGTCCCGCCCGCGCACTGGGGCTACCTGATGAGCGGCGTGGACGGGGAGGCGACGCTGCGCGCCAATCGCGACGCGTTCAACCGCTACCAGCTTCGGGCGCGCCGCTTCGTGGACGTGAGCCGCATCGACATGTCGGTGGAGCTCTTCGGGCAGAAGTACGCGTCGCCGGTGTTCCTGTGTCCCATCGGCAGCGCGGGCGCGTTCCATGCCGACGGAGAAGTCGGGGCCGCGCGCGCGGCGCAGGCGAAGAACCAGCTGCTCGTCGTCTCGACCCAGGCGACGAAGGCCGTCGAGGACGTCGCCAGGGCGCGCGGCGGGCCGATCTGGTTCCAGCTCTACACGACCAACAACTTCGACATCACGACGAAGATGGTGCAGCGCGCCGAGGCCGCCGGCTGCAACGTCGTCGCGGTCACCGTCGATCTGCCTGCCGGGCGCAACACGGAGACGGCCACGCGCCTGTCGCGCGTGGATACGCGCGATTGTTCCCAGTGCCACGGCGACGCGACCGGCGACCGGATGCGTCCGCGGGGCGGACGCGGCGCGGCGCCGAAGCCGATCTTCCAGGGCATCGACATGCAGGGCGTCGGGCTGACGTCGCCGTCGCTCACGTGGGATTTCATCAGGCGCCTGAAGGGCGTGACGACGATGAAGGTGGTGATCAAGGGGCTGGAGGCGGGCGAGGACGCGGCGCTCGCCGTGGACAACGGCGCCGACGGCATCATCATCTCCAACCACGGCGGCCGGGCCACCGAGACGGGCCGCGGCACGATCGAGTGCGTGGCCGAGGTCGCGCAGGCCGTGCGCGGCCGCATCCCCGTGATGGTGGACGGCGGCGTGCGCCGCGGCACAGACGTCTTCAAGGCGCTCGCGCTGGGCGCGACCGCGGTCGGCATCGGCCGTCCCTATATCTGGGGCCTCGCCACCTTCGGCCAGCAGGGCGTCGAGCGCGTGCTCGACCTCGTCAACAACGAGCTCCGTCTGGCCATGATCGGCACGGGCACGCGAACGATGAGGGAACTTGGTCAGGCTGCAATCATTGATGTTACGGGACGTCGCTAGGAGACCTTGCAGTCACAGCCGAATTGGGTCGCAGCGACGTGCGCCGCGCACGTCGACCGCTAACAGACGCGACCGGAACCGTTCACCAGAGCTTAACTGGTTGAAGCAACATAGGCAGGAGTACGCGGGAAAATGGGTAGCCGTGGACGGCGAAGCGCTGGTAGCTACCAGCGACACGTTAAGTGAGCTTCGTCAACTGCTTAAGACTGCTTCGCCAAGGCCCTCAATCCACTTCATCGAGTAGTGCCGATGCCGATGCTCGAGTTGGGCGGGACGCCCTTCAGCGTCGGAAGAGCGGACTTCCTCGACGAGGCCCCTCCCGCGACGGGTCGAACAGTGTGGGTTCCGGAAATTCTGGCCGCTGGATTCCGGAAATTCTGGCCGGTGGATCTGATGCCCCAGGTGAGGTCGGGTCGTCAAGCCCGAGGTGCTTGG
>VFYY01000057.1 GCA_016871375.1 Acidimicrobiia bacterium
GCCGCCGCGGGGGCGGGTGCCGCACCGGCGCGCCGGTCCGAGACCACCGTGACCGTGGGCCGCTCGGCGTACGCGGCTTCCTGCGTCTTGCCGAAGACGCGATCGATGTGGCGGAGGATCTGCGCCTCGCCGGCCGCGACGAGCGTCACGAACAGGTTCGAGTGGCGGCGCAGCTCGTCCACGCCGGTCAGGTTGCCGATGTCGGACGTGGCCGCCGTGAGCGTGTGGCCGTCGCGCCTGAGCGGAAAGACCTTGTGCAGCCGCAGCAGCGATTCCGGGAACGACCGTACGAGCTGGACGTCGAGCGGCGCGGTATCGAGGTCCACGATCTCGACGCCCGCCTGGCGGGCCAGCGCCAGCAGGATCTGATCGGCGGTGGCCGCGCCCAGCCGGATCAGGGCCTGCCCGAGGAGCTCGCGGTGCGCCTTGGCTTCCCGGAGCGCCCGGTCGAGCTGTTCGCGCGTGATGATGCCATCGGCGACCAGGTTCTCGCCGAGGAACCTGCTCACGGTCACGCCCGTGCGGCCTTCGCCGGTCTGTCCTGAAACTGTCACGGTATGTGCAAGTGACTTAACGGCCGGTGTTGCCTGCACTTAGGCGCACTTTTCCGGCCGAGTCCGGCTATCTTATCGTCTTTCTTGAGGTTACGCTTTAGTGCGCAACGTTGCACGGAGGCTTCTTCGGGGCCGAAAGTGCGCCCCAGCCGCACATGCCGCACGTCTTCGGCGACACGCGTTTCCTCCATAAAGTGTTGATTTGCTTACAGATCGGTAAGTATCCTGGAGGCGCTTAATGGCAGTTGCCCCAGATCGGCGCACGTTCCTGACCCTGCTGGGCCTGGGGGTAGTCGGGGTCCAGACGCCGCGCCCGAAGGCTCAGGCTCGGCTGCGGGTCGGCTTCTACCTGCCTGCGGAACGCGCCCTTGGCCAGCCGACAGTCCTGCAGGCGCTGGCCGCGATCGGCTACCGGGACCTGGACCTCGGCTCCACCGAGCAGTCCGGCGCCCCGCTGCTGGACCTGCGGCGCTCCCTCGACCAGCGGAAGCTCGCCGCGCCGTCCCGGCACGTTCCGATGCCGCTCGTGTTCTCGAACTGGCGGGCGGTGCTCGGCGACTGCAAGATCCTCGGCAGCCGGGTCGTCGTCTGCGAAGTGCCGGCTGCCGAGCGGGCGTCGATTGGCGGGTATCGCCGCGTCGCGGAGCTGCTGAATTCCGCAGGGAAAATCATGCTGCAGGGCGGGGCGCAGCTTGCCGTCCGGGTGCATGCCGACGACCTGACCGCGCGCGGGGGCGCGATCCCGTTCGACTTCCTGCTGACGAACACCAACCCCGCGCTCGTGAAATTCCAGGCCGCGCTGCCCCTCTTCGAGGCGGCGGGACGGAACCTCGTGGCCGACTTCACGCGGCAGCGCGACCGCTTCGTCAGCGTGCACGTCGCCAACACCGCGGCGCCGGATCTGGCGACAGTCCTGGGCGCGGCGCGCGACGCGGGCGTCCAGCACGTCTTCGTGGCGGACACCCGCCCGGATCCGTCGTTCGACCGCGCCCGGGAGAGCTTCGAACAGCTCACAGAACTCTTGTAGGGCGGGCCTTCTACCGGAACCGCGCGAACCACGAACGCCGCTCTGGCTCGGGTGGCGTCAGCTCCAGCCCCTCCACCGCGCTCGCCACCAGCGGCGCGTCGATCGTCAGTGCGTTCGCCGCGAAGCCCGCCATCAGCGCGCGGTGGCAGATCAGGTTCACCATCCGCGGCACACCGCCCGAATGGCGATGCACGAGCTGGCAGGCGTCGGCGGTGAAGGTCACCGATCGGGTCGTATCCGCCACCGCCAGGCGGTGCAGGATGTACGAGGCGGTGTCGTCGGCACCCAGGGGCTCGAGCTCACACCGGAGCGCCAGGCGCTCGTCGAGCTGGCGCAGCTCCGGCGCGCGCAGCAGCGCCGTCAGCGACGGCTGGCCCACGAGCACGATCTGGATCACCGGCTGCCCGTTCACGACCAGCCCCGCGAGCGTCCGCACGTAGTCCAGCACCTGCGGCGACAGGTGCTGCGCCTCGTCCGCGATCAGCACGACGCACGCCCCGAGCGAGCCGAGCGACTGCAGGAAGTCCTGCAGCGCGCTCGCAAGCGCGGGGCGCGTCGCCGCGGCAAGGGGGTCGGCCTCGCGCGACAACAGGCCGAGGCTGGCGAGCGTCTGCGCCAGCAGCTCCTCTTCCGTGGCCGGCGGGTTCAGCAGCAGCGCCGGCAGCGACTTCTTCTCGAGCTGCTCGGCCAGCGTCCGGCACAGCGTCGTCTTGCCCGTCCCGACGTCGCCGGTGACGGCGGCGAAGCACAGGCCGTCGGCGACGGCGCCCTGGAGGGCGGCGAGCGTCAGCGTGTGCGAGGGGCTCGCGTACAGGTATTTGCGGTCCGGCGTCATGCCGAACGGCTTCTCGGTGAAATGGTAATGGTGCTCGTACATGTAGATCCGGCGCCAGACGCTCGATATATATGAGGTGCGTCCCTTTCTCAAGTGGGCCGGCGGCAAACGACAGCTGCTGCCCGCGCTTCGACCCTGCTACCCCGCTGCCTTCGATCGCTACATCGAGCCTTTTCTCGGCAGCGGGGCCGTGTTCTTCGACCTCTCCAGCTCGCACCGGCTCGACGGCCGCCGCGCCGTGCTGGCCGACCTCAACGCGGATCTCATCTCCTGCTACCAGGCGCTGCGCGACGACACCGACGCGGTCATCTACCTGCTGGCCGCGCTCGAGCGCAAGCACCGCGCGCGTGGGGACGCGTGCTACTACGAGGTCCGCGATCGCTTCAACGAGGCGAGGGCAGGCGGGGCGGGTAAGGCGGGTGGGGCGAGCAGGGCGGGTGGGGCCAGCGGGGCGGCGATGTTCATCTACCTCAATCGGACCGGCTTCAACGGGCTGTTCCGGCTGAACCGGGCGGGCACGTTCAACGTGCCAGCGGGACGCTACGCGAACCCCACGATCTGCGATGCCGGGCAGCTGCGCGCGTGCGCGGCGGCGCTGCAGCAGCCGGGCGTGACGCTCACGCGGCGCCGGTTCGACGGGACGCTCGCCGACGCGGGCGCCGGGGACTTCGTCTACTGCGATCCGCCGTACGCGCCGCTCAGCGCGACCTCGCTCTTCGCGCACTACACGGCGGACGGGTTCACGCTCGAGGATCACGAGCGGCTGCAGGCCTCCATCATCGGCGCCGCGGGCCGGGGCGCGGTGGTCGTTCTCTCCAACTCGAGCGCACCGGAGATCGAGAGCGCCTACGGAAGCCGCGCCGCGAGGAAGGCCGGGCTGCGGGTGCGCCGCGTGCCCGCGCGACGGGCCATCAACTCACGCGCCTCGGCGCGCGGGCCGGTGGACGAGCTGATCATCACCAACGCGCCGGTCACGGCGCTCGACGTGCCGCTGCGCATGGCGCGGGCGCGCGCGCCTGTCGCCGCCGCACGACGAGCCGCGCAGCGATAGCGCGGCATCGGGAACCGTCAGCAGCAGGTGCCGGCGCGCCGCTTCAGGCGCCGGCCACCCAGACCAGCTTCCGGCACGTCGGGCACGCGAACGCGAGCCGCAGATCCGACACGAACGAGACGTAGCCGCCGCCGCCGAGCTGCGTGCACGCGGGACAGACCGCGCGGTCGCTGACTTCGACGGTGGCCACTTTCAGTGGCCGCCCCGTTTCAGGGCACGGGATCGTTGCGGGGCGCGAGGGGCCGAGCGCGAGCGCCTGGCTCCCCTGCAACTGCCGCCGCTCGAACAGGCCGAAGAACTGGTCGGACATAGGCGGGCGGCATGATAGCACTCAGCGTCCCGGCCGCGTCTCCTGGATGAACCCGAGCGCGTTGATGTCGCGGAACATCGGCGTCAGCGGCGGCAGGTTGTCCGGATCCAGGAAGTCGCTGTCGAACGCGAAATTCCGGGTCGGCGCCCCGTACACCGTCGTGCAGCACTTGTAGACGCCGGTCGCCTGGCGCGCGTAGTAGAACGTCGCGATCGATCCACGGTAGTTCACGGTCCCGCCGCTCTCGAGCATGCGCAGAAAGTTGTGCGCGCCGCCGTCGGTCCCGAAGTCCTGCGGCGGGCTGCCCACGGTCGGCCGCGTGAACGCGCGGTTCTTCCCGGCGATCACGGCGAAGCGATAGTACGAGTTGGTCGATCGCGTACGGTTGCCCGGTGTCCACGGCGAGCTGAACGCCATGTTGTCGTTCCAGTTGCTCGAGAGCAGCGTGACCGCGTCGGCGATGATCGCGCTCGCCGAGTTGGTCTCGACGAATCCCGTCTGGTCGGCGTTGAAGTCGCCCTGCACGTAGACCGGGTTCTCCGACACGACCGTGAAGCCGGGCAGGGGGACGTTGCCGAGGCCGCCGTTGATCAGCTTCAGCGCCCGGCGGAAGAGGATTTGCCGGCTCGTCTGCGCCGCGTTGCGGCTCACGTAGGTCCGCGGCGTCGCATCCTCGTCAAAGGGCGCCACCGCGCCCGGCGCCGCCGCGCCGCTCACGCCGTCGAAGCTCGCCACCATGCCGTAGACGTCGAGCGCCTCGTTCTCGTTGACGTCCTCGCCGTCGTCCAGATCGCCGTTGGGCACGCCGGTGTCCGCGGGGTTGATCACGTCCTCGAAGCCGTACTCGCCGGTCTCCTCGTCGCTCGCGTCGCGGTTCGAGCGGCGGTCCGAGAAGTAGACCGAGAAGCCGCCGTTGTCGGTGAGCGCGCTGGTGCCGCTCTCCATCGCGTAGACGCCGGCGCCCTCGAACCACTCCTTGAGGTTGGCGACGTCGAGCGTGACGTACTGCATGACGCCGCCGAGCGGCACCGTCGTGGTGCCCGGACTGGTGTCGCGCTGCAGCCCCTCACGCGGATCGAAGAGCGCGTTGGGCCAGTAGTCGGTGGGCGTCTGACTGGCCGCGTAGGCGCACGTGCCGGACGTCTGCGTGTTGTCGCGCAGCCGCTGCAGCCGGATGATGGCGTCCGGGGTCGGGTCGGCACAGACGATGCCGATCCCGTTCTCCTGCAGGTTGGGCCCGGCGAAGCCGTGGTCGAGGATCTCGAGCGTGACGTCCTCCCACACGTCGTCGGCGGTCTGCAGCTCGATCTTGATGAACCCGCCGATGACGGCGACGCCGGCGTTCGAGACGAAGCCGTTGGTGAGCGTGCTGCCGGTGGACAGCGCCGGCGCATTGTCGCAGTCGAGGAGCTGCGTCGTGTTCTGCCCGTTGCAGGTCACCAGCTCGTTGTTGGCCCAGAACTGGATCACGGTCGAGAAGAACGACGCCGTGCTGTCCACGGTGATGGTCGTCCCGGTGGCGTCCGTGGAGCTCGGCACGGTGACGTTGCTGCCGATGTTGACCTCGGTCAGCGTCGTGCCGGCGACCAGTCCCACGTCGTCGTTGTTCCGCACGACGCGGACGAAGTTGCCGGTCGTCCGGCAGCCGGTGAACTGCGTGCCGCTGGTACTGCGGCCGGTGCAGGTGATCTGGTCCCAGCCGACGCCGTTGATGTCGATGAAGATCGCCGGCGGCGACCACGCCGCCGGCATCGCCGTCGACAGCGTGATCGTGCGGTTGTTGCCGGCGCTCACGGTGCCCGACACGGTGCCCCAGGTGGTCGGCGTCGGCGAGAGCGCGATCGGCGGATGGGTCGCATCGACCGTGTACCCGGCCGGCGGGGTCGTCGTCCAGTCGCCGCTGAGCGCGATCGGGTCGTCGTCGGTCACGCCCGGCAGGCTGGAGATGTCCGCCGCCGTGTCCGACAGCAGAATGCGCAGGCTGGCCTTGGTGAACAGGCGCTCGGCCAGCAGCACCGGGTTGTCCTCGTCCTCGCCGGCCGCCGGACGGAGCACCAGGTCGGCGTTGGTGCCGCCGATGTCGTCGAGCGTCAGGGGCAGCGTGAGCTCCTCCGCGCCGGTCGTGCCGTCGCGGATGTACGCGTTGTAGGTGCTGAGCGAGATGTTCGGCCAGTTCGCGTTCTCGGCGCTGGTGGGGCCGTCCTGGACGCTGCCCTCGTTGGCGGCGAGGTTCCGGTACGAGCCGGGCGCGCGCGCCATGCTGATCGTCCCCTGCTGGCTGGCCGCCGCGATCGTCACGCCGTTCACGAGCTGCTGCCGGATGATCTCGCCGACCGCCGTCACCTTCTCCGGCAGCGTCAGCGTGTTGCCGTTGCCGTGGGTCAGGTAGAGGTTCCCGTTGGTGTGCACGCGGCCGCCGAAGCTGAAGTTCGGGCCGGCGTGGAAGCTCAGGTCCACGTCGGAGAACATGCCGAACTGGAACACCGGAATCGCCACCGTCTCGACCCGGCGCGTGAGGTGCACCTCCCCGCCGCCGGACGTGCGCGCGGTGGCGTCGAGGTCGTAGATCGTCTTCAGCGCCTTCAGCCCCGCGTACGGGCCCGACGAAATCGTGTCGGGCTCGGGCGACGACACGAACGTGACGCCGTACGCCCCCTCGCCGGACGAGGTGAAGGTGATGTCGCTGATCTCGGGCGGATCCTCCGCCAGCGCCTCGATCTGCCCGTCGCTCGGCGAGACGTTCTGGAAGAAGAGCAGCGAGAGCTCCGCGTTCAGCTTCTCCAGGCCCGACTGCGCCGCGTAGAACGCGTTCACGCGCTCGCGGTCGATGAGGCGGTAGCGCTGGTCGCCCGTGATGGCCGCGGAGAACCCGATGAGCAGCGCCGACATGAGCATCATGATGAGCATCGTCGTGATGAGCGCGATGCCCCGGTCGCTCTGCGTGTGCATGGTGTCCTCTGGACTAGCCGTCGGTGCCGTAGCGATCGACGAACGCGAGATTGCGGATGCTGACCGTCGTGGAGACGCGGTTGCGGACGTAGTCGCCCGTGCGCGCGGAGATGTTCTCGGAGCGCACGCCGATCTCCACGTTGACCTTGCGGATCTGCGTGGCCGTGTAGGTCTTGCCGTCCTCTTCGTACGGCAGGTCCGACACGCCGGCCGGGTTCACGTCGCCGTCGACGAGGTCGTAGCTCATCGTGAGGTCCTCGACGGCGCCGGCCAGGGCCGCCGGCGTGTTGAAGTTGACCGCGCGCATCAGCCGCGGCACGCCGTCGTCCTCTTCGACCCAGTAGGTAAACATGAGCACCCGCTCGACCGTGATGTCCGAGCCGGCGGCCGCGTCCAGGACGTGCGTGATCGTGCCCGCGGTGGCGTCGCGCTGGTTGAAGTTGAACGGGTCGTCCGGCTCGAAATAGATGGTCGTCCCCTCGATTCTCGTGACGGTCTGGAGCGTCGTCGCGCTGCCGCCGCCGGAGAAGTAGAAGAGATCGCCCACGCCGATGGCGACGATCGCGTTCTCGACGTCGCCTTCCAGCCACGTCGTCTCGGCGCCGACGTCCATCGACGCGCCGTCCGCCGCGATCGTCGGCGCGTCCTCGTCCGGCACGTCCGCCTCCACGACGTCGAGGGAGTCGAGGAACGGGTCCTCCATCAGAATCGAGATCATGTCGGTCGCCTGGTTCGACACCAGCGGCCCCAGGCCCCCGCCCGTGGTGATGGCCATGACGTTGGTCTGCGTCGTGTTGTCGAAGGTGTAGACCTCGCCGTCCGGGCCGGGCCGGTACACGTCTTCCGCAGCGTCGCCCGACGGGATGGCAATGCCGCCGGTCGGCAGGCCGCGCCCCGCCTGCAGCAGGTCGCGGATGAGCAGGTTCGAGCCGGCGCGCAGGTTCTGGCCCTGGTCGGTCAGCTCGATCACCGTCCGGTTCAGCTCGGCGGCGTTCTGGAACGTCGAGAACGCCACGCCCATCACGAGGACGGTGAGCATCGTGGCGATCATCAGCTCGACGAGCGTGAAGCCCGCGTCCGCCTGCGTGCGCGTCATCGTCGTCATGCGTAGGCCGAAATCAGGGCGGTCAGGGTGAACGTCCGGGTGGTGGTGCCCGCCTGGTAGGTAATCACCACCGTGATCTCGCGCAGGACGGCGGACAGTTCCGAGATCGCGATCTCGCGCGTGAACCCGGTCAGCTCGACGACCTCGTTGTCGTCCGTCGTCGCCAGGTCGCCGTCCGGACCCGGCAGCGTGTAGCGCTCGATGTCCTGCACGAGATCGTCGGAGGTGTTGAGGATCGCGTCGGGGCCGGGCAGGTGCATGTCCTGCGGTCCGTCGAGGAAGATGCCGTCGTCGGAGGCGTTCTTCAGGTCGTCCCAGTCGACGGCCAGCGAGTCGCGCGCGGCGAACACGCTCTCGATCGCCTCCGCGGCCTTCTGCGTGGCAATCGTCTCGCTCGGCGCGCTCGTCGTGCGATCGATCCCGTAGAGGAACGCGCCGGCCAGGCCGATCGCGCCGACGAGCAGCACGAGCATGGCGATCAGCGTCTCGATCAGCGTGACCCCCGCCTGCCCCGAGCGCAGTCGAGGGGCCTGCCCCGAGCGCAGTCGAGGGGCCTGCCCCGGACGCAGTCGAGGGGCCTCGCTCTGTCTATCGGAACGCCGGAACGGCGTTCCTCGCGCAATCCTCAGATGCGCATCCATCGGTCGCCTTCCACCCACCGGTATCCGCGCACGCGCCCCGTGGAGCCGAGGACCGTCACCGCCCGGAGCGTGCCCGGCATGCCGGGGCGCAGCAGGAAGATGCTTTCGTTGATCGGGTTGCCGCTGTCGTCGACGAGCATGCCGTCGGCGTTGAACAGGAGGCTGTCGGGGTTCGCGGCGTCGATCCCGAAGCCGTCGGGGGTGTCGCCCGCCTCGTCGACGAGCCCGAACTCGATGCCGCTCTCGAGCCCGGCGCTCCGCAGCGGCGTCTCGCCGGACGGATACTCGACGCGCGTCACGGCGAGCGAATCGGCGCCGGTGAAGTCCACGCGCACGAAGCGGCGCTGGGCGAGGGCGGTCTCGCGGGCGGCGGTGATCTCGGCAATCACGACGCGCATCGCGCCGTCCGCCTGGAACCCGGGACGGGCGGCGCCGATGGTGATCGTGGCGATGGCGGCGACGGTGCCGATCAGGCCGACGACGATCATCAGCTCGATGAGCGAGTAACCGGAGTCGTCGGGGATCACGATGGCGCCAGGGGCAAATCGCGGGCCACGCGCACGCCCTGACAGAAACGCACACGGAGGGCCGCGCGCGCGCCAGTATACCCCAAATTAGGGTATTCACTAACTAAATCGTGATCGGGGGACTTCGCCGGCTAGCCGACGCCGTCGCCACCGCGCAGCAGATCCAGGAGCTCCTGCTGCGAGTGCACGCCGGCCTTCTTCAGGATGTGTTTCAGGTGTTGCCGGACGGTGTGGATGCTGAGCTCGAGGCCGCGCGCGATCTGCGCCGGCCGCGCGGAATCGAGCATCAGCGCCACGATATGGCGCTCACGCGGCGACAGCCGGACCACGAGCGTCTGGACGCGCTTCGAGAGGTGCAGCTTCCCCGCCGGCGGCGCGGCATCGCCCCGGTCCGTCCGGCGCAGCGCGAGCTGCACGGTGTGCGTCGTCGTCGGCCGCACCGCCGCGTCCAGCTCGGTGGCCGTCCGCACGATGCCGGTGACCGCCTGCGGCGAGTCGCCGTAGATCGGGCAGATCACGGTCATCATCCGGTGCCCGCTGCCCGGCACCGGGTATTCCCAGTCGTAGACGACGACCTGGCCGTCCAGCGCGCGCGCGTTCATGGCGCCGTGAAAGGCCGCGACATCCGCCGGCCAGATCTCGGCGACCTTCCTGCCGACGAACTGCGTGGCGCGCACGCGGCGCGCGCGGATCCAGCGGCCGTAGGCGGCGGTGACGCGCTGATCGCGATCGAGCACCAGGACGAGGTCGCCCAGGCCGTTGACCAGGTCGGCGGGCGAGAGAGACGGTCGGCCCACGGACGGAGACGATACCCTACAAGGCCGTCCGGACGGGGTATACCCTGTTATTAGGTATATACTGCCCTCGTCTCCGGTCATGGCCCCTCGTCGTCTCATCCTGGCGCCCCTCACCGTCGCGATCGCGCTGACCGTGGCGGTCCTCGGCGCGGCCCTCGGCGAGCGCACCACCGCCGAACCCGGCGTGCGGACCACCGAGCGGCTCACCGCCATCGCCACCGGCGTGTACGGCGACGTCGTCAAGGGGACGTTCGGGTACGTCGGCGACGTCGGCGACGTGCCCGAGGCGTTGACCGACCTCGTCCGCCAGCCGCCGTCGGTGCCGGTCTACACCAACGACCACACGGCCAACGTCGGCATGGGCTGGTGGGGGCCGTACGTGAACCGCGGCCTGTTCCCCCGCGATACCTTCACCGACGAGTGGGGGCAGGCGCTGGAGTGGGGCGGCCGGCGTGGCACGGCCGACGGCCGGACGGGCCGCGGGCAGGTGCGGAGCGGCGGCCCCGACGGCGTGCTCGGCACCCGCGACGACATCGTGGCCCCTGCCGACCCGGTCGAGACCAGCGGGACATTGCTGCTGACCGTGTGGGTGAACCGCTCGCCCAATCCCGAAGGGGTCGAGGTGACGGTGTACGGCACCAGCAACGGGCGCGAGATCCGTCAGACCCGCCGGATGGACCCGGAGCGCGGCGGGTTCTCGTTCTCGCTGACACAGGGCATTCACGCAGTCCGGGTCGCGCACGTCTCCAGCACCGTGGACGGCCGTGCGGTGCGGGCCATCACCAGCGACAGGACCTTCAAGACCTTCGTGGCGAGCCGCATGCAGCGGATGGTCGACGTCTACCTCGGCACCGTCGCCGACGTGCACTGAGATCAGGGCACCGCCGCGGTCTGGCTGCCCGCGACGAGCGTGACCGTCTTGACGAGCACGCCGTTGTCGGCGCGCGTCGCCGTGATGAGGTCGCCGGCCACGAGGTCGTCGCTGAACGTCTTCACCTTGTTCTTCTTGATGTCGCCGATGAACAGGCCGTTCCGGTAGACGTTCACCGTGACGTTGAGGTTGTTGTCGATGGTGATCGCGGCCGCCGTGGCGCCCGCAATCTTCGAGAAGTTGCCGTACGGCATGGTGAACGACTCGACGACCGAGCCGCCGATCTTCACGTTCACCGTCGCGCAGGCCTTGATCGGGATCGCCTCGGTTTCGTTCGGGTTGAGCGTCGCCTGGTTCGACCCGAACTGGGCGACGACGATGTCGTCGACCGGGTACTTGTTGGTCATCGTGAGGACGAACTGATCCGTGCCGCTGCTGTCCAGTCCCGTGACGTTGTACGTCCGGTAGACGGGCACGACCGGGAACACCACGATGCGGTCGTTGACGGGAGGCGTGGGCAGCACCACCGAGGTGACGAACACCCGGTAGGTGCCCTGCGGCAACGTCACCTGGAAGCCGGGCGCGTAGCCGACCGCATTGACCTCGTTGGTCTCGCGGGACGTGTTCTGCACGGTGATCGTGAACAGGTTGGGACACGCCGGCACGAACGCGTTCACCTGCGAATTCGAGTCGAAGTTGTTGATGGCGATGTTCAGGCTGCTGTCGGTGTTGACGTTCAGCGTGTCCGCACGGCTCGCGTCGGGCCTCGGGAACACCACGTTGTCGGCGTTCTTCGGGTCGGAGAAATATGCCGCCTGATACGGCTCCACGCCGGTGTAGCTGGTGCGGATGTTCGGGTCCGCCGCCGTGTTGGTGGACAGCCCGTCGGCGCCGCGGCTGACGATGGCCAGCCGATCGGAGGTGGCCACGCCGTCGACGACCCAGTATTCGTACGGCTGGCCCCACGGGTCGAGGAGCATGCCGCCGCCGACCCGCGGGTCGCGCAGATAGGGACCCCGCCAGCCCGCGTTGCCCGGATTGACCACGAGGTCGTGCAGGCTGGCCGGGTACGCGCCGATCTCGCCGATGTAGCCGAACGTGTCGCGCTGGTTGCCGACGACGGCCCGGTAAATCTCCTCCAGCTCGCCCGTCACCGCAGCCACGCGGTCCTCGTCGAGCAGGCGGTCGGCCAGGACGACCATGACGCTGAGGCCCATCGCGATCACGGCCAGGACGACGAGCACGCCGAACAGGGCGAAGCCGCGGCTCGACCGCATCAGTTGACGGTGAGGGCGTTGGCGCCGCTCACCAGCGTCAGCAGCGGGCCCACCTGCGCGTTGTTGACGTTCAGCACCTTGATGACGTCGCCGGCCGTCAGGCCCACGGTGAAGCTCCTGGTCCGGCCGTCGCGCACGTCGCCGATGAAGATGTCGTTGTTGTAGATCTTGATCGTGTCCGACTGGTTCGGCAGGTTGTAGTTGTTGGTGACGGTCAGCGTGGCGGCATTGGCGCCCACGAGCTTCGCGGCGTTGCCCCACGGCATGATCATCTGGTCGCGGATGGTCGTCGCGCCCTGCTTCTTGAAGAAGATCTGCGCGCACGCGCGCAGGTTGTAGGTCTTGGTCGCGTTCGCGGCGAGGCTCCCGCTGCCGTCGGTCGCGTTCACCTCCGAGGCGAACTGGTAGATCTCGATCGCCTCCGAGGGCTGCTTGTTGGTGACCGTCAGCACGAACTGGTCGGTGCCGCTCGAGTCGAGGCCGGTGATGTTCGGCGAGCGCGTCAGCGTCTGGCCGGGGATGGCGGTGACCCGCTCGTTGAACGGGGCGGCCGCCATGTTCTGGGCCGTGACGAGCACCTGGTAGATGCCCTGCGGCACGTCCACCTGAAAACCGGGCGCATACCCGAGGTCCGACACCTCGGCGGTGCCGCGTGTCTGCGACGTCACGGTCACGCGGTAGAGGTTCGGGCACGCGGGCACGAACGCGTTGACCAGCGAGTTGGAGTCGAAGTTCTGGATGTTCAGCGCCAGCGTCGCCAGCACGTCCACGTTGAGGGCGTTGGCGTTGCCGGCGCTCGCCGCGGGGTACACCAGGTTGTCCGCGTTGTTCGCGCCCGAGACATAGGCGGCATTACTCGGCGCCGTCCCGGTGAAGTTGGCCGCCGCATTCGGGTTGGCCGCGGTGTTCGTCGAGAGGCCGTCAGGACCGCGGCTGATGATGGCGAGCTGATCGGACCCCGAGATCCCCGACACCAGGTAGTACTCGTACGGCCGCCCGTACGGATCCGTCAGCAGGCTGCTGACGACGTTCGCGTTACCCAGGTACGGTCCTCTCCACCCCGTGGCGCTGTTGGAGATGACCAGATCGGCGAGACTGGCCGGGTACGTGCCGACGTCGCCGACGTAGCCGAAGCGCTCGCGCTGGTCGCCGACGATGGCCTCGTAGATCTGCGCCATCTCGGCGAGCGTCGCGTCGGAGCGCGTCGACTCCACCGTGGACAGCAGCGTCGGCGCGAGGAA
This sequence comes from Acidimicrobiia bacterium, assembly GCA_016871375.1. Lineage (GTDB taxonomy): Bacteria > Acidobacteriota > Vicinamibacteria > Vicinamibacterales > UBA2999 > VFYY01. The sequence continues at coordinate 13,186 of VFYY01000057.1, forward strand.
GGCGACGACGGCCACCAGCACCGCGAGGGCCACGACCATCTCGAGCAGCGAGAAGCCGCGGTCGCCCGGAGAGGCCTTCGGCATAACCTATTCTTAGGTATATACCGTACCATGAGGGACTTTGGCGAACTTATGCGTGTCTCGGGGTGATCTCGGCCGCCTGGGTGCGCGGCAGGCGCGACGACACCGACCGCCGGGCCGGCCGCCGCGCGGCCTTCGGGACCCCGGCGTGCGGGAGCACCAGCACGGGCCGATTCGCGCAGCGCAGCACATGCTCGGCCGTCGCGCCGAGCGTCACGTGCGGGGAGTCGGACAGACCGCGGCTGCCGACGATGATCACGTCGGCCCCGTCATGGCGCGCCTCCCGGCAGATCGCCACTGCCGGCGCCCCGAAGACCACGTGCAGGTGCGCCTTGCACCGGGCCGCGTCCTGCGTCGCCGCCACGAAGGCCTCGAGATGATCGAGCGCCTCCCGGTGAAGATCGATGCCCGCCGCGCGCGCAACGGTGATCAGCGTCGGATCCTGCGCGTAGAGCACGTGCAGCCGCGCGCCGTGCGCGCGCGCGAGACGCGCGGCGAACGCCAGCGCGGCGCGCGAGCTCGTGGAAAAGTCGACGGCGGCGAGAACGGACCGGAACAGCATGGCGACCGGCCAAGAGCATCGGGCAGATTCGGCAGAAACACGACAGACGATAGTCACACGCTCGTGCCAGCGACGATCGTCAACGGATGTGGACTTTAGTCCGTGGACCCGTCTGTAAGCCGGACACCTACCATACAGGCCGTCCGTGGAGGTGCTGTTGCCAACGTCGATGCGCATCCGTCGTCGCCTTGTCGTGTCCGTGGTCGTGGCCTGCTGTGCCCTGCTTGCCGCCGACGGCGCGCTGCAGGCCGAGCGGCCGGCGTCCAAGCGTGATGCGTATCTACAGTCGCCGGGATCGCGATGGGTGCGGGTCATCATCACCACGCAGCCCGGAGGCGCGGCGGGCGTCGAGAAGAAGCTGCGCCAGCGCGGGCGCCGCATCGGGTCGCGATTCGTGGCCGCCTACATCCGGGTCCGCGACCTCGCGGCGCTCGAGGCCGACCCGGCCGTCGTCCGCATCTCGACCGATGTGCGGGTGAAGGGGCATGCGTTGGCCGGAAACGGCGGCGCAGGCGCCGCGAATGCCGTCGCGGCCTCGCTCGGGCTGGCGGACACAGCGTGGACGGGCTCGGGCGTCGGCATTGCCGTCATCGATTCCGGCCTGAAGCGCAACGGCGACTTCTCACGCCTCACGTTCTATGACTTCACGGCGCAGGTCGCCAACGCTCAGGACGACTACGGGCACGGCACCCACGTCTCGGGCCTCATCGGCAGCAAGGGCGCGCTGTCCAACGGCGCGTACGCCGGAGTGGCGCCCGAGGCGCGCATCATCAGCCTGCGGGTGCTCGACAGCCAGGGGCTGGGGTACACGAGCGACGTGATCGCCGCCATCGAGTTCGCCACGCTCAACAGGGAGGCGCTCGGCGTGGACGTCCTCAACCTGTCCCTCGGACACGCGATTCTGGAGCCGGCCGGGAGCGATCCGCTGGTGCAGGCCGTGGAAGCGGCCGTCCGCGCCGGCATCGTCGTCGTGGTCGCGGCCGGGAACGTCGGACGATCGCTCGAGAATGGCCTGCCGGGGTACGCGGGGATTCTGAGCCCGGCGAACGCGCCCTCCGCGATCACCGTGGGCGCGCTCGACACGATGAATACCGCGCGACTCGAAGACGACTTCGTGGCCGCCTACAGTTCGCGAGGACCGACGTGGTACGACGCGTACGCCAAGCCGGACGTCGTGGCTCCCGGGCACAACCTCGTCTCCGACGCGGCTGTCGGCAGCACCCTGTACCTGCGCCATCCCGAGCGCCGCGTCGCGACGACGAACGGCACCGCGAAGTTCCTTCGTCTGAGCGGCACCAGCATGGCGGCCGGCGTCACCAGCGGCGTCGCGGCGCTGCTGATCGAGGCGGGCCGCAGCATCGCGGGCGCCGCGCCGGCGCCCGCCACGGTGAAGCAGATCCTGGCCTACAGCGCGCTGCCGCTCTCCGGCGTCGATCGCCTGACGCAGGGCCACGGCGCAGTCAACGCATCGGGCGCGCTGGAGCTGATGACCGCGGTCGCATCGACGGGATCGTCGATCGACGGTGCCGCCTCACAACTGATTCCCGCCACCACGATCGAGGGCGTGAGCTGGCCGTGGAACCAGGCCACGGTGGCCGATCAGACCATGGTCTGGGGCAACATAGACGTCTGGGCGAGCACGATCGTCTGGGGGAACACCATGGTCTGGGGCAACGACGACGACACCATGGTCTGGGGTAACCTCGACGACACGATGGTCTGGGGTAACGACGACACCATGGTGTGGGGCAACGAAGACACGATGGTGTGGGGCAACACGGGTGCCTGGGGGAACACCGACGATTCCCGCTGACTGGCGACACGGCCTTCCCACGCTCACCGGCGAACGCCTGGTGCTCCGCGAGCTCCAGAAATCAGACGCGCCGTCCCTCTTCGAGGAGCTGACGAAGCCCGAGGTCAGGCCTTTCATGTGGTCGCCGCCGCCGTCGGTGGCGGCGTTCGAGCAGTTCATCGAGTGGACGGCCGCCGAACGCGAGACGGGCAAGTACATCTGCTACGGCCTCGTCCCGACCGGTGAAGTGCATGCGGTCGGCGCGTTCGAGCTGCGGCAGATGCAGCCCGGGTTCCTCCGCTGCGAGCTGGGGCACGTGATCGCCCCGCGCCTCTGGGGCCTCGGGATCTTTCCGGAGGCCGCGCACCTCCTCTTCAATTTCGCGTTTCGCGTGGTCAAGACGCACCGCATCGAGGCGCGCGCCGCCGTGGACAACCCCAAGGGCAACGCGGCGCTGCGGAAGATCGGGATGCGGCGCGAAGGGCGGCTCCGCGATGCCTTCTGGCGCGAGAACCGCTACGTCGACCAGTACTTGTGGGCGATCCTCGACACCGACGAGGAGTGGCGGCGCCTCCCCGGGCAGGCGGGCTAGCCGAGCGACAGATACCGACCCGGCTCCCACGCCTCCGCGGGCGGCGTCGGGATCCTGCGACGGGACCGCAGGGCCTCCAGTGATTCCTCCGTCTCGTCGAGGCGGCGCACCTCGACTTGACCGACGAGGTCCCGGATCGAGACGTCCAGCGCCGACGCGACGCGATACGCGCGATGTTGAGGATGGAGAGGTTCCTGAGCCCCCGCTCGATGCCGGACATGTACGACCGATCGATGTTCGCGCGATCGGCGAGCGATTCCTGCGACAGGCCGCGGTCCAGCCGGTGAGCACGAATGGTGTGGCCGATGGTCCTGAGCAGCGGATGGGGCGAGGTCGGCATGGTTGAAATCATAGAGGGTGCGGAGGATACCTCAAATGGACTATCGTCCACATTGCGGCCGGCCCGGGCGCCTGTTAGGCTGAAGACGGGCGAAAGTGGCGGAACTGGCAGACGCGCCAGACTTAGGATCTGGTACCCGAAAGGGTATGGGGGTTCGAGTCCCTCCTTTCGCATCCTTCGACTCGGTCGCTTCGCTCCCTCGCTCAGGACAAGCCGAGGCGAAGGATGCCTGAGCGAGCGAAGCGAGTCGAAGGGCCGGACAACTGCTTGCACCTTTTGAATTCAATCCTCATCAGCGCGTTTCACCGGCTCGGCATCTATAAGTACCTGCGCGACAGCTGGCGCAGCGACGCCGCCGAGCCCCGCAAGCACCTGAGCGTCCTGCAGCGCACCGTCGACGGCCTGAAGACATCGGTGGACGACGTGCAGGCGTCCGTACCGGGCCTGGTCGAGGAGCTGCGCGCCTTGGAGCGCGAGACACGCCAGCTGCGATCGGTGATTGCGATCGACCAGGCGCAGCGCGGGCGCTGGGACGCGCTCGAGGCGACCCTGGATCCCTCGCGCATCGAAGCCTCGATCGCGCGCTCGTTCGCCGGGGCGCAGTTCGACGACGACCCCATGCCGCACGCGGTGCTGCGCGATCTGTGGCCGGCCGACACGTATGCCGCGCTGCTCGAGGCGATTCCGTCCGACGAGTTCTTTCCGGACAAGGACAAGCAGAACCTGAAGATCCGGCAGATGGACACCGCGCCGGTGTGGACGCGGCGCGCGCTGGAGTTTCTCGAAGTGGTGGCGATTCCGCGGATCCTCACGCCCGCGCTCCTCGCCCGGATGCGGCCGTACATGGAAAAGGTGTATGCCACCGAGTACGGCCCCTCGGTCGGGCCGCTCGTCGCCGCGCTCGAGCACGGGCCGAGCGCGGGGCGGCTGATGCTGCGGCGGCCGGGCTACAAGCTCGAGCCCCATCTGGACCCGCATCGCGTGGCGTTCACGTGCCTGCTGTACTTCGCCCGCCCGGGCGACGACACCGCCTACGGAACTCAGCTGTTCGCGGTGGACCGGCCGATCGTCGTGGACCGCACCAACACCTTTTATCCCCGTGAGCACGGCTACACCTGCACGGAAGTGAAGGCGGTCGCCTTCGAGCCCAACACCGCGCTCGTGTTCCTCAACCGCGGCGGCGCGCACGCGGCGGAAATCCCACGAAAGGCGCCCCGGGACACCAGGCGCTTTTCCTACCAGTTCTACGTAGCCCCCGACCCGGCGCTCGTGGAATCATTGGTCAGCGATCGCAAATCGCACGTCGCAAATCACAAATGAAAACCGAGCTGACCGACGTCACCGAGACGCAGAAGACGATCACGATCGAGATCCCGAGCGACGTGGTGGACGCCGAGATCGATCGGATCGCGCGCGGCTACACGAAGCAGGCGAAGCTCCCCGGCTTCCGCCCGGGGAAAGTGCCGCAGACCGTCATCAAGCAGCGCTTCAGGAACGAGATCATGCACGACGTGATGCACGGGCTCATCCCGCGCGCCATCGAGGAGGCGCTGCAGGAGCGCGGCATCGAGCCCGTGGACACGCCGAACATCAAGGACGTCGCGCTCGAGGAAGGGCAGCCGCTGCGCTTCACGGCGGCCATCGAGACCGTTCCGCCGTTCGACCCGGGCGACCTCTCGTCCGTCACGCTCCGCCCGGCGAAAGCCGAGGTGACCGAGGAGATGGTCGACGAGACGATGAAGCACCTGCGCGAGCGCGCGGCGAAGTACGAGACGGTGGACAGCCGTCCCGTGTCCGAGTCCGACACCGCGCTCGTCGATCTTCACAGGACGATGCCGGGCCGGGAGCTCGAGCATCACCACGACATCTCCGTGGACATGACCTCGCCCGCCAATCCCCCCGGGTTCGCGGCCAACCTCGTGGGCATGAACATCGGCGAGGAAAAGACCTTTACGATCCACTTCCCGGCCAGCTACCCGTCGCCGGAGCTGGCGGATAAAGAGGTGACCTACTCGGTCACGCTCAAGAGTCTTCACACCAAGACGCTTCCCGAGCTCGACGACGAGTTCGCCAAGGACGTGGGCGACTTCGAGTCCCTCGCGGCGCTCCGGGACAGGGTGCGCAGCGACATGCAGGCGGAGGCGGAAGAAAAGGGCCGGCGGCAGGTGCGGACCGACCTGCTTCGACAGCTCTCGCAGCGGATCGCCTTTGATCTCCCCGCCTCCCTCGTGGACCGGGAGATGGACCGGCGCCTCGAGGAATTCGCCCGGCAGCTGATGTCCCAGAACGTCGACCCCCGGCATGCCGGCATCGACTGGGCCGAGTTCCGGGAAGCGCAGCGGGAGCCCGCCCGCTCGGCCGTGGCGAGCGCCCTGGTGCTGGACGAAGTCGCCCGGCGGGAGCAGATTACGGTTACGCCGGAAGATGTCGATAAAGAGATCGAGCAGTTCGCGGCGCGGGCAGGAAAGGCTCCGGCGGCACTCCGTGCGCAGCTCGAGAAAGAGGGCGGGATCTCGCGGCTTTATGCGGGTTTACGGCGGGAGAAGGCGGTTGACTTGGCAATGTCGCGTGCTAAGATGACCAGCGACTAACGCCCACCAGCAGCACGCCGATCCGCTTCACCACTCGACAACGAACGACGCGCGACGCACGCTAGAACGCACATGACGCACGGGAGCTACGCCCAGCTGGTGCCGATGGTGGTCGAACAGACCAACCGCGGCGAGCGGGCCTACGACATCTTCTCGCGGCTGCTGAAGGACAGCATCATCTTCATCGGAACGCCGATCGACGACTCGATTGCGAACCTGGTGATTGCGCAGATGCTGTTCCTCGAGGCCGAGGATCCGGACAAGGACATCATGATGTACATCAACAGTCCTGGCGGGTCCATTACGGCGGGTCTGGCCATTTACGACACGATGCAGTTCATCAAGCCCGACGTGCAGACCGTGTGCATCGGGCAGGCGGCGTCGATGGCGGCGGTGCTGCTCTCGGCCGGCGCCAAGGGCAAGCGCTTCTCGCTGCCGAACTCGCGCATCGTGATCCACCAGCCGCTGATGCAGGGGCTGGCCGGTCAGGCGACGGACATCGACATCCACGCGCGTGAAATCCTGCGCATGCGGGAGCGGCTGAACGAGATTCTCGTGCACCACACCGGACAGCCGTTCAAGCGCATCCAGGAAGACACGGAGCGCGACTACATCATGTCCGCGGACCAGGGAAAGGAATACGGGATTATCGATGACGTCATCCGGAAACGGGTGTAACATCGGGGTATCCCGGCCAGACGCATATGGTCAAAAAGAACGGCGAGACTGAGATTCTCCGCTGCTCGTTCTGCAACAAGGATCAGAACGACGTCAGGAAGCTCATTGCGGGCCCGACGGTGTTCATCTGCGATGAATGTGTCGAGGTGTGCAACGACATCATCGCCGACGACAACCGCTTCGAGAACCGCGGCGTGCGCAGCTCGCTGCCCTCCCCGCCCGAGATCAAGAAGTTCCTCGACGAGTACGTCATCGGGCAGGAGCGGACCAAGAAGAAGCTGGCCGTCGCCGTCTACAACCATTACAAGCGCATCGAGATCCAGAAGCAGCCGCGCAGCCGCAACGACGTCGAGCTGACGAAGTCGAACATCCTGCTCATCGGCCCGACCGGCACCGGCAAGACGCTGCTCGCGCAGACGCTGGCCAAGCTGCTCTCCGTCCCCTTCACCATCGTCGACGCGACGACGCTCACCGAGGCGGGCTACGTCGGCGAGGACGTCGAGAACATCATCCTCAAGCTCCTGCAGGCGGCCGGCGGCGACATCGAGAAGTGCCAGCAGGGCATCATCTACATCGACGAGGTCGACAAGATCTGCCGCAAGGACGAGAACCCCTCGATCACGCGCGACGTGTCGGGTGAGGGCGTCCAGCAGGCGCTGCTGAAGATCCTGGAAGGCACGGTGGCCAACGTCCCGCCGCAGGGCGGCCGCAAGCACCCGCACCAGGAGTTCTTCCAGATCGACACGACCAACATCCTCTTCATCTGCGGCGGCGCGTTCGTCGGCCTCGAGAAGGTCATCGAGCGGCGCGTCGGCAAGAAGACGCTCGGCTTCAAGGCGGACGTCAAGTCCGTGCAGAAGCGCGAGGTCGGCGCCACGCTGGCCGAGGTCGAGCCGGAAGACCTGATCAAGTACGGCCTCATCCCCGAGTTCGTCGGCCGTCTCCCCGTCGTCGGCACCCTCCACGAGCTGGACAAGCCGGCGCTCGTCCAGATCCTGACGCAACCCCGCAACGCCATCACGCGTCAGTACCAGAAGCTGTTCGAGTACGAGAACGTCAAGCTGCGGTTCACCGATGACGCCCTCGAGGCGATTGCCGAGTCGGCGCTGACGCGCAAGATCGGCGCGCGCGGGCTGCGCATGATCATCGAGGACCTGATGCTCGACCTGATGTACTCGGTGCCCGGCCAGAAGAAGCTGCGCGAGGTCGTCGTGACCCGCGAGATCGTCGAGGCCAAGGACAAATCCATTACACTCATAGAAAAGGCCGGATGACGTAGGGGCACGGCGGCGCCGTGCCCCTACCGAGCCAAGGATCTGATGGAAGTCTACGAAACCCTGCCCATCGTCCCGCTCCGGGACGTGGTGGTCTTCCCCCACATGATGATGCCGTTCGTCATCGGGCGGCCGTCATCGACGCGGGCCCTCGAACACGCGCTGCTCAAGGACAAGCGCATCTTCCTCGCCGCCCAGCACGACGCCTCCGTGGACGATCCGCGCCCGGACGACGTCTACACGATGGGCTGCGTGGCGAACGTCGTCCAGAGCCTGAAGCTGCCGGACGGCAACATCAAGGTGCTCGTCGAGGGCGTGGACCGCGCGCGCGCCGTCGAGTGGAAGGAAGACAAGGGCTTCTACCGCGTCGTCGTCAAGGTGCTGCCGAAGCAGAAGGAGGCCGCCGGCGACGTCGAGGCGACCATGGGCCGCGTCGTCTCGCTGTTCGAGCAGTACGTCAAGCTCTCGAACAACCTGCACTACGACGCGATGATCGCCGCCGTCCGCGTGGACGACCCGGGCAAGCTCGCCGACACGATTGCCGCCCACCTGCTCGTGGGCGTGGACGAGAAGCAGAACCTGCTCGAGATCATCTCGCCGCTCGAGCGCCTCAACCGCATCGCCGGGATCCTCGAAATCGAGGTGGACAAGCTCCAGGTCGATCGCCGCATCCAGTCTCGCGTCAAGAAGCAGATGGAGAAGGCGCAGAAGGAGTACTACCTCAACGAGAAGATGAAGGCGATCCAGAAGGAGCTGGGGCGCAAGGACGACAAGGGCAACGAGATCGACGAGCTGAAGAAGAAGATCGAACAGGCGAAGATGCCCAAGGAGGTCGAGGAAAAGGCCGTCCAGGAGCTGAAGCGCCTCGAGGCGATGCCGCCGATGTCGGCGGAAGCCACCGTCTCGCGCAACTACCTCGACTGGCTCATCGCCGTCCCCTGGTACAAGAAGACGCGCGAGAACCGCGACCTGAAGCACGCCGAGTCGGTGCTGCACGAGGATCACTACGGGCTGGAGAAGATCAAGGACCGCATCCTCGAGTTCCTCGCCGTCCGCTCGCTCGTGAAGAAGCCGAAGGCGACGATCCTGACGTTCTCGGGACCGCCCGGAGTCGGCAAGACCTCGCTCGCCAAGTCGATCGCGCGCGCGATGAACCGCAAGTTCGTCCGCCTGTCGCTCGGCGGCGTGCGCGACGAGGCCGAGATCCGCGGCCACCGCCGCACCTACATCGGCGCGTTCCCCGGCCAGGTCATCCAGATGATGAAGAAGGCCGGCACGCTCAACCCGGTTTTCCTGCTCGACGAAGTGGACAAGATGTCGATGGACTTCCGCGGCGACCCGTCGGCGGCGCTGCTGGAAGTGCTCGACCCCGAGCAGAACAACGCCTTCCTCGATCACTACCTGGACGTCGAGTTCGACCTGTCGAACGTGATGTTCATCTGCACCGCCAACGTCCTGCACACCATCCCGCAGGCGCTGCGCGACCGCATGGAGGTCCTGCAGCTCGCCGGCTACACCGAGCAGGAGAAGACGGAGATCGCCAAGCGCTTCCTCGCGCCGAAGGCGATCGAGGGTGCCGGCCTGACCCAGCAGAACATCGTCATCCACGAGGATGCGATCCAGACGATCATCCAGCGCTACACGCGCGAGGCGGGCGTCCGCAACCTGGAGCGCGAGATCTCCTCGATCTGCCGCAAGGTGGCGCGCAAGGTCGTCGTCGAGGGCAAACAGTTCAAGGAAGAGATCACCGCGGAGAAGGTGACCGAGTACCTGGGCGTCCCGCGCTTCCGGCCGAGCATGGCCGAGGAGCAGAACGAGGTGGGCATCGCCACCGGCCTCGCCTGGACCGAGGTGGGCGGCGAGCTGCTCGTCAGCGAAGCGACGCTCATGACCGGCAAGGGCAAGCTCACCCTCACCGGCAAGCTCGGCGACGTGATGCAGGAGTCGGCGCAGGCCGCGCTCAGCTACGTCCGCTCCAAGGCCAACGAGCTGAACCTGGCCGAGGACTTCCACTCCAAGATCGACATCCACGTGCACGTCCCCGAAGGCGCCATCCCCAAGGACGGCCCCTCGGCGGGCATCACGATGG
>VFYY01000058.1 GCA_016871375.1 Acidimicrobiia bacterium
CGACCGCGTGGACTTCGTGTGCACGTCGTTCCTCGACGGCATCGACGGTCCCTTCGACGTCATCACCGCGAACCCGCCCTACGTGAAGGACGGCGACAAGCCGGCGCTGTCGCGTGACGTGCGCCACGAGCCGGAAGTGGCGCTCTTTGGCGGAACCGACGGACTGCAGGCCATCGAAGCGACGCTCCTCGCCGCGCGCGACCGATTGCGGCCCGCCGGCTGGCTGATCATGGAATTCGGCTACGGGCAGGACGACGCAGTCGCCGATCGCGTGGGCGCCACAGCCGGGCTGCGGCTCGAGCGGATCCGGGAGGACCTGCAGGGAATTCCGCGAACCGCTATCATCCGGAAGATCGCAAATCACAAATCACAAATCGCAAATGAGTGATTGCCTCTTCTGCAAGATCATTGCGGGCCAGATTCCTGGCGCCATCGTCCATCAGGACGACACGCTCGTCGCGTTCACGGACATCAACCCGCAGGCGCCGCTCCACGTCCTCATCGTCCCGCGCAGGCACATTGCGTCGCTGAACGATCTCGCGTCCGAAGACGATGGCCTGGTCGGATCGATGTTGAGGCGGGCGGCGGCGCTGGCGAAGGAGCACGGATACGACCAGCGCGGCTACCGGACGGTGTTCAACACGAACCGGGAGGCCGGCCAGACGGTGTTCCACATTCACCTGCACCTGCTCGCGGGTCGCCCGCTCGCCTGGCCGCCGGGGTAGGGCGGGCCTTTACGGCCCGCCGAGGTGAGACGCCAGCTCCGAGAGATTCCTGATGACCGGCACGTCGGGCGCCGCCGGCAGCGGGAGGCCGCCGGCGCGCTGCACGAGGATGCCGCGCATGCCGACGCGGCGCGCGCCCTCGATGTCGTGCGTGAAGCTGTCCCCCACCATCACCGACTCCTCCGCCGCGGTCCCCATCAGCTTCATCGCCGCCTCGAAGATGCTCGGGTGTGGCTTCATGTAGCCGTGCTCGTGCGACGACACGGCGGCGGCGATCAGCCCTTCCAGCTCGAAGTGCTGCTGGAACGAGGCGAGGCACCGGTGCGAGTTGGAGATGAGCCCCAGCTTCAGGCCGCGGGCCGCGAGCTGCCGCAGCGCAGGCGCGACGTCGTCGTAGAGAAAGAAGTGCTGGCACGCGGCCCACTCCTCGTAGACCTCCGCGGCGCACGGGACGATGCGGTCGCCCGTGCCGCCCATGCCCTCGATGATCTTCGCCGTGTAGCGCACGAAGATGTCCGCGTCGTAGATGTGGTCCTGCTCCTCGTTGAGGATCGACGAGGCCGCGCGGACGGCATCCGGGAACCGCGCGGGATCGACGGTGATGCCGTGCCGCCGGCAGAACTCCGCGTAGCCCTGCCCCTGGAACGTGGGGCCCGGATAGATCAGCGTGAAGTCGACGTCGAAAAAGACGGCGTTAACGCGGAGCATAGGGGCCGGCGATGACCACGGTGGCGGCGCGCGGGTCGAGCGTGCGGCGCGCCGCTTCGTGCACCTCCTCGCGTGTGACCGCCTCGAGCAACCCCGCCACGCGCAGGTCGTAGTCGAGCCCGAGGCCGAAGAACTCTTCCGTCTGCAGGTAGTTCGCGATACCGACGTTGGTTTCGAGCGTGCGCGGCAGCGAGTAGATCAGGTACTGCCTGGACTCCTTGATCTCCGACTCGAGCGGCCCCTCGCTCGCCATTCGCCGCACCTCGTCGTCTATGGAGGCCAGCGCGCGGTCCACGTTCGCGGCGCTCACGCCGGCGCGTATCGTCAGCGGACCGGCGATGACGTTGGCGTCCATCGAGCTGAACGCGTAGTACGCCATCCCCTGCCGCTCGCGGATGCTGTCACCGAGACGGCCGCCAATCGAGTACTGGCCCAGGATGTTGTTCATGAGCCAGTACGCGTAGTACGCCGGGTCGGCGCGCGTGATGGTCGTGAAGCCGTAGGCGATGTCGGCCTGCGCCTTGTTCATCATCGGCACCACGCGGACGCTGCGCGTGCCCGGTGCGGCCGGCTCCGGCAGCAGGGCCACGTCCGCGGGCGCCGCGCGCCACGGCTCGAAGACCGCACGGGCCGCGTCGATCGCGCGGCTGGTCTCCACGTCCCCGACCATCACGAGCGACAAGGATCCGGGCCGGAACCGCGCCGCATGGAAGCGCCGGAGGGCCGCGCGATCGATCGCCTCCACGCTCGCGACCGATCCGCGCGGGCGGCGGCCGTAGGGATGCGCCTGGCCGTACAGATCGGCCAGCATCCCCTCGTTGGCGACGGTTGCCGGGTTGTCCTCGTCCTGCCGGATCAGCGTGACGATTTCCGAGCGCCGGGTCTCTACTTCTTCGGCAGGAAAGACGGGCCGCATCGCGATGTCGGCGACCAGCGCGAGGATGGGGTCGAGATCCTCGACCAGGCACGTGCAGATGAGCGAGAGCACGTGCCGGTTGACGGTGACGCTCAGCGAGACGCCGCGGCCGTCGAGCGACTCGGCGATCTCCTCGGCCGTCCGCGTCTCAGTGCCACGGTCGATGGTGCGCGACACGAAATGGGCGAGCCCCGCGTGCTCCGGCGGGTCGTAGACGGTGCCGGCGTGGAACGCGGCATGGATCGTCACGGCCGGCGTGGTGGACGATTCCTTCGCGATCAGCACCGCGCCGTTGCCGGCGACGGCCCTCACCGGGGCCAGCCCGCGAGGGGCGGTCCTCGTCATGACGAGACGGGAATCGGGTCGAACCAGCCGACGGTGCGGTTGGCGGGCGCGAGGCGCGCGGCGGCTGCGGCCGAGACCTGCTCGACCGTCACGGCGTCGATGCGCTCGCGCAGGGAGTGGAACACCCGCCAGTCGGCAATCGTCTGGAAATAGCCGAGCTGGTGCGCGATGTTGGTGATGCTGTCGTTCTCGAACACCAGCCGCGCGCGCAGCTGGTTCCGCGCCTTGGTGAGCTCCGCGGGCGTCACGCCCCCGGTGCGCACGCGATCGAGCTCGGCGAGCGCAGCCGCCTCCACGCGGTCGAGCGGCGTGCCCTCGGTCGCCGTGATCGAGATCGTGTAGAGGAACGGGTCCTGCGTCGGGATCACGCCACCCATCACCGATGACGCCAGGCCGGTGTTCACGAGCGCGCGATACAGGCGCGCGCTGCGCTGCGGCGGGGGCGTCCTGAAGCTCGCCCACAGGTTGACGCCCTTCGCGCCGGTCAGCACGGCGTCGAGCACGAGCACGGGGAAGAAGTCCGGGTCACTCAGGCTCGGCGCGTGAAACCCGAGCTTGAGGTACGCCGTCGTCCCCTCGCGCGACAGGGTGACCCGGCGCTCGCCGAGCTGCTCCGGCTCCCGCGTCGGCCGGCGCCTCTTCACCTCGCCGGACGCGATCCCGCCGAAATGCTGGACGACACGCGTCATCGCGTCCTTCGTGTCGATGTCGCCGACGATCACCAGCGTCGCGTTGTTCGGCACGTAATGACGACGGTAGTAGCCGTAGAGGTCCTCGCGCGTCATCGACTCCAGATCGGCGAGCCAGCCGATCGTGGGATGGCGGTACGGGTGCGCGCGGAAGGCCGTGGCCGTCAGCTCCTGGTCGAGCAGCGTGTCGGGATCGTTCTCGCCGCCCTGCAGCTCCGAGATGATCACGGTCCGCTCGGACTCGCAGTCGGCCGGGTCGTAGAGGCAGTTCGCCATGCGCTCCGATTCGATGAAGAGCATGCGGTCGAGCGCGTCGCGCGTGGCGGTCTCGGTGTACGTGGTCTGGTCGATCCACGTGTAGCCGTTCCAGTAGCCGCCGAACTGCTCGATGATCCCCTTGACCTTGTCGCGCGGGATGTTGGTCGTGCCCTTGAAGTTCATGTGCTCGACCCAGTGCGACACGCCCGTCAGCCCGGGACCTTCGTCCTTCGAGCCGACGCGGTACCAGCACCAGACCGAGGCGAGCGGCGCCGTACGGACCTCCTGCGCGAGGACGCGCAGTCCGTTGTCCAGCACTTCCTCGTGGACCTGCGGCGACATCCCCGCATTATAGAATTCTGTAGGGGCGCGGCATGCCGCGCCCGTGATGCACATGCCCGAGTGGAAGGACACCGTCAATTTGCCGCGCACCGGCTTCCCGATGAAGGCGAACCTTCAGACGGCGGAGCCGGAGGCCATCGCCCGCTGGGAGGCGATGGATCTCTACGGCCAGATCCGCGCCAACCGCCGCGGCGCGCCGAAGTTCGTCTTTCACGACGGCCCGCCCTACGCCAACGGCCAGATCCACCTCGGCACCGCGCTCAACAAGATCCTCAAGGACATCGTCATCAAGTCGCGCACGATGGCCGGCTTCGACGTCCCGTACACGCCGGGCTACGACTGCCACGGGCTGCCGATCGAGCTGAGGGTCGACCGCGAGCTCGGCCCGAAGAAGCGCGACATGTCCATTGCCGACATCCGCCGCGCGTGCCGCGAGTACGCCGGGCGCTTCATCGACGTGATGACCGGCGAGTTCAAGCGGCTGATGGTCTTCGGCGACTGGGACCACTACTACCTGACGATGAACCCGCAGTACCAGGCGGACATCGCGCGGTCGCTCGGCAAGTTCGTGGAGCGGGGCCTCGTCTACAAGGGCAAGAAGCCGGTGCACTGGTGCATCCACTGCCGCACCGCGCTGGCGGAAGCCGAAGTCGAGTACGCGGACCACTCGTCCCCGTCGATCTACGTCGAGTTCCCGCTGGCGAAGGACGCCGCCGCGGATCTGGCCGCGCGCATCCCGGGCCTCACGGGCCGCGACGTCTCGGTCCTGATCTGGACGACGACGCCGTGGACGATTCCGTCGAACCTGGCGGTCGCGTTCCACCCGGAGTTCGACTACGCGGCGTACGACGTCGACGGCCGCTCAGTGATCATCGCGGAAGGGCTGGCGGAGACCGTCGGCAAGGTCGTCGGCCGCGCGTTCGACCAGCCGGTCGCGCGCATGAAGGGCGCCCTGCTCGAGGGCGTCCGCTTCCGGCATCCGCTGTACGACCGCGACTCGGTCGGCGTGCTGGGCGACTACGTCACGCTCGAAGCCGGCACGGGCGCGGTCCACACGGCGCCCGGCCATGGCGCCGACGACTTCTTCACGGGCAGGAAGTACGGCCTCGACATCTACGCGCCGGTCGGTCCGGGCGGTCACTTCCTCGACACCGTCGAGCTCTTCGGCGGCCAGCGTGTGTTCGACGCGAACCCGAACGTCGAGCAGGCGCTGAAGGACCGCGCGCGGCTCTGGCACCGGGAGACGTTCGCGCACCAGTACCCGCACTGCTGGCGCTGCCACAACCCGGTGATCTTCCTGGCCACGTCGCAGTGGTTCGTCCGCCTGGACGGCGATCGGGCGATCGCGGGCGCCGACGGCCAGGTGCGCACGCTGCGCGAAGCGGCGCAGTACGGCATCGACCGCGAAGTGAAATGGATCCCCGGCTGGGGACGCGACCGCATCTTCAACATGGTCACCAACCGGCCGGACTGGTGCATCTCGCGCCAGCGCGCGTGGGGTGTGCCCATCCCCGCCGTGGACTGCACGTCGTGCGGCGAGGCGATCCTGACGACCGAGCTGATCGAGCGCGCGGCGCGGGTGTTCGAGCAGCACAACGCCGACGCGTGGTACGAACGCCCGATCGACGAGTTCCTGCCCGAGGGGCTGACGTGCCCGTCGTGCGGCGGCACCAGCTTCGAGCGCGAGCGCGACATCCTCGACGTCTGGTTCGACTCGGGCTCCAGTCATGAGGCCGTGCTCGGCCGCTCGAAGGAGCTCGGCTGGCCCGCGGACATGTACCTCGAAGGCAGCGACCAGCATCGCGGCTGGTTCCAGAGCTCCCTCCTCGTGGCGCTGGCGACGCGCGGGCGTCCGCCATACCGCGAGGTGCTGACACATGGCTTCCTCATCGACCTCGAAGGCCGGAAGATGTCGAAGTCGGTCGGCAACGTGATCTCGCCGCAGGAGATCATCAAGGAGAGCGGCGCCGAGATCATCCGGCTGTGGGTCGCCTCGACCGAGTTCACCGAGGAGCTGCGCGTCAGCAAGGAAATCCTGACGCGCGTGGTGGATGTGTACCGGAAGCTGCGCAACACCTGCCGGATTCTGGTGGCCAACCTCTACGACTTCGACCCGGCCGTGGACCTGGTGCCGCTCGAGAAGCTGGACGCCGTGGACCGCTTCGCGCTGGCGCGCTACGCCACCGCGGCACGCCGCACGCGCGAGGGGTACGACGCCTACGACTTCTCCTCCGTGTCCCAGGCGCTGACGATGCTGGCCACGGTGGATCTGAGCGCGTTCTACGTGGACGTGACGAAGGACCGGATGTACACGCTGGGTGCCCGCTCGGCGGAACGCCGTTCGACGCAGACGGCGATGTACGTGATCGCCGAGGGGCTCGCGCGCCTGCTGGCGCCGATTCTCCCCGTCACGGCCGACCAGCTCTGGCAGCACCTGCCGGCGACCCGGACGCCGCGGGCGGCGTCGGTCCACCTGGAGTCGCTGCCCGACGCGTCGCGTTACGAGAATGCGGCGCTCCTGGAGACGTGGGACCGCCTGCTCGCGGTGCGCGAGGCGGTCAACGCGGTGCTCGAGCAGAAGCGCAAGGACAAGGTCATCGGCACCTCGCTCGGCGCGCGCGTGACGATCGCCGCCGCCGGCCCGGTCGCCGCGCTGCTCGACCAGCACCGCCGCGACCTGCCGATGCTGTTCATCGTCTCGGAGGTCGAGCTGGCGCTGGACCCCTCCGGCACCGCGGATCAGCTGACGGTGGCGGTCGAAAAGGCGCCCGGCGTGAAATGCGAGCGCTGCTGGCGTTACGTCGCGGAGGTGCGCCGCGAGCCCGAGTGGGCGGGCATCTGCGGCCGCTGCGTGGACGCGCTCGCCGAGCCGGTCAGGTCCGAGTGAGCCGCCTTCGCTTCGAGCTGCTGATCGCGGCCGTCATCGTCGTCGCCGATCAGGCCACGAAGGCGGCGGTGCGGTCGGCGTTCGAGCTGCACGAGGGCACGACCGTCATCCCGGGCTTCTTCGACCTGACGCGCGTGCATAATTTCGGCGCCGCGTTCGGGTTCATGAACGCCGCGGACTTTCCGTTCAAGGACGTGGTGCTGGCGGCGGTCGCGGGGCTCGCCCTGGTGGGCCTGGCCACGTACGGGGCGACGCTTCCCGCGGACCAGCGGCTGGCGCGCGCCGGGCTGTCGCTCGTCATCGGCGGCGCGGCCGGCAACCTCATCGACCGCGTGACCGCCGGCTACGTGCTCGATTTCGCCGACTTCTACTGGGGCGGCTGGCACTTCTGGGCATTCAATGTGGCGGACGCCGCGATTACCATTGGCGTGGCGCTGATGATTCTCGACCTGCTCGGGATAGGACGGCACCGTGTATCCAGAACTGTTTAGCATCGGCCCGATCACCGTCTACTCGTACGGCGTGCTGCTGGCCGCTTCGTACCTGCTCGGCCTCTGGCTGGCGATGCGGCGCGCCAGGCAGTGGGGCCTCGACCCGAGCCGCGTCCTCGACCTCGGCATCTACATCATCATCGCCGCGCTCATCGGGGCGAAGCTGCTCCTGCTCGTCGTGGACTTCGACCAGTTCAGCAGGTCCACGGCCGACCTGCTGTCGCTCGCGCGGTCCGGCGGCGTCTTCTACGGCGGGCTGATCCTCGCCGTCGGCGTGGCCTTCTGGTACGTCCACAAGCACCGGCTGCCGTTGTGGACGACCTGTGATGTGTTTGCACCGGGGATCGCGCTGGGGCACGTCACGGGACGGCTCGGCTGTCTCGCCGCCGGCTGCTGCTACGGCAGGCCCACCGACCTGCCGTGGGGCATCACGTTCACGAACCCGCTCGCGGCGGCCAACGTCGGCACGCCGCTCGGCATCCCGCTCCACCCGACGCAGGTCTACGAGGCCGGCGCCGAGCTGCTGATCCTGCTCTTCCTGCTCGCCACCGAGAAGCGCGGGCGCTACTTCTCCGGCCGGACGTTCTGGAGCTACATGTTCCTCTACGCGGTCTCGCGCTTCGTCGTCGAGATCTACCGCGGCGATCCGCGCGGCGAGGTGCTCGGACTCTCCACCTCACAGTTCATCTCCGTCGTCCTCGCGCCGCTGAGCCTGGCGATGCTCGTGTGGCTGCGGCGCACCTCGCCGGAGACGCCGCAGGAGATGACGCGGCGCCGAAAAGTAGCGGCGTGACGGCGTGACCCGTGGCGCCGACCGAGCTCACCGTCCCCGCTGACGCCGACGGCCAGCGGCTCGATCGCTTCCTCGTGTCGCTGCTCGAGGGGCGGTCGCGCTCGCAGATCCAGAAGCTGATCGAGGGCGGCCACGTCACCGTCTCGCGCGGAGCGCCGAAGGCGAACCTCGTCATGCGCGAGGGCGACCGCGTCACCATCGACACTCCCGAGGCCGTGCCGTCCACGGTTGCCGGCGAGGCGCTGCCGCTCGAAATCCTGTACCAGGACGCCGACGTCGCCGTGCTGAACAAGCCGGCGGGCATGGTCGTCCACCCCGCGGCCGGCCACGCGTCCGGCACGCTCGTCAACGCGCTCCTCCACCACATTCCCGACCTGAGCGGCATCGGCGGCGAGACGCGCCCGGGCATCGTCCACCGGCTCGACCGCGGAACGTCGGGGGTGATGGTGATTGCCAAGAACGACGCGGCCCACCAGGAGCTCTCGCGGCAGTTTCACGACCGCGAGGTCGAGAAGGAATACGTCGCGCTCGTGTGGGGCGTCGTGCAGGCGGGCAAGCGCATCGACGCCGCCATCGGCCGCGACCCCTCCCACCGGCAGAAGATGTCGGCGCGGGCGCGCCACGCGCGCGAAGCCGTGACGCGCATCACGCGCGCGCATCACATGCCTGGCGTCACGCTCTGCCAGGTGGCGATCCACACGGGCCGCACGCACCAGATCCGCGTGCACCTCAGTGCCATCGGCCATCCGATCGTGGGAGACGCCCTCTACGGCGGGGTGCACCGGCGCGTCGCGGGCGACATCCGCGCCGTGCAGCGGCTGGAGCGCCCCTTCCTGCACGCCGAGCGCCTGGTCTTCAAGCACCCGCGCGACGGCCGCCGCATGGAGTTCACCGCGCCGCTGCCCGACGATCTGCAGCAGGTCCTCGACGCCCTGCCGGGCTGGAAAGAAAATGGGGTCGGGGGTCATTTTTAGAGGACACTCACACATGCTCGACGAGAGTGTCCTCGAAAAATGACCCCCGACCCCATCATCCCGCATCAGATCAGGAAGGTGTACGAGGGACGGATCTTCAGCCTGATGGTCGAGTCGATCACGCTGCCCACAGGCGGCGCGCTCGACGTGGAGATCATCCGGCATCCCGGCTCCGTGGTGCTGATCCCGGTGACCGACGCGGGCGAGATCATCCTCGTGCAGCAGTACCGGCATGCGATCGGCCGCTGGGTGTGGGAGCTGCCGGCCGGCAGCCTGAAGCGGAACGAGGATCCCGACGAGGCCGCGGTGCGCGAGTGCCACGAGGAGATCGGGCTGGTACCGGGAAGGGTCGAGCGGCTCGGCGCCCTGTATCCGACGCCGGGCTACTGCGACGAGGAGATGATCTTCTATCGCGCGTCCGGGCTGCGCGCGCCGGTGGACGGCGAGAGCGCGCAGCCGGATGAAGACGAGGATCTCGAGCCGCAGCCGTTTTCGATCGAGCAGATCCGGTCGATGATCTCGGCGGGCGAGATCATCGACATGAAAACCGTTGCTGCCCTTTACTGGATGCGCGGCTGAACGCGGCGCTCGGCCTTCTTGTCCGCCGTCTTCCGCGGTCCGGGCGTGAGCGCCAGCAGCAGCACCTCGTCCACGCTCTGGACGAAGTGAATCGTCAGCTCCCGGCGCAGCTCCTCGGTCAGGTCCTCGTTGACGTTCTTCTCGTTCTGGCGCGGCAGGATGACTTCACGGATCCCGACGCGCCGCGCGGCCAGCACCTTCTCCTTGACGCCGCCCACGGGCAGCACCCGGCCCGAGAGCGTAATTTCGCCGGTCATCGCGATGTCGCCGCGTACCGGACGCCGGGTCAGCTCCGAGGCGAGCGCGGCGGCGATCGTCACGCCGGCTGACGGGCCGTCCTTCGGGATCGCGCCGGACGGCACGTGCAGGTGGATCTCGGCGTTCTTGAAGAAGTCGGGGTCGGCGCCGTAGGACGCCGCGTGGGCGCGGAACCATGAGAGCGCCGCGCGCGCGGATTCCTTCATCACCTCGCCCAGCTGGCCGGTGAGCGTGAGCGAGCCGGTGCCCGCCATGCGTGAGGCCTCGATGAACAGCACGTCGCCGCCCGCCGGCGTCCACGCCAGGCCGATGGCGACGCCGGGCTCCTTGGTCCGCTCTTCCATCTCCTCGTCGTGGAAGACCGGTGCCCCGAGGAGCTCGGCGACGACGGCCGGGGTGATCGTCAGCGGCGACTCGTCCCCCTCGGCGCGGCGCCGCGCGGCCTTGCGGCACAGCGCGCCCATCTCGCGCTCCAGGTTCCGCACGCCCGCCTCGCGCGTATAGCCGCGGATCACGGCGCTGATCGCCTCGTCGGTGATCGCGAGCTGCTCGGGCGTCAGGCCGTGGTTCCTGATCTGCTTCTGAACCAGGTGCTCCTTCGCGATCTTCAGCTTCTCCTCTTCCGTGTAGCCGGGAATCTCCAGCACCTCCATGCGGTCGCGGAGCGCCGGCGGAACCGGATCGAGGACGTTTGCGGTCGTGATGAAGAGCACGTCCGACAGATCGAACGGCACGTCGAGATAGTGGTCGCGGAAGGTGGAGTTCTGCTCCGGGTCGAGCACCTCGAGCAGCGCCGACGCGGGGTCGCCGCGGAAATCAGACCCGAGCTTGTCGATCTCGTCGAGGATGAAGACCGGGTTCTTCGACTCCGCCCGGCGCAGCCCCTGGATGATCTGCCCCGGCAGCGCGCCGATGTACGTGCGCCGGTGGCCGCGGATTTCCGCCTCGTCGCGCATGCCGCCCAGCGACACGCGGACGAACTTGCGCTCGAGCGACTGCGCGATGGAGCGCGCCAGCGACGTCTTGCCCACGCCGGGCGGGCCGACGAAGCACAGGATCGGCCCCTTCACGTCGGGATTGAGCTTGCGCACCGCGAGGTACTCGAGGATGCGGTCCTTGGCTTTCTCGAGCCCGCTGTGGTCGGCGTCCAGCACGTCCTTCGTGCGCGTGAGGTCGATGACCTCCTCGGTCGCCTTCTGCCACGGCAGCGTGACGAGCCAGTCGAGATACGTCCGCGAGACGGTGTACTCGGCGGCCGCGACCGGCATCTTGGCCAGCCGATCGAGCTCGCGCTGCGCCTCTTTCTTCACCGCCTCCGGCATGCCGGCGGCCTCGATCTTCTCCTGCAGCTCCTCGATTTCCCTGGCCTGGTCGTCGCCTTCGCCGAGCTCCTTCTGGATCGCCTTCATCTGCTCGCGCAGGAAGTACTCGCGCTGGTTCTTGCCGACCTCGGACTGCACCTGCGACTGGATCTTCGATCCGAGCTCGAGCACCTCGAGCTCCTTGATGAGGATCCGGTTCAGGTTGTCCATCCGCGCACGGACGTCGAGCGTCTCCAGCACCTCCTGCTTCACCGGCGTCGCCAGCGTGGTCAGGCTCGAGGCGATGAAGTCGGCGAGACGGCCCGGCTCGGTGATGTTCGCGGCCAGCGTCTGCAGGTCGTCGGAGAGCAGGGGCGACAGCGACACGACCTGCTGGAAGTTGGTCTTGATGTTCCGCAGCAGCGCGTCAATCTCCAGCCGGTCGTCCTCGCGCACCGCCTCGCCGGCGACGCTCACGCGCCCGCGGAGGTACGGCCGCGAGCTCGTCACCTCGTTCAGCGTGAGCCGCGCCAGTCCCTGCACGATGAGCCGGAGGCTGCCGTCGGGCAGCTTGAACATCTTGTGGATCTGGCTTGCGGTGCCGACGGCGTACAGGTCCTCCTGCTGCGGCTCCTCGACCGACGCGTCGCGCTGCGTGAAGACGCCGATCAGCTGGCCGCCGGAGATCGCCTCGTCGATGAGCCGCACGGAACTCTCGCGCGCCACCGCGAGCGGCATGAACGAGTTCGGGAAGAGCACGGTGTCGCGCAGGGGCAGCAGCGGCAGCTCGTCCGGCACCGAGAGCGGGCGATCGGGAGGGGCGAGTTCCTCGAGGTCGAGTGCCTCGTCGTGTTCGGCCATGGGAGAAGGCCTCAAAAGGAAAAGGCGGGTCCGCCTTCGGCGGGACCCGCCCTACGTGCCGTAGGCCGGGTGCCGCGGCGCATCATTGTATGCGCGCCGCGGACCCGGCGATTAGTTCGACATGTCGAAGAACAGCGCGGACGAGCCCTTGCGGGCGAGCTGGCGCTCGCGGAGCTCGGCGTTCTCGCGCGCCTCTTCGCAGTCCTTGCAACGCGCCGCGAACGGCAGCGCGCGCAGGCGCGCCTCCGCGATCTCGTCGCCGCACTCGTAGCAGTTGCCGTAGGTGCCCTCATCCAGCCGCCCGAGCGCCGCGTTGATCTTGTTCAGCGTCTCCGACTTCATCTGGATGAGCGCGAACTCGATGTCCTCCTGGATGTCGACCTCGGAGCTCTCGCCCTGGTCGAGGACGTCGCGGTCCTTGTTGCCGTCGGCCCGCACGTCGCGCATCCTGCCCTGGACCTCGTTCATCAGCTCGCGGCGGCGGTCTTCGAGCATCTGCTTCAGCTCGTTGTAACGGCTCTTCGCCGTGCTGCCCTTCGCGCTCTTCCTCGTCGTCGCCATGATGCCTGCCGCTCCTTCCGCTCTCATCTCAGACGCTGGATGACCGATGATGCCGCCCACATGCAAGTGGGATGCCTTTATGACGGCCCTGCCAGCCTCATTAACGTGGGCGCTTCGCGAACCGAACCGGCCAGGCTCGCGGAACGCCCATTTCCTGTATGACTTACGCGCCATGGCCTGGCCGGGATTGAATCTCCGCCCAGGCGGTATACTCCATTAGACGCCGCAGTGGTCGTGTGGGTTTTTCAACACTTTGTCCCCGAACGTGGACATAAACGACCAGTGAGTGTTGCGCGGAAGCCTCACCGGCGTCGTTGTAGGGGCCGGAATCACGACACGCCCGGTGGAACGGCCGACACACCGGCCGAGATGTCCTCTGGAGAGGTGTCTGAAAATCTACAACGTGCAGACGATTCCGCGCCCAGCTATTGCAGGAATCGGCTGCTGACCGACGCGTTGGGAACGATTCCGCGCGAAGCGAGGAGATCCCCGCTGCGGCGGCTGCCGGTGCGCAGCCACTTTTCGTACAGGCGCAACACGTCTGAATTGGACGTCAGCGACGCGCGTTCGCTGACCTCGCCCAGGACGTCGGCAAACGCGGCGAACTTGGCAGCGAGCTCGTCGAACACCTCGGCCCACGCGCCGTCATCCTGGCGCGCGAGCGATCCGTAGGCGTACTCGCCCAGCTGCACGTAGTAGTCGACGTCGACGAGACTGCGGTTCAGACTATCGGACAGGAACCCGGAGACGAAGAGCGAGCGGTCCGCGACCTGCCGCAGCTCGCGGCGCCGACGGCGGCCGCCTTCCTGCAACGCGCGCGCGAAGCGGACGCCGAGCGGTTCGTCGCGCTCCTCGGCGCCGACGGGCACGAACGCGGTGAGCAGGTTGACCAGATAGAACGAGGTGAGATCGTGGGCGGCGAGGCGCTGGTGCTGCATGGCCGTCTCCACCATCTCGCGGAAGTATTCGGCCGGCGATTCGCGTCGGAGCAGCGCGTCACCCATGGTCCCCCGGCGTGCAAGCTCTATTCCTGTGAAATTTCGAAGGATTTGCGCCGGATTATACTGGAATTCATGTCCTGTCCCGCGTGTGGCCATCGGAAGGGACGCCGGCAGTGTCCGGCGCTCCGACAGACGATCTGCGCCGTCTGCTGCGGGACGAAGCGGATGGTCGAGATCCGCTGTCCGAGCGACTGCGGCTATCTGTCCGCCGCGCGCGAGCATCCGGCGGCCGTCGTGAAGCGCCAGCAGGAGCGCGCCGTGGCGACGCTGGGCCCGACGATCCGGCATCTCACCGAGCGGCAGCAGCAGCTGTACTTTCTCTTCCAGAGCGTGATCGCGCGGCACGCGCCGCAGGGTTTCGGTCGTCTCGTGGATGACGATGTCGCGGAGGCGGCGGGCACGCTGGCGAAGACGCTGGAGACCGCGTCGCGCGGCGTCATCTACGACCACGCCGCGCAGTCGCCGATCGCGCAGGGTCTGGTGGCCGACATGAAGGCGCTGCTCGAGCAGATTCGCGAGCAGGGCGCGCGCGTCTTCGATCAGGAGGTCGCCATCACGCTGCGGGCGATCGAGCAGGGTGCGCGGACGATTCGCACCTCGGCCGAGGAGCGCACCGCGTATCTGGACCTCATGGCGACGCTGCTCCACATGGCACCGGGCCAGGAGCAGGCCGCGGCCGCGGCGGCCGCGTCCAGTGCGCTGATCATCCCGTAGCCGCCTGAAACCTGATAAAATTCGTGGTTTATGGCCAAGCGATGTGACGTCTGCGGGAAGGGTCCGGTCGTCGGACGGACGGTGTCTCACGCCCACAACGTGGGACCGCGCCGGTTCGAGCCGAACCTGCAAACGGTGAAGGCGCTCGTCAACGGCGCCGCGAAGCGGCTCCGCGTGTGCACGCGGTGCCTGCGGTCGGGCAAGGTCACCAAGGCCGCCTAGGTGAGACAGGCCGTCGCCGCGCCGGGCGCGCCGCGGGCGATCGGCCCGTACTCCCCCGCGCTGCGCGCGGGGAACCTCCTCTTCCTCTCGGGACAGATCCCGTTCGACCCCGCCACGGGCACGCTCGTCGACGGCGATATCGCCGTGCAGACCGAGCGCGTGATGCGCAACATCGGCACGCTGCTGGCCGCCGCCGGCGCCGGCTTCGAGCACGTCGTCCGTACGACGGTGTTCCTGGCCGACATGAACGACTTCGCGGCGATGAACGAGGTCTACGGCAGGTTCGTCGTCGATCCGCCGCCGGCGCGATCGACGGTGCAGGTGGCGCGGCTCCCCCGCGACGCGCGGGTGGAGATCGACGTCATCGCCGTCGTCGCGTAGGGACACGGCGCCGCCGTGCCCCTACGCCCGTGCCGTTCTTTCAACTCCTAACACGCCCTGCACGCCCTTGATCGACTTGATCACCTTCTCGAGGTGTTTCACGTCCTTGATCTCGACGGTCATGTCGATGCGCGCCTGCTGATCGTCGCCGGTCCGCGCTTCCATGTTGGTGATGTTGGTGTTGATGTCGGAGACCCTGGCGCTGATCTCCGCCAGCATCCCCTTCCGGTCCTCGACCTGCATCGTCAGGCGGACGGTGTAGGGCGCCTGATCGCCGGTGGTATCCCACTCGACCTCGATGCGGCGCTCGGGATCGAACATCAGGTTGATGACGTTCCTGCACGTCGCGGAGTGCACCGAGACGCCCTTGCCGCGCGTGATGTAGCCGATGATCCGCTCGCCGCGGATCGGGTTGCAGCACTTCGCCCGGAACACCATCACGTCGTCGGTGCCGCGCACCTTGATCTTGTCGCCGGCGGCGCCGGGCCGCAGCACGCGCTTGACGACGGAGACGACGCCGGACTCGGGCGCCTTCTCCTTGAGCTGTCCGCCGGGCACCGCCTTCTGCACGGCCGTGCGCGCCGAGAGCTTTCCGTAGCCGATGTGCGCGAGCAGCTCGTCCGTCTTCTGCGCGCCGTACTCGACCGCGAACTTCTGGAGCTCCTCGTTCTCGAGCAGCGTCTTCGGGTTCAGGTCGAACCGGCGCGCCTCCTTCTCGAACAGGCGGCGTCCCAGCTCGATGCTGCGCGCGCGCTCCTCGCCCTGCAGGATGTGCTTGATCTTGCTGCGCGCGCGCGAGGTGACGACGAACGCCAGCCAGTCGCGGCTCGGCGTGTGCCCCGCCTGCGTGAGGATCTCGACGATGTCGCCGTTCTGCAGGCGCGTGCGCAGCGGCACCATCCTGCCGTTGATGCGCGCGCCCACGCACTGGTTGCCGACGTCGGTGTGAATCGAGTACGCGAAGTCCACGGCGGTGGCGCCGCGCGGCAGCGAGCGCACCTCGCCCTTCGGCGTGAAGATGTAGACCTCCTCGGGGTAGAGGTCGATCTTCAGGTTCTGCAGGAACTCCTGCGGGTCGCGGACCTCCTGCTGCACCTCGAGGAGCTGCCGCATCCACTGGAAGTAGCGCTCGTCGCGTTGATCGCCGACGCGCCCTTCCTTGTACTTCCAGTGCGCGGCGATCCCCTCCTCGGCATGGCGGTGCATCTCCTCGGTCCGGATCTGCACCTCGAAGGGGAACCCGTGCTCGCTGACGACCGAGGTGTGCAGCGACTGGTAGCCGTTCGGCCGGGGCATGGCGATGAAGTCCTTGATGCGCCCGGGCACCGGCGACCACGTGTGGTGAATGATGCCGAGCGCCGCGTAGCAGTCCTTCACCGACTGCGTCGTGACGCGCAGCGCGACGAAATCGTAGACGCGCTCGAGGTCGATCTTCTGCCGCTTCAGTTTGAGGTGGATGCTGTAGAGGCGCTTGATGCGGCCGTCGAGGTGAATGACCGGGACCTGCGCGTCGTGGAGCTTGGCGCGGATGGTCGTCGTCAGATCGTCGATGACGTTCTCCGCGTGCTTGCGCCTCGCTTCGACCTTCGAGCGCAGCGCGTCGTAGGCCTTCGGCTCGATGTAGCGGAAGGAGAGCTCCTCGAGCTCGTTCTTCACCTTGCTCATCCCGAGCCGGTTGGCGATGGGCGCGTAGATGTCGAGCGTCTCCTGGGCGATCTTCGTGCGGCGCTCCTCGGGCAGGTGGTGCAGCGTCCGCATGTTGTGCAGCCGGTCGGCGAGCTTGACGAGGATGACGCGGATGTCGTCCACCATCGCCAGCAGCATCTTGCGGAAGTTCTCGGCCTGCCGCTCCTCGCTCGAGGAGAAGGGGATGGCGCCGATCTTGGTCACGCCCTCGACCACGTGGGCGATTTCGGCGCCGAAGAGCTCGGCAATACGCTCCGGCGTGGTGAGGGTGTCTTCGACGACGTCGTGGAGCAGGCCGGCGGCGACGGCGACGACGTCCAGCTTCATGTCCGCGAGGAAGTCGGCGACCTCCAGCGGATGAACGAGATACGGCTCACCCGAGTGGCGCACCTGCCCTTTGTGCTCGAGCGCGGAAAACACGTAGGCCCGGCGCAGCAGCTCGAGATCGGCCTCCGGGCTGTAGCTCCGCACTTTCTCGAGAAGGGTCTCGAACCGGATCATGCGTATCGGTGTCTAAACTGTTGGCAGGACCAGAGTTGGCGCGCCCGACTCATGATACCTCCGGATCTTGACTCATCGAAAAAGGGGCCACTATACTGGCCCGCTCGCAGGTACTTATCGACGCCGTTTTGAAGGGGGATACGATGCGGAAGTTCTCGTCCGGGGCCATCTTCGCGTGCGTGGCCGGGCTCTGTCTCGTGGCAACCGGGTGCACCCAGGTGGCAAACCTGCAGGCCCGAATGAAGTTCAGGGAGGCCAACGGCCATTACGCCGGGCAGGAGTGGCGGGAGGCGATTACGGCGTACGAGGAGACGCTGGCGTTCAACCCCACGGATGCCCAGCTCACGACGTCGTACTTCTTCCTCGGCAACAGCTACGACAACCTCTATCAGCCGTCGCGGCAGGGCACGCCGGCCAACGACGAGCTGCTGACCAAGGCCGTCGAGAACTACAAGAGGGCCGCCGAGGTCATCCCCACCGACGAGACGTGCATCAACTGCGCACAGATCAAGACGCTGTCGCTCCAGTACCTGGTGGCCGCCTACGGCCCCGACAAGCTGAACGACCCGTCGCAGGCCGAGCCGCTCCTCCTGCAGATGATTCAGATCGACCCGAAGGAAGTGCCGAACTACGTGCTGCTCGCGCAGCTCTACGAGGACAGCGGCGACTACGAGCGCGCCGAGGCGACGCTGCAGAAGGCGCGCGAGGCGCGGCCCAACGACCCCGCGGTCTACGCCAACCTCGCCGCCTACTACGACCGCCAGGGACAGTTCGACAATCTCGTCGAGGCGCTCAACCAGCGCATCGCGCAGGAGCCGAGCAACCCGGAGGCGCACTACACGCTGGCGACCTATTACTTCAACAAGGGCTCGCGCGACTTCAGCATCTCCACCGCGGAGAAGGTCAAGTACGCGAACGCGGGCGTGGCGGCCGTGGACAAGGCGCTCGAGTTGAACAAGGACTACATGGACGCGCTGGTCTACAAGGGGCTGCTGCTCCGGCTGCAGGCGAACCTGGACAAGAACCCGGCCCGCCAGCAGGCGCTCCTGAAGGAGGCCGATCAGCTCCGCAACCGCGCCGAGGAACTGCGCAAGCAGAAGGCCGCCGGTCTCGCGGGCTAGCCGGCCGGTGTTCACAGGTGTTGCAGGGCCGTCCGAGCACTCGGGCGGCCCTTTTCACGTACAATGATCCGCGTTTCCCGCACACATGAACCTGGAGTTGATTCGATGAAGTGTCTGTTGAAGACGACCGTGTGGACCGCGGCCCTTCTCGCGCTCTGCACGCTGCTTCCGGCTGCGCCGGCGGCGGCGCAGGGCGTTACCACCGGTGCCATCAGCGGCATCGTGACCGACGCGCAGATGCGGCCGGTGGCCGGCGCCAGCATCATCGCGATCCACGAACCGTCGGGGACGAGCTATGAGGCGGCCACCCGCGCCGATGGCCGCTACTCGATTCCCGGCATGCGTGTGGGAGGCCCGTACAGCGTCCAGGCGGTCTACGTCGGGACGGGCACGGCGTTCGAGCCGCAGACGCAGGACATGGTGACGGTCAATCTCGGCGTCGCCACCGACGTGAACTTCCAGGTGCGCGCGATCGCCGTGCAGGAGCAGGTCACGGTGACCGCGGCGGCCGCCGACGCGGTGTTCAGCTCGAACCGCACCGGCGCGGCCACAGCGGTGACGCGCGTCGACATCGCCACGCTGCCGACCGTCACCGGCCGCATCCAGGACATCACGCGGCTGACGCCGCAGGCGAGCGGCACGTCGTTCGCCGGCCAGGACAACCGGCTGAACAACATCACGGTCGACGGCTCCTACTTCAACAACGCCTTCGGCCTCGGCGCCCAGCCTGGCGAGCGCACCAACGTCGCGCCGATCTCGCTCGAGTCGATCGAGCAGATCCAGGTCAGCGTGGCGCCCTTCGACGTGCGCCAGGGCAACTTCGTCGGCGCCGCCGTCAACACCGTCACGCGCAGCGGCACGAACCAGTTCAGCGGATCGTTCATCCACCGCATGCGGAGCAACGACTGGGTGGGCACCGAGGCGAAGGGCCTGAGGGTGAACCCGGGCACGTTCACCTTCCGTGAGACCGGCGGCTGGGCCAGCGGCCCGGTGTTCCGCAACAAGCTGTTCGTCTTCGGCAATTACGAGAACGAGGAGGACAAGCGGCCGATCCACACCTTCCGCGCCAACCGCGGCGGCGAGCCGGTGGGCGGCAGCGTCACGCGCGTGCTCGCGTCGGATCTGAGCGCGCTCAGCTCGTTCCTGTCATCGAACTTCCAGTACGAGACGGGCCCGTTCGAGAACCTCGACGACCTCACGCCGGCCAAGCGGTATCTGCTGCGGACCGACTACAACCTGAGCCAGAACAACAAGATCAGCTTCCGCTACAACCAGCTCGACTCGAGCTCGGGCAACAACGTGTCCGGCTCCTCGTCCGCCGGTCTCGGCCGCCCGACGTTCACGACCAGCCACCTGAGCTTCGCCGGCTCGACCTACACGATTCTCGAGAACATCAAGTCGGGCATCGGCGAGTGGAACTCGGTGATCGGCAGCACGATGTCCAACAACCTGATCGTCGGCCTGACGTCGAACGACGAGAGCCGCGGCGACATCGGCAGGTTGTTCCCGTTCGTGGACATCCTCGGGCCCGACGGGTCGGCGTACACCTCGTTCGGCTCAGAGCCGTTCACGCCGAACAACGAGCTGCGCTACAAGACGTTCCAGATGCAGGACAGCTTCACGAAGTTCGGCAACCAGCATTCGCTGACCTTCGGCGCGACCCTGCAGCACTACGAGTCGGAGAACGTGTTCTTCCCGGTGAGCCAGAGCGCCTACGTCTACAGCTCGCTCGCCGACTTCTTCGCCGACGCGCAGGGCTACGTCGCCAACCCGAACCGCACCACGTCGGCGGTGACCGTGCGCCGCTTCCAGGTGCGCTACAACAACATTCCCGGGCAGGAGAAGCCGATCCAGCCGCTGAAGGTCTGGTACGGCGGGGCCTACGCGCAGGATGAGTGGCGGCCGCGGCGCAACGTGACGGTCACCGCCGGCGTCCGCTTCGACGTGCCCGCGTTCGACAACACGGCGTTCCGCAACGAGCGCGCCGACGCGCTGACCTTCCGCGACGAAACCGGCGCCTCCGTGCGGTACGCGACCGGCGAGATGCCCGACAAGAAGATCCTGTGGTCGCCGCGCGCGGCGATGAACTGGGACGTCAGCGGCGCGCAGCGCACGCAGGTCCGCATCGGCTCCGGCGTCTTCACCGGCCCGCCGCTCTATGTCTGGATTTCGAACCAGATCGGCAACACCGGCGTGCTCACCGGCTTCGACTCGTTCGACAACGTCACGAACCGGCCGTTCAACCCGGACCCGAACCGCTACAAGCCGACGAACGTGACCGGCACGGGCGCCACCAGCTTCGAGCTGAACGTCACCGACAGCGACTTCAAGTTCCCGCAGGTGTGGCGGACGAACCTGGCCGTCGACCACCGGCTGCCGCTCGGCGTGACCGGCACCGCCGAGTTCATCTACAACAAGGACATCAACGGCATCTACTACATCAACGCGAACCTGCCGGCGCCGCAGGCGGCGTTCACCGGCGTGGACGCACGGCCGCGCTGGACGGCGAACCGCATCAACAACACGCCAGGCAACGTCATCACCAGCGCCATCGTGATGAAGAACCAGAGCGTCGGCAAGTCGTGGAACCTCTCGGGCAGCCTGTCCAAGAGCCTGTGGAACGGCCTGTCGCTCAAGGGCGCCTACAGCTACGGCGAGGCCAGGAACACGATCGATCCGGGCTCCACGGCGTTCTCATCGTGGGCGAACAACCAGACACCCGCCGACCCGAACAATCCGGGTCTCGGCTGGTCGAATGGCATGCAGGGGCACCGCGTGTTCTGGCAGGCGTCGTACAGCCGCTCGTATTTCGACTTCGGCTCCACGACCGTCTCAGCGTTCTGGGAGGCGAACCCGTCGCTGCAGAACTTCTCGCGCAACGCCAGCTACGTGTTCGCGGGCGACATGAACGGCGACGGCGCGTCGGGCAACGACCTGATCTACATCCCGCGCGACATCTCGGAGATGAACTTCGTCACCTTCACCTCCGGCACCCGCACGTTCACGGCCGCCGAGCAGGCCGCGGCGTTCGACGCCTACATCAACCAGGATCCGTATCTGAGCAAGAACCGCGGGCGCTACGCCGAGCGCGGCGGGTTGATGCTGCCGACGGTCAAGCGCATGGACGTCAGCGTGATGCAGGACATCTTCCGCAACATCGGGGGCAAGCGGAACGCCGGGCAGATTCGACTGGACATCACCAACTTCGGCAACCTGATCAGCTCCGACTGGGGCGTCGCCCAGCGTCTCGTCGTGCCGACGACGCAGGCCAACGGCGCGCAGATCCTGACCAACGCCACGGCTGACGCGGCGGGGCGCGTGAGCTACCGCCTCGCGCTCGTCAGCGGCGACCTGGTGCGGAACTCGTTCCAGACCACCGCTGGAATCAGCGACGTCTACCAGCTGAAGATCAGCTTCCGCTACTCGTTCAACTAGACACGCGGGTCTAGGGCGGTTTCTGAAACGTCGTAGTGTCCGGCTTTAGCCGGACCAAGTTGATCGGCACCGCCGTGTGTGGTCCGGCTAAAGCCGGACACTACGAAGAAGTCGAAACCGCGCTAATGGGCCCGCCCAAGGCGCCGGCGCTCCGAAAGGGACGCCGGCGTTTTCCCGTACGGCGTGTG
The DNA here is from genome assembly GCA_016871375.1 of Acidimicrobiia bacterium. Lineage (GTDB taxonomy): Bacteria > Acidobacteriota > Vicinamibacteria > Vicinamibacterales > UBA2999 > VFYY01. Next base: position 21,938 of record VFYY01000058.1, read on the forward strand.
CTACTGTAACCGCCCGCACACAGCCATGAAGGCGTACGTCGTCCTCGACGGAGGCGGTGTCAAGGGTGCTGCTCTCGCGGGCTGCTTGAAGGCGGCAGAGGAACACCAGATTCAATTCGAGGGCTATGGCGGCACGTCAGCCGGCTCGATTGTGGCGACGCTCGCCGCCGTGGGCTACACACCCGACGAGCTGCGCCAGGTGCTGGTCAACGAGCTGCGATTCAGTTCGTTTCTCGATGATGCCGGCAAGTCACTGGCGGCGCTGCGAGCGCTCGGGCAGCGATGGTACCTTCCCTGGCTGTTGGGCTCGCATGGAAAGGTGGCTCACAGACTCTACAGGCGGCTCGGCCTCTACAAGGGCGAGCAGATGCGGAGCTTCCTCCTCGACCGCATCGGCGCGAAGCTCGAGGCCGTCCGACAGTGGAGTGACGTCACCTTCGAACAGCTGCGCGAACTGGGATGCAAGCCGCTGAAAATCGTCGCCACGGATCTGGGGGCCCGGCAGGCCCGAATCCATTCCGCTGCGGGTGGTCACGAGATCAACGGCTCGGTTCCCGATGCGGTCCGCGCCTCGACCAGCTACCCGTTCGTGTTCGAGCCGGTCAAGTTCAACGACCGCTATCTCGTCGATGGCGGCCTGTCCAGCAATCTCCCCGTCTTCGTGTTTGAACGGGAAAGAGCACACACCAGATTGCCAGTCATCGCATTCGATCTGATTCAGCGACCGCCAGATCGGCACGGAATGGGCCGATGTTCTGTCCCGCCTCCTCACATAGGAGCCCGATGTCATCCTCTTCCGCGTTCAACCCAAGCCGCGTCCGGAAGGAATCCTCTCCAAAGGTGGAACGGCGAGGACGCGCGACTTTTTCGTTTCCCAACGTATACAAGGGTCCTTCCGAGTTCTTCGAAGAACGTCCGATCGAACCCGAATCGGACGATGATCGATCGAAGTCTGAGTGGGATTCCTTCCTGAAAGAGAACAAGTTGCGGGTTCCGTAAATTCTGACCGCCCCTTTTCCGGAAATTCTGGCCGCTCTGAGCTGACCCCTTCGGCTCACACACTCGCTGCACCTAGCAGCGAGGGAAGGGATGATCG
>VFYY01000059.1 GCA_016871375.1 Acidimicrobiia bacterium
CGGCATCGCGCTCGGCGAGCTGACGTGGAGCAACTCGCGCAAGGCGCTGCTCAAAGAGGCGGCGGTGGGCGTGGGCAACGGGGTCGTGCTCGGGCTGGTGGCGGCCGTCGTGGCGTGGATCACCCGCGGCAATCCCGTGCTCGGGCTGGTGCTGTGCGCCGCCATGATCATCAACATGTTCGTCGCCGCCACCGCAGGCACCCTGGTGCCGCTGGGGCTGCGCGCGGCCAACATCGACCCGGCGCTGGCCTCGTCGGTATTCATCACCACGCTCACCGACGTCTTCGGCTTCTTCTCGTTCCTCGGCCTCGCCACCGTGTTCGCGCGGTTCCTGGTTCCCGCGGGGTGACGAAGAAACGCTAAAATAGCGGCATTCGTGCCGCTCTACACCGCCGACGCGCTGATTCTCCGCACGTACAAGCTCGGTGAGGCCGATCGGATTGTCGTCTTCCTGACGCGCGATCGCGGGAAGAAACGCGGCGTGGCCAAGGGGGCGCGGCGGGCGCGCTCGCGGTTCGTCGGCGCGCTGGAGCCGCTCACCGAGGTGCGCGTGGCCTACTTCGAGAAGGAAACGCGCGAGCTCGTCGGCCTGAACTACGCGGAGACGGTCCGGTCGCCGCTGGCCCACGTGACGGATGCGATCGGGTATGTCGGCTACTTCGCCGAGCTGCTCGACGAGTGGGCGCAGGAGGCGGACGCCGACGATCGGCTGTATCGCCTGGGCGCCTCGATGCTCGACGCGATGGCGGCCGGCGCACCGGTGGAGCCGCTGGCGCGCTACTTCGAGTACTGGCTGCTGCGGCTGCAGGGGGTCTATCCCGAGTCGCGTGGCACGCTCTCGCCGGGTGCGGTGGCGTTCCTGACCGCGTCGCGGAGCGTCGGGCCCGACCGGGTGGGCGAGCTCGCCGTCGAGCCGCGCGCGCTCACCGAGCTCGAAAACGTGCATCGCACGCTGATTGCGACGCACCTGGAGAAGACGTTGAAATCCGACCGCGTGCTTCGCGACCTGCGCCGCCCGCCCAGAAATACAAGTACCGCGTGACGTTTCAGGACCTCATCCTCAAACTCTCGGCCTTCTGGGCGTCGCACGGATGCCTGCTGCAGCAGCCGCTCGATCTCGAGGTCGGCGCGGGCACGTCGCACCCGGAGACGCTCTTCCGCGTCCTCGGCCCGAAGCCGTGGAGCGTGGCCTACGTGCAGCCGTCGCGGCGGCCGGATGACGGGCGGTTCGGCCAGAACCCGAACCGGCTGTTCAAACATCACCAGTACCAGGTGATCCTCAAGCCGTCGCCTGATGAAGTGCAGCAGCTCTACCTCGACAGCCTCGAGGCCTGCGGCATCAATCCGCGGCAGCACGACATCCGGTTCGAGGAAGACAACTGGGAATCGCCCACGCTCGGCGCGTGGGGCATCGGCTGGCAGGTGCTGCTCGACGGGCTGGAGATCACGCAGTTCACCTATTTCCAGCAGGTGGGCGGCATGGACCTGTCGCCGATCACCTGTGAGATCACCTACGGGCTCGAACGGATCGCGATGTTCCTGCAGCGCGTGGACAACGTCTTCGACCTCGAGTGGGGCGGCGGCGTGAAGTATGCGGAGGTCCGCCTGCAGGAGGAGATCGAGCAGTCGAAGTACGCCTTCGGCCAGGTGGACATGCCGGCGGAGCAGTTCGCCGCGCTGCACCGGGAGCTCTTCGACAAGAACTATGGCTTCGCGGAGACGCTGCTGGCATCGGGGCTCGCATGGCCGGCGCTCGAGCACGCGCTCAAGTGCTCCCACCTGTTCAACATCCTCGATTCGAGCGGCAGCATCGGCGTCACGGAACGCACGGCCTACATCCTGCGCGTCCGGCAGCTTGCCGTGAGGATCACGCGCGCCTACGTCGAGGCCGACCAGAACAGTGCAGGCGCGGACCTCCAGGCCGGCCCGGGACTCTGATGGATCGAGAGCTGCTGATCGAGATTGGCTGCGAGGAGATTCCCGCGAGCTGGCTGCCCGGCCTGACGAGGCAGATGGCGCAGCACCTGGACGCGCGCCTCCAGGACGCGCGGCTGACGAGCGAGTCTCCCGCGGAGAGTTACAGCTCGCCGCGCCGGCTGACCGCGCGCGTGGCCAGGCTCGCCGAGCGGCAGACCGACTTCGAGGAGCTGGTCACGGGTCCGCCGCTCTCGGCGGCCTACAAGAACAGCGAGCCGACGCCCGCGGCCATCGGATTCGCGAAGAAATACGGGGTCGACGTGGCGGCGCTCGAGAAGCACCAGACGCCGAAGGGCGCCTACCTCGCCTACACGGTGCGTCAGCGCGGCAAGGCGACGGTGGACGTCCTCGGCGACATCCTCGCCGGCCTGCTCCGCGACCTCACCTTCCCGAAGCAGATGCGCTGGGACGCATACCTCGAGGACGGCAAGGGCGACCTCGTGTTCGCGAGGCCCATCCGCTGGCTCGTGCTGATGTACGGCGGGCGCGTGGTGCCGTTCGTGATCCGGCGCACCGAAGTATCGGCGAGCCCGACGGTGCAGGACATCCGCTCCGGCTCCAACACCTACGGGCACCGGTTCCTGACGACCAGCGGCAGGGCCGGCCGGGCGATCAAGATCAAGACGTTCGAGGACTACCAGGCGCGGCTGCTGGAGAACTTCGTCATCCTCGACCGCGCGGAGCGCGAGTCGAGAATCCGCCGTGAGCTGGAGACGCACGCACGCAGGCTCGGCGGGCGTGTCAGCAGCCAGGTGGCCGCGCAGTCCTCACTGCTGCAGGAAGTGCCGGACCTCGTCGAGTACCCGTCCGTCGTCGCCGGCCACTACCCCGTGGAGTTCCTCGAGCTCCCCGAGGAAGTGCTGACGACGACGATGATTCATCACCAGCATTACTTTCCGGTGGTGGACGAGGAAGGGAAGCTCAAGCCGGCGTTCCTCGCCGTCATCAACATGCAAGTGGACAAGCCCGAGGTCATCGCGCGCAACTCGGAGCGCGTGCTGACCGCGCGGCTGCGCGACGCGCGGTTCTTCTGGGACGAGGACCGCAAGACACCACTCGCGTCCCGTCTAGAGCAATTGTCGTCCATCCTCTTTCACAAGAAGTTGGGAACATATCGAAGGAAGGCAGACCGCGTAGAAAGGCTCGCTCGATGGATTGCTAAGGATGTCTTTGGTCTACGCGAAGCTGCGGTCGATCAGGCTGGTCTCGCCGGACGCCTTTGTAAAGCCGACTTGGCTTCAGACATGGTGCGGGAGCTCACCGAACTCCAAGGGACGATGGGTGGAATCTATGCTCGTGAAGAGGGATTGCCGGAGGAAGTCTGGAAGGCGATTTACTTCCACTATCTGCCAGTAGGAGTAGAAGTGGACGCACCTCCTTCGCGTCAGCAGCTCGGCAACGCGGCGATCACGTGGGCGACGGTGACCCTAGCCGACAAGCTGGATTCCGTCGTGGGTATGTTTTGGGCCGGCGAAAGGCCGACGGGATCGCGCGATCCGCTAGGCGTTCGACGATTGGGCAACGGTTTCATTAAGGCTCTGGTCGATCTTCCTGCATTAACGGGTCTTGAGGTGGCTCCCAAGCTTCAGACGCTTCTTGAAGCAGCTAGGGAGCCGTTTGGGGAGATCGAGAAGTGGGACACCGCCAATGTGATCGCTCTAAGCATGTTCGTGCAGGAACGCTATCAGTTTGTGCTTGAGCAGAGAGGATATGACATCAGGAATGTCCGCGCGGTTATTCAAGAACATACCTTCGGTCACGTAAGTCCCAGCAGCACACTTCAGTTGCTAGGTGCGCTGAGTGAATTCGTCGATCAACCGGAGTTCCAGGAGCTGGCGATAGCGTTCAAACGCGTCAAGAATCTTGCGAAAGACCTTGATTTGGTTGAGTTCCGGATGCAGGAGCTAACTGCTCCTGATCTTCGTGGTCGACTGGAGCATCCGGCGGAACTAGCGTTGTTGGATGAGATTGATCAACGTAAGCCGACGATCGAGGCTGCAATTGCGTTGGGCAGTAGTTACAAACGCGCACTCACTGAAGCCTCGCGGTTCAAGCCAGCTGTCGACCGATTCTTCAACGAGGTTCGCGTTAAGACGGACAACGAAGGGCTCACGCGCGCTCGTCTACGCCTCTTGCGACGGCTTGAGCAGCTGCTTCTGCAACTTGGTGATTTCTCCGAAATCGTCCCGGAAGGGCTTTAAGTAAGTAGGCGTAAGCGATAGGCGCAGGAGATCTACTCGACATGGCGAAGAAGAAGGCGGCGACAAAGAGAAGGCCTGCCCCGCCGAAGCGCGACAGCGCGAAGGCGGGGAAGTTCGTCTACCTGTTCGGCCGGAAGACGGACGGCAACGGCTCGATGAAGCCGCTGCTGGGCGGCAAGGGGGCGAACCTCGCCGAGATGTGCCGCATCGGCCTGCCGGTGCCGCCGGGGTTCACCATCACCACCGAGGTCTGCACCTATTACTACGCGCACAAGCGGAGCTATCCTGCCTCGCTGCGCGCGCAGATGCAGGCCGGCGTCGCCTCCATCGAGCGGCAGACGCGCAAGACGTTCGGCGACCTCAAGGACCCGCTGCTCGTGTCCGTGCGCTCGGGCGCGCGCGATTCGATGCCCGGGATGATGGACACGATCCTCAACCTCGGTCTCAACGACCAGACGGTCGAGGCGCTGGCGACGAAGACGAACAACCCGCGGTTCGCCTGGGACTGCTACCGCCGCTTCGTGCAGATGTACGGCGACGTCGTGCTCGGCGTGCAGAAGGCGCCCGGCGAGGATCACGAGCCGTTCGAGACGGTCATCGAGCAGCTCAAGCACGAGCGCCATCACGCGCACATCGAGGACACGGCGCTCACCGTGGACGATCTGCGGGAGCTGGTGGTCCGCTTCAAGGCGCTGGTCAAGGCCCGCGCGGGGAAGGCGTTTCCCGCCGATCCCTGGGATCAGCTCATGGGCGCCGTCGGCGCCGTGTTCGGCTCCTGGATGAACGACCGCGCCATCGTCTACCGGCGCAAGTACCACATCCCGACCGAGTGGGGCACCGCCGTCAACGTGCAGGCGATGGTGTACGGCAACACCGGCGACCGGTCGGGATCGGGCGTGGCGTTCACGCGCAACCCCGCCAACGGCGTGAAGGAGTTCTACGGCGAGTTCCTGATCAACGCGCAGGGCGAGGACGTCGTGGCCGGCGTCCGCACGCCGGAGCCGGTGCTCGAGCTGAAGAAACAGATGCCGAAGGCGTATCACGAGCTCGAGCGCATCCGCCAGACGCTCGAGAAGCACTTCACGGACGTCCAGGACTTCGAGTTCACCATCGAGGACGACGTCGTCTACATGCTGCAGACGCGGAACGGGAAGCGCACGGCGATGGCGGCGTTGAAGTTCTCGGTGGACATGCACCGCGAGAAGCTGATCGACTGGAAGACGGCGGTCATGCGCAACCCCGCCGATCAGCTCGATCAGCTGCTGGCGCCGGTCTTCGACGCCGGCGAGGTGAGGAGCGCGGACGCGATTGCCACCGGCCTGCCCGCCGGTCCCGGCGCGGCGTCGGGGAAGATCTACCTGAACGCGGAGCGCGCGGTGGAGGCGGCGGAGAAGGGCGAGCAGGTGCTGCTCGTGCGCGTCGAGACGTCGCCGGAGGATCTCCGCGGCATGATCGCCGCGCAGGGGATTCTGACGGCGCGCGGCGGCGTGTCGTCGCACGCCGCGCTCGTGGCGCGCCAGATGGGCAAGGTCTGCGTGTGCGGCGCGTCGGCCGTGCTCGTGGACTACGAGGCGCGGGCGGCCACGGTGGACGGCCGGCGCTTCGCCGAGGGCGACTGGATGTCGATCGACGGCACGGCCGGGAAGGTCTACCCGGGCAAGGTGAAGACGGCGCCGTCGGAGATCGTGGCCGGACTGCTCGAGGGGAACGCGGCCGCCCGCAGGACCGAGAAGTTCCGCAACTTCCAGCAGCTCATGAGGTGGTGCGACGAGGCGACGCGCATGCGCGTGCGCACGAACGCGGACACGCCCGAGCAGGCGGCCAACGCCATCGCGTTCGGCGCGGTCGGCATCGGGCTGTGCCGCACGGAGCACATGTTCTTCGAGGGCGATCGCATCGACGCGATGCGGGAGATGATCCTGGCGGGCACGCCCGAGATGCGCCGGGACGCGCTCGACAAGCTGCTGCCCTACCAGCGCGAGGACTTCGCCGGCATCTTCCGCGCCCTCAACGGCTACCCGGCGACGATCCGCTTTCTCGACCCGCCGCTGCACGAGTTCCTGCCGCACACCTCGGAGCAGCAGGGCGACCTCGCGCGCAAGCTCGGCGTGCCGCTCGAGACCATCGTGACCCGCGTCCACCAGCTGCACGAGTTCAACCCCATGCTCGGGTTCCGCGGCTGCCGGCTGGGCATCGGCTACCCGGAGATTTCCGAGATGCAGGCGCGCGCCGTGTTCGAGGCGGCGGCCCAGGTGCAGACGGAAGGCATCAAGGTCCGGCCCGAGATCATGATTCCGCTGGTCGGGTTCCGGAAGGAGCTGGAGCTGCAGGTCGAGATCGTGCACCGCGTCGCCCGCCAGGTGCAGGCGGAGCGGAAGGTGAAGCTCAATTACCTGGTCGGCACCATGATCGAGATTCCGCGCGGCGCGCTGACCGCCGACGAGATCGCGGAGGCGGCGGAGTTCTTCAGCTTCGGCACCAACGACCTGACGCAGACGGGGCTCGGGATGTCGCGCGACGACTCCGGTTCGTTCCTCCCGACGTATCAGGAGCTCGAGATCATGACGCGCAACCCGTTCGCCACCATCGACGCGGCTGGCGTGGGGCAGCTCGTCGACATTGCCGTGAAGAAGGGGCGCAGCACGAGGAAGGACATCAAGCTCGGGATCTGCGGCGAGCACGGCGGCGACCCGGCCTCGATCCATTTCTTCGAGAAGGTCGGGCTCGACTACGTGAGCTGCTCGCCGTACCGCGTGCCGGTGGCACGGCTGGCGGCCGCGCAGGCCGCACTGAGTCGTTGATCAGCATTTTCGTCCACGAGAACGGCGACACGCGCCGCGAGGAACGGATCGAGCCCCGCTGGCTGCATCCGTCCTCGGGCGTCACGCTGTGGGTGGACATGGCGGCGCCCTCGCCGGAGGAGGGCCACCGCATCCTGTCCGACGTCTTCGCGTTCCATCCGCTGTCGGTGGAAGACGCGCTCAGCGCGATTCACCACCCGAAGATCGAGCCCTATCGCGATTACCTGTACCTGATCCTGCACGGCATCGACCTTCGCGAGCGGGAACACGGCTTCGGCACCCGCGACGTCGACTTCTTCCTCGGGGCGACCTACCTCGTCACGGTGCACGACGGGCATTCCCGCAGCATCGCGCGTTGGCGCGACATCTGCGACCGCCATGAGCACGCGCTGGCGGAAGGGCCCGTCGGCGTGCTGCACCGCATCGTGGACACGATGGTGGACAACTACCGCCCCGAGATCGACGCGCTCGAGGAGAAGATCGACCTCCTCGAGGAAGAGGCCGTCCTCGACACGGGCGCGAACCTCATCAGGCAGATCCTCGCCCTGAAGCGCGATCTGTCCTCGCTGCGGCGCGTCGTGCTGCCGCAGCGCGACGCGGTGGGGCGCCTCGCGCGGCGGGAGTTTCCTCAGATCAACGACGAGATGACCTACCGCTTCCGCGACGTGCACGATCAGCTCGTGCGCCTGGCGGAGGAAGCCATGCTGTTCCAGGAGCGGATCACGGGCGTCCTCGAGGCGCATCTGTCCACCATCTCCAACCGCCTGAACGTGGTCATGAAGGTGCTGACCGTCATGTCCACGATCTTTCTTCCGCTGACCGTGCTCACCGGCATGTGGGGCATGAACGTCCCGCTGCCGCATTTCCCCGGAAGCAGCGACGCGCAGTTCTGGTGGATCGGCGGCCTGATGCTGGCCATCGCCGGCGTCATGCTCGCCCTGTTCCGGCGCAACGACTGGATCTGACCCCGTGGGCCGCATTCACCGCCTGCCGGTCGACCTCGCGAACCAGATTGCCGCCGGCGAGGTCGTCGAGCGTCCGGCGTCGGTCATCAAGGAGCTCGTCGAGAACTCGATCGACGCAGGCGCGCGGCGGGTGGCCATCGCCGTGGAGCTGGGCGGCAAGAAGCTGATTCGCGTCGAGGACGACGGGGAGGGGATGGAGCCGGAGGATGCGCGGCTCGCCGTGGAGCGCCACGCGACGAGCAAGATTCGGCGGGCGGAGGACCTCGACGGCATCGCCACGCTCGGCTTCCGCGGCGAGGCGCTGCCGAGCATCGCCTCGGTGTCGCACTTCGTGCTGCGGACGCGCGCGCGGGGCGCGGCGTCCGGCACGGAGGTCCGCATCAACGGCGGCGCGCTGGCAGCGGTCACCGAGGTCGGCATGCCCGAGGGGACGGCGATCGACGTCGCCGACCTGTTCTACAACCTGCCGGCGCGGCGCAAGTTCCTGAAATCCGATGGCGCCGAGTCCGCGCAGGTCTCACGCGTGGTGACGCAGCTGGCGCTCTGCTATCCGGAGGTCGGCTTCACGCTCACCAGCGCCGGGCGCAAGGTGCTGCAGTGCCCGCCGGTGACGTCGCTGCGCGACCGGCTGTACCAGCTGTACGGCGAGCGCGACGATCTCATCGAAGTCCGGCGCGACGGCGGCATCGCCGTCGTGGGCTACGTGGCCGCACTGGCCCCTCGACTGGGCTCGGGGCAGGCCGAGCAAGGACCCACTCGCGGCCCCCAGAACGTCTTCGTCAACCGGCGCATCGTCAAGGACCGGACGATCGCGCACGCCATCATCGACGCCTACAGCGTGGCGTCGATCAAGGAGCGCAGCCCGGAGGTGCACCTCTTCATCTCGATGCCGCACACCGCGGTTGACGTCAACGTGCACCCGACGAAAGCGGAGGTGCGCTTCCGCGACCAGTCGCACGTGCACGAGGTCATTCGCCGCGCGCTCGGCGACGCGCTCGGACGCGGCCCCGCGCCCGAGCTCCAGCTCCAGGCGCCGGCCGCCTTCGCGCCCTCGCCGACGACGCTCCCGCTGCCGACGTCCTATGGCGCGACGTTCCCGAGCAGATGGGCGGGTGGGGCGGGTGGGGCGGGTGAGGCGGGTAAGGCGGGTGGGGCCGGTCGGCCCGAAGGCATCGTAGGGGCCGACTTCAGTCGGCCCGGAAGCATCGTAGGGGCCGACTTCAGTCGGCCCGAGGGCAGCCGGCTCGAGGGCGAGCGCCGCGAAAGCCCGCCCACCATCAAGCCCATGATGGCGCTCGGTCAGTTCAGGGACACGTTCATCGTCGCTGTTGACGAGGAGGGGATCGCGATCATCGACCAGCATGTCGCGCACGAGCGGGTGCTGTTCGAGCGGATCACCGAGCGGCTGACGCAAGGGCGCCTCGAGAGCCAGCGGCTGCTCGTGCCGCTGCTGGTCGAGATGTCGCCCGCCGGCCGCCAGGCGCTGGCAAGCCATGGGGCCGATCTCGAGCGCCTGGGCTTCGAGTTCGACGATTTCGGCGGCGACACCGTGCGCGTGGCGGCGTTCCCGGCGATCCTGGGGCGCGAGGCATGCGAGGCCGCGGTGCGGGCGCTGGCCGAGGATCTGGAGGGGCTGGATCGCGGCGCGCGTGTGGAGGAGGCCATCAAGAAGATCGCCGCCACCATGGCCTGCCACGCCGCCGTGAAGGCCAACTACCCGCTGACCCCCGAAAAAATGGCCCACATCCTCGAAGAGCTGCGGGCGACGGCGTACTCGACGATTTGCCCCCACGGCCGGCCCGTCATGCTCCGGCTCACGCGCCGCGAGGTCGAGAAGAACTTCCAGCGAATCTGATTTCATAACCCGAACTTGTTTAACACCCCTGAGCCGCGGCTGCTATTGTTGACTCCGCTCGTAATTCACTGACAACTAAGCTTTTAGCTCAACCGTTCCCGCGGACCGGGTTCCCGGAGTGGTTTGGCATTTTCCGGAGGAGCCCGTCGTGTCTGTTCGCCGCTCCCTTCTCTACGCCGGTCTGACGTTTTCGCTCGCCTCACTGGCGTTCAGCCTCGGCAGCTGGACGGCACAGCGCTCCATGCAGGAGCAACTGGCGGACAACGACGCGCGGCTGATCGCGCTCCAGCACGAGGTGGCGCGCGGCATCCTCGAGACGCGCGAAGCGCAGGCCGGGCCGTCGGGCACCGACGGCCGGCGCCAGCCCGAGGTGGTGACGGCGTCGGGGTCTGGCCAGAGCGCGCTCGTGGACGAGATCAAGCGGCAGCTGCAGAGCGAGATGGGGCTGATGCCGGTGCGCCTGCTGCGCGAGCGGCGTGAGAGCTTCGTCGAGCTGAACGCGGTGGACAACTTCGGCAAGACGAGCTACGGGACCGCCGGCTACCTCGGCAACGGCTACTTCATCACCGTGAAGCACGGCGTCATCGCGCTCGACGACGCCTCCGAGGGCCGCGAGGCGCGCCGCATCGTGTCGGTGAAGATCCGGTACCGCGGCCGCGACGTGGCCGCGCGCGTGGTCGACAGCGGCGACGCACAGGTCGAGGTGCACTCGGGCGACTGGGCCATCATCAGGGTCCGCGAGAACCTCGACCTGCCGGCGCTCCGCATCGACACGTCCTACGGCTACGAGTTCGCCGAGCCGATCTTCCGCCTCGGCAACGACTACTCGAAGGGGATCATCCTCGGCACCGGCTACGTCGGGCAGCGGACGTCGAACGGCCTCGTGACGTGCCTGACCGACGGCCATCCGGGCGTGTCCGGCGGCGGCGTGCTGAACCAGGAAGGCGATCTCGTGGGCATTCCGATCGGCCGGATGCAGGGCGACTACCGCTTCTCGTTCATCCTGCCGGTGCGCGCGGAAATGTTCAGGAAGGTTCCTGGTCTGATCGAGACGGCGACTGCCGCCGACTAGCCTTGATCTTTTCCCAGCCGTCGAGCCGGCGCTTGATCTCTTTCTCGAACCCGCGGTCGGTCGGCTGGTAGTACCTCCGGCCGGCCAGTGACTCCGGCAGGCAGTCCATGCCGGTGACGCCCTCGGCCTCGTCGTGGGCGTACTCGTAGCCCTTCCCGTACTCGAGATCCTTCATCAGCCTGGTCGGCGCGTTCCGCAGGTGCAGCGGGACGGGGTCCGCCGCCTGCGTATGCGCGTCGGCGGCGGCGGCGCCGTAGGCGGTGTAGACGGCGTTGCTCTTCGGAGCCGTCGCCAGGTAGATCGCCGCCTGCGCCAGCGCGGTGTTTCCCTCCGGCATGCCGATGAAGTGCGCCGCGTCCCTGGCCGCCACGGCCACGGTGAGCGCCTGCGGATCCGCGTTGCCGACGTCCTCCGACGCGAAGCGGATCAGCCGCCGCGCGATGTAGAGGGGGTCTTCGCCGGCCTCGAGCATGCGCGCCACCCAGTAGACGGCGGCGTCCGGGTCGCTGTTGCGCATCGACTTGTGCAGCGCCGAGATGAGGTTGTAGTGCTCCTCGCCGCTCTTGTCGTAGAGCAGCGCGCGGCGCTGGATGGAGTGGTCGAGCTGCGCGAGATCGAGGCGCCGGTCGCCGGTCGCCGGGTCGGCGGGCGCTGAGGCGACCGAGAACTCCAGCAGGTTGAGCGCCACGCGCGCGTCGCCGTTGGCGAAGCTCGCGATCGCCGCCACGGCCTCGTCCGTCACGGTGACGCGCTCCGCGCCCAGGCCGCGATCGCGGTCGGTGAGCGTGCGCCGCAGGATCGCCTGCACGCCGTCCGCGGTCAGCGGCTCGAGCACGAACACCTTCGACCGCGAGAGCAGCGCCGCGTTCACCTCGAACGACGGGTTCTCCGTCGTCGCGCCGATCAGCACGATGTCGCCGGCCTCGACGCGCGGCAGGAACGCGTCCTGCTGCGCCTTGTTGAAGCGGTGGATCTCGTCGACGAAGACGATGGTGCGGCGTCCGGTCGCGCGGCGCCGGACCTCGGCGGCGGCCATGACCTCCTTGATCTCCTTGATGCCGGCCAGCACCGCGCTGAAGGGGACGAAGGTCGCCTTCGTCATCTCCGCGATGATGCGCGCGAGCGTCGTCTTGCCGGTGCCGGGCGGGCCCCAGAAGATGATCGACTGCAGCCGGTCGCGCTCGATCGCCTCGCGCAAGGGCTTGCCAGGTGCGAGGATCTTCTCCTGGCCGACGACCTCGTCGAGCGTGCGCGGGCGCATGCGTTCGGCAAGCGGGGTCGACTTGTCCCCCGGAGCTCGAGTCGAGCGCGGAGGGGGCGGATCGAGCGACGGGGGATCGAAGAGGCTCATGTCCGTTGCCGCCGGGCCGCGTAGACGAGGATGCCGCCGGCCACCGCCACGTTGAGCGATTCCACGGGAGCGGCCATGGGAATCGTCACGCGCTCCTCGCAGTGCGCGATGGTGGACGCATCCAGGCCGCCACCCTCGCCTCCCAGCATCAGCACCACGCGGCCGGTCCAGTCGATGTCATCGGGGTTCTTCCCGCACGCGGGCACCGCGGCCACCGTGCGCGCGCCGAAGCGTTTCGCGCATCCGAGCGCATCGTGCGCGCTGAGGCCGTGGACCACGGGGAAGCGCAGCGCGCTGCCCATGCTGCCGCGCAGCGCCTTCCACGAGAACGGATTGGCGGACGCGCCGCACACGAGGACGCCGCTGGCGCCGCCCGCCTCCGCCGCCCGGATGAGCGACCCGACGTTGCCGGGGTCCTGGACGTCGACGGCCGCGACGACGAAGCCGTTGTCGATCCCGCAGACGGCCGCCGCCGTCACGGGCTCGCGCGTGGCAATGGCCACGATGCCCGACGGGCTCCGCACCGGGCTCACCGCCGACAGCGCGGCTGCGGTCACCGAGACGACCTTCGTCCCGAACCGCTCGGCCTCGCGCGCGACGCGTCCCTCCTCGGAGTCGTCGCTGAGCCGCGACGCGGCGACGGCGATCGTGTCGAGCGCGACACCGGCGGCGATCGCGTCGCGCACCTGGTGCACGCCGTCGAGGAGCAGGCGCGCGCCCTTCGGATCGCTGTCCGCGGCGAGCGCGCGGAAGGCTTTGACGAGGGGATGCTGGCGGCTCGAGATGCTCTTCATCAGCTATGCTAGAGTCCACTCAACGTGAAGGATCGCATACTTAAACGATTCGGCGACGAAATTGCGGCGCTCGAGCGTGAGCTGAAGTTCGAGCTGCCGAAGGAGATCCAGCGGGCGCGCGAGCACGGCGACCTGCGCGAGAACGCCGAGTACAAGGCGGCGAAGGAGCGGCAGGAGATCGTCAACGCGCGCATCGCGATGCTGAAGAAGCGCGTTTCCGAGATCTCGTTGATCAATCTCGATCGCATCCCGCGCGACAAGGCGGGTTTCGGCTCGACCGTTCACCTGCGCGCGCGTAACGGCGACACGGTCATCTACCAGCTGGTGATGCCGGAGGACGTCGACGCGGAGAAGGGGATGATCTCCGCCTCCTCGCCGATCGGCCGGGCCATTCTCAATAAGGAAGAGGGTGACGAGGTCAAGCTCACCACACCGGCCGGCACCCTCCAGTTCGAGCTGGTCAAGCTCACCACCATTCACGACGAAGAGTAGTGCAGCCCTACTCGCCTGAACGCCGCACCGCGCTCGTGCTGTCCGGCACCGGCGCGCACGGCGCCTATCACGCGGGTGCGCTCCGGGCGCTGCAGGAGGCAGGCGTCAAAATCGACGTCATGGCCGGCCACGGCATCGGTGCGGGCGCGGCGGCGCTGGCGGCGATCGACGGCGGGGCCAGGCTCTGGGACGAGGGTGGCGTCTGGCGCAGCGCGGAGATCGCCAGATCGTACGACTGGAAGCGGCCGCTCCGCCTGGCCGCGTGGCTCGTGGTGGCGCTCGCGATCGCCGCCCTTGCCGCCGTGCTCGTTCCCGCCGGCGTGCGGCCGGCATTCGTCCCGTGGGTGCCGGCGCTGCTCGCCGTGGCGCTGCTCCTGGTGCTGGCGGGCGCGCCGGTCGTCCAACAGTGGGGCACGCCTCCGAAGCGGCGGGGCCGGGGCCGCTGGTGGTGGCGTGTCCTTGGCGCGCCGCTCGACGCGTCCAATCCGCGCGAGCAGTTCCGGAAGGCCATCGCGCAGCTCGTCAGCCGCGCGTATTCCGAGGTGCTGAACGACAGCCTCGGGCAGCCCGGGTTCCGCGAGCTGATGATCGTGGCGGCGGATCTGGATTCACGCCGCGACGTGGTGGGCGCGCTGCTGCGCGAGCCGTACGCACGCGACTTCATGACGCCGCGCACCGAGCGCGAGCGCCGCGCCGAGGCCATCGACCTGGCGGGCGCCGGCCGCGAGCATGCACTCGATCTCATGGCCGCCGCCATGACGCCGCCGGTGGCCTGCGACCCGTACCTGCTGACCTTTGCCGCCGACGGCTATTGGCGCGGCGAAACGCACCGTCTCTGCGATCGCCCCGGCGCCTCCTCGCGCCTGCTGGAGGAGCTGGCCGGCGCCGGCGTCTCGCAGGCGATCATCGTCAGCGCCGTGTCCGCGCACCTGGCGCCGCACCGGCTGACGGCGTCGCCGCTCGATCTGCGCCGCCGGCTGGGCGACTTCGTCGCGGCGGCGGAGTGCTCCGCGCTGCGCGATGCGATGGAGATGGCGCGCCTGCGCTTCGACTCCGTCTACCTGATTTGTCCGGCACACAATCCCGTCGGCCCATTCGACTTCCACGGCGCGTATGATGATGCCTCCGACCGGCGGCAGGAGCTGCTGGAGCTGATGGATCGCGCCTACGACGACGCGTACCGTCAGTTCATCGAGCCCGTGGTGGGCGCCAGCGGCGAGCACCTCGCCCGCCTCGCGGCGAAGCCGGTGCGTGAATACCCGAGCATTCTGGACGATGCACCGTGACACGCGCGTTGTGCACGCCGGCTTCCACACCAACCGGGAGCCCGGCCCCTTCCTCACCGGCCCGCAGTTCTCGTCCACCTTCACGTCACCGGGCGACCCCGCGTCGAACGCGCTGACGTACGGCCGTTTCCATAACCCCACCTGGACGGCCTGGGAGAGCGCGCTCGGATCGCTCGAGGGCGGGGAGGTCGTGGCGTACGCGTCGGGCATGGCGGCGGTCAGCGCGCTGCTCGGCGTCACGCTGCGGCCCGGCAACGTCGTCGTGCTGCCGGCGGACTGCTACTACACGGTCCGCCGCCTCGGCGCAGGCTGGCTCGACAGCATGGGTGTGACCGCGCGCATCGCGCAGCCGGGGCAGGAGCTGTCGATGCTCGAGGGCGCCACGCTGCTCTGGATCGAGACGCCGTCGAACCCGCAGTTGAACGTCACCGACGTTCGGGCGCTGGCGGCGGCGGCGCACGAGCAGGGGACGCTCGTCGCCGTGGACAACAGTACCGCGACGCCGTATCTGCAGCAGCCGCTGGCCCTTGGCGCCGATTTCGTCGTCGCCTCGGACACGAAGGGCATTTCCGGGCACAGCGATCTGATCCTCGGCCACGTGGCGACGAAGGACCTCGCGAAGGTTGAGGCGCTGCGCACGTGGCGCACGCAGCACGGCGCCATTCCCGGCCCCATGGAGGTGTGGCTGGCGCATCGCTCGCTGCCGACGCTGCCGCTGCGGATGACGCGGCAGTGCGCGTCGGCGCAGGCGATCGCCGAGTTCCTGGCCTCGCGCCCCGACGTGGATGGCGTCTTCTACCCGGGCTTGCCGCAGCATCCCGGGCATGCCGTGGCCAGGGCGCAGATGCAGGGCTTCGGCAGCGTGCTCAGCTTCGACCTGCGGACCCGTGTGCGCGCCGAGTCATTCCTGGCGGCGCTGACGCTCGTGCGCGAGGCCACGAGCTTCGGGGGCGTGCACTCCATGGCGGAGCGCCGCGCCCGGTGGGGCGGCGACGCCATCAGCGAGGGCTTCATCCGCTTCAGCGTCGGCTGCGAGGCCGTCGAGGACGTTCGCGCCGATGTCCAGCAGGCGCTCGACGCGGCACGCGGTGCCTGATTTCGAGATATCAACCGATCGGTCGCGAATCGATCTCGACGTCGTCCATGGATTCCTGACGACGTCGTACTGGGGACAGGGGCGCACGCGCGAGACCGTCGAGCGCGCGCTCGCCAATTCCATCTGCTTCGGGATCTACAAGGACGGCGCGCAGGTGGGCTTCGGCCGCATCGTGACCGACCGCGCCATCTTCGCGTATCTCGCCGACATCTTCGTCCTGCCCGGGTATCGCGGCCGCGGCCTCGGCAAGGCGCTGGTGCGCGCCATGCTGGACCATCCCGACGTCCGCGGCCTGCCCGCGGTGCTCCTGCGCACCCGCGACGCCCACGGCCTCTACGCGCAGTGCGGCTTCGAGCCCGCCATCCGCCCCGACGAGTTGATGACTCTCAGGGTGTGGTCCGCCTGAAGGCGGACACTACGTACGCGACGCGACTGCGGCTGTTCTGCGTAGTGTCCGGCTTCAGCCGGACGAAGATCGGTACGCGTAGTGCCCGGCTTCAGCCGGGCGAAGATCGGTACGCGTAGTGTCCGGCTTTAGCCGGACGAAGATCCGTACGTGTAGTGTCCGGCTTTAGCCGGACGAAGGTCCGTACGTGTAGTGTCCGGCTTTAGCCGGACCACGCTCATCGCGATCTCTTCAGCCAGTCGCTCGGCAACTGAATCGCTTCGAGGATCTCATCGATCGAGTACACCTCTGAGCCGGTGAATGGGATCCTTCGGACTTCTCACGAGCTTCGCTCGGACCGGGTTCTCGACTATGTATCGCGCGACGCTCACAGTCGCCTCGCCGCTGCGCAGCGTTCGCTCGAAGCCGTATCGCTGCCACAGTCGCTCGCCGAATTCTTGCGTGTAGTAGTACCCGGAGTACTGTTTCCCAGACGCGATGAATCGGCGGCCGTCGCAATCATCGGCGAGTGCCTCCACCAGCAAGTGCAAGTGGTCCGGCATATAGCAGTAGACGATCAGTACAAACTTCTCCTCCCGCAACGTACGCAGAATCTGCGTACGTACGACGTCGACCCGATCTGCCGTCACGAAGACGCGGCGCCTGTGTTCGACGCAGAATGTGAGGAAATACCTGTGTAGTCCGACGTAGTCGAACGTCTTGAGATGTCGAGGCCTGCCTGTCCACACACCGCGGATGAGGCAAGAAACAGACCAGCTTGGTCCGGCTAAAGCCGGACACTACGTACGCGACATTCGCACCCGAGGAACTCTAAGCCTTGACGAGCTTGCGGTCGCCGGGCTGGTGCTCGTGCAGGAACTCGATCGCCATGGAGAGGACGCGCTCGGTGAAGCCTTCCGCCTGCAGGTTGCCGAACTTCTGGCGGAACGCGGCGAGGGGAACGACGGCCTTGGCCATCGCGCGGTGGCCGCCTGCGCTGCCGATGTCGGCGAAATACTTGCGGACGAACTCGCCGGCGTTGCGCTGGTAGCCGAGGTTGCGGACCGACATCACGATCGAGTCGTTGACGATCCCCGCGATGATCGTCCATTTCACGTTCTCGAGCTGCAGGTAGAAGTCGGCGACGTAGGGGATGAAGTCCTCGCGCGGCGAGGTGCCGAGGAACGCGCAGAACACCTGCTCGGACAGGCGCCCGTTCTGCTTCGCCGTGAGCACGTACTCCAGGCGGTCCATCGTGATTTCCGCGCCTTCCATCTTCCGGATCAGCGCCGCGTCGGCGAGCGGGTAGAGATACGAGAACGCCTCGATGTCCACGCGGTTCGCCTGCCGGTTGAAGAAGAGCGTGTCGGACTTGATGGCGTAGAGCATCGCGGTGGCGGTGCGCTCCGAGATGTTCGCGTCCACCGCGCGCAGGTGCTCGGTCAGGATCGTGGACGTCGAGCCGTAGTCCGGCCGGATGTCCTTGTAGACCGCGCTGTAGCCCGGCTGCTCCGGATGGTGATCGATGACGAGGTCCACGTGATTGATCGCCCCCATGAAATAGTGCGGCTGCACGTCCACCATCGCGACGCGCTCGAACTCGTTGACCTGCGCCGCGGCGATGCTCTCGACCTGGATGTCGAGCAGGTTCACCATGCGCAGGTTCTCGGGCCGCGTCACGCCCTGGATGGCGGCGATGATGGCCGTCTGCTTCGTCCGGCGCAGCACGTTGCGCAGCGCGAGCCCGCTGGCCAGCGCGTCCGGATCCGGATCGTTGTGGAGCAGGATGAGCACGCGGTCGGCGTCCTGGAACAGGCGCTGGTACTGCTGCACCTTGAGACGGGTGATCGAGCGGCTGAACTCGGTGAGGAGCGGCCCGCCGAAGAGCTCCGAGAGCGCCAGGTAGTTGAGCTCGCGGAACTGCGACTTCAGCTCCTCCTCGCGCTTGCGGAAGTCGGTCAGGCTGCCGACCCCGAGCACGTAGATCAGCGTCCCGCCGGCGTCGCCGATGGCCTCGATGATCTTCTTCAGGCTCCGGCGGCCGCTGTCCTCGATGATGACGCAGGTCCCGGGCGTGACGTCGGCTTTGAGATAGGTGTCGGTCCGGCGGGGGTCGGCGGCGACGACGGCCGTGCCGGCCTCGTGGAGGCGGCGCGCCAGCGGCTTGCTTTCGACGATGAAGTCGACCTCGAAGCTGGGCAGCAGGATCTCGTCGAGCATCCTGATGACCAGCTCGGACTGGCAGACGGCGAGGCACCTCATCGACTGCGACTCATGGGCGCGAACTATTGATTATACGATTCTTATCGGCTCGACGGTTTACCGGTAACATCGGATCCTCCCGGGAGGCAGGGATGGGACGGGCGGGGATACTGGCGGCGCTCATCGTTCTGTCGGTCGCGGGGATGGGGGGTCAGCAGCCCACCTTCCGCGCCGGCGTCGAGCTGGTGAACTTCGGCGTCACCGTCACGGACCGGCGGGGCAACTTCCTCAACGACCTCACCGCCGCCGACTTCGAGATCGTCGAGGAGGGGCAGCGGCAGACCGTCACCTACTTCGCGCGCGGCGACGAGGTCGAGGCCGCGCCGGAGCTGCACGTCGGCCTGCTCTTCGACACCAGCGGCAGCATGGGGGAGGACATCAAGCTCGCGCGCTCGGCGGCCGTACGCTTCCTCAACACGCTCAGCGACGCGGAGGACATGACGCTCGTGGACTTCGACACCGAGGTCCGCGTCGCCCGCTACAGCCAGCGCGAGTTCCCGCGCATCGTCGAGCGCATCCGCAACCGGAAGCCGGACGGCTGGACGGCGCTCTACGACGCCCTGGGCGTGTACCTGGATGGGGCCGCCGAGGACGAGGGGCGGACGATCCTCGTGCTCTACACCGACGGCGGCGACACGCGCAGCACGCTCACGTTCGGCGACGTGATGACGCTGATTCGCGCGTCGGACGTGACCATCCACACGGTGGGTTTCCTCGACAACCAGTCGAGCAGCGTCAAGGCGGTGCAGCGCGCGCGGCTCGCGCAGATGGCGGAGGCGACCGGCGGGCAGGCGTTCTTCCCGTCGGCGATGAAGGACATCGAGGCGGCCTACGACAAGGTCGTCGCGCAGATCCGCGCGCAGTACAGCCTTGGCTACAGCTCCACCCACACGAAGCCGGACGGCGCGTGGCGCAAGGTCGAGATCCGGGTCAAGCGCCCCGACGTCCGCGTCCAGAGCCGGAGGGGGTATTTCGCGCCGTTCCGCGAAGAAAAGTAAGATGGAGTGTTTTGCCGTCCGTTCACGACCGCTTCACGCTTGTCAGCGACTTCGAGGTGCGCGGCGATCAGGTCCGCGCGATTCCGGAGCTCGTTGAGGGGCTGAACCAGGGCGATCAGCACCAGGTCCTCCTCGGCGTCACCGGATCCGGCAAGACCTACACGATGGCGCAGGTCGTGGCGGCCGTGAACCGCCCGACGCTGGTGATGGCGCACAACAAGACGCTCGCCGCGCAGCTCTGCCAGGAGTTCAGGCGCTTCTTCCCCGGCAACGCCGTCGAGTACTTCGTCAGCTATTACGACTACTACCAGCCCGAGGCCTACGTGCCCGCCACCGACTCGTACATCGAGAAGGAGGCGACGATCAACGACGAGATCGATCGCATGCGGCTGTCGGCCACGCGCTCGCTCTTCGAGCGGCGCGACGTCATCATCGTCGCCAGCGTCTCGTGCATCTACGGCCTCGGCTCGCCGGAGGCCTACTACGGGATGCTCCTGCCGCTGGAGCTGGGGCAGAAGATCGGCCGCGACCAGATCCTGCGCAAGCTCGTCGAGATCCAGTACGAGCGCAACGACACCGAGTTCGGCCGCGGCGCCTTCCGGGTGCGCGGCGACATCGTCGAAGTGGTGCCGTCGTACGAGGAGCACGCGCTGCGGATCGGCCTCTTCGGCGACGAGGTGGACGAGCTCGCCTGGTTCGACGCGCTCACCGGCAAGGTGATCCGGCGGCTCGACAAGGTGGCCGTGTACCCCAAGTCGCACTTCGTCACCTCGCGCGACCGGACGAAGCAGGCCGTCGAGACGATCAAGGAGGAGCTCGCCTGGTACCGCGGGCAGCTCGAGGCCGAGGGCAAGCTGCTCGAGGCCCAGCGCCTGCATCAGCGGACGATGTTCGACCTGGAGATGATCCGCGAGATCGGGTACTGCCACGGCATCGAGAACTACGCGCGCCACCTGACCGGGCGCGCGCCGGGACAGCCGCCGCCGACGCTGCTCGACTACCTCCCGGAGGACGCCCTCGTCATCGTGGACGAGAGCCACCAGACGGTGCCGCAGATCCGCGGCATGTATCACGGCGACCGGTCGCGCAAGGAGATCCTGGTCGCCTACGGGTTCCGCCTGCCGTCGGCGCTCGACAACCGTCCGCTCGACTTCGAGGAGTGGGAGCAGCGCGTGCGGCAGGTGGTGTTCGTGTCGGCGACGCCGGGACCCTACGAGCTCTCCAAGGCCGGCGGCGTGGTGGTGGAGCAGGTGATCCGGCCGACGGGGCTCATGGACCCGCCCATCGAGGTCCGGCCCGTGCGCGGCCAGGTGGACGACCTGCTGAAGGAGATCCGCGATCGCGCCGGGCGCCGCGAGCGGGTGCTCGTGACGACGCTGACCAAGCGGATGGCCGAGGACCTGACCGCGTACTATCAGGAGCTTGGCGTCCGCGTGCGCTACCTCCACTCGGACATCGAGACGCTCGAGCGCATCGAGATCCTGCGCGATCTGCGGCGCGGCGTCTTCGACGTCCTGGTGGGCATCAACCTGCTGCGCGAAGGGCTCGACCTGCCGGAAGTCTCCCTCGTCGCCATCCTCGACGCCGACAAGGAAGGCTTCCTCCGCTCGGCCGGGTCGCTCATCCAGACGTCTGGGCGCGCGGCGCGGAACGTCCACGGACGCGTCATCATGTATGCGGACACGATGACGGCGTCGATGAAGTCGGCCATGGCCGAGACGGAACGGCGGCGCGCGCTGCAGGCCGCCTATAACGAGGAGCACGGCATCACCCCCGAATCCGTCGTCCGCGACATCGACGAGGTCATGTCGAGCGTCTACGAGCGCGACTACGTCACGCCGCCGGCACGGGGCGAGACGTTCCGGACGCAGGCCGAGCTCGACGCCGAGATTGCGCGGCTGGAGCTGGAGATGAAGGCGGCGGCCGCCAACCTCGACTTCGAGCGCGCCGCGGCCGTGCGCGACCGGCTGAAGGCGCTGCGCAGCCGCGACCTCGGCTTCTCCGGCCTCCCGGCCGGCCGCGGATGATCGTCGCCTGGGTGAAGTCGGCGCTGCAGGAGGTGCAGGAGTACGTCCAGCTCCTCGTCGCCTTCGTGCGCGCGCTCTTCAGCCGGCCGTATTACCGCCGCGACATCATCATGCAGTTCGACGCCATCGGCATCGGCTCGCTGACCGTCGTGTCGCTCACCGGGTTCTTCACGGGCGCCGCGCTGGCGCTGCAGACGGGACAGACACTGGACCGGTTCGGCGCGCGGACGCTGGTCGGCCAGCTCGTGAGCGCGTCGATGATCCGCGAGCTGGGGCCCGTCCTGACGGCGCTCATGCTCGCGGGCCGCGTCGGGTCGGGCATCGCCGCCGAGCTCGGATCGATGGCCGTGACGGATCAGATCAACGCGCTGCGGGCGCTCGGCACCGACCCCATCCGGAAGCTGGTCGTCCCGCGCGTGCTGGCGGCGACGATGATGGCCCCGGTGCTGACCGTCATTGCGGATGCGTTCGCCATCTTTGCGGGGTTCCTGATCTCGGTGACGAGTCTCGGCGTCGGGTCGAGCACCTACTGGAACGCGGTGCTCGAAGGCCTGTATCTCGGCGATGCCTGGCAGGGACTCATCAAGCCGTTCGTGCTCGGCTTCGTCATCGGGTCGGTGGGATGCCACGTGGGTCTCGGCACGCGCGGCGGCACCCAGGGCGTCGGCCGGTCCACGACCAACGCCGTCGTCGTGGCGTCCGTGCTGGTGATTGCGGTGGACTTCTTCCTGACGCCGCTGCTGATGGAAGTGTTGTACTAGGGCGATGACGCTCGTCGCCCAGCGGTCGCCGGAACTCGAGGAGGCGCTCGGCCCCGGGTCGCCGATCGTCGTCTTCGACAAGGTGTCGCTGGCGTTCGACGACAAGGTGGTGCTGCGCGAGATCAGCTTCACGCTGATCAAGGGCCACACGAAGATCTTCCTGGGGGCCAGCGGTTCCGGCAAGTCCACGATCCTCAAGCTGATCGTGGGTCTGCTGAAGCCGGACGAGGGCGTCATCTGGGTGAACGGCGAGCGGGTGGACGGCATGAGCGAGCCGGAGTTGATGCGCGTGCGCACGGACCTCGGCATGGTCTTCCAGGAGGGCGCGCTCTTCGACTCGCTGACCGTGGCGGAGAACGTCGGCTACAAGCTGATCGAGGAAGGCGTGCCCGACCACCAGGTATGGGGCCGGGTCGAAGAGGTGCTCGGCTTCATCGGCCTGCGCGAGTTCATCGATCGCATGCCGTCGGAGCTCTCGGGCGGCCAGCGCCGGCGCGTGGCGATCGCGCGGGCGATGTCGTACAAGCCGCGCATCCTGCTCTACGACGAGGCCACCACGGGCCTCGACCCGATCACGGCCGACACCGTGGACGACGAGATCATCAA
>VFYY01000060.1 GCA_016871375.1 Acidimicrobiia bacterium
ACCAGATGGGGCTGCAGGCGACGCGCGAGATCCCGAGGAGCCTCGGCGTGTCGGACTCGACCGCCGCGGCGTGGGAGCGGCGGCTGCGGGCGGGGCAGGTCGGCCCCGGCATGATCAACGCGCTGAACAACTTCGGCTTCGAGCGCGGGCTGGCGATGTTCGCGGACTGGACCGATCGCATCCAGGCCGGCGAGGTGCCCGTCGCGCCGCCGCGCCCGCAGGGCGTCGAGCGCCACGTCGTCATCACGTTGTGGGACTACGGCACCGACCGCGCGTTCGTGCACGACATCATCGCCTCCAACAAGCGCAACCCGACGCAGAACGCGAACGGGCCGATCTACGGGCCGGACTGGTCCGCGGGCGCGCTGGCCGTGCTCGACCCGGCGAGGTTCACGCGCTCGCTGGTGCCCGTGCCGATGAAGGTCGAGGCCGACCGCGGCAAGCTGCGCACGTGGTCGCCGCAGCAGGTGGACGTGCCGTCGCCGTACTGGGGCGAGGAGATCGTCTGGAACGATCCGGTCAACCCGAACCAGCCGCACATCGACCGCAAGGGACGTGTCTGGTTCAACTCGCAGATGCGCGCCGAGCAGCCGGCGTTCTGCAAGACGGGCTCGAGCAATCCGTTTGCGAGGAACTTCCCGCTCGACAACCTCGCCAAGGGCCTGGCCGCGTATGACCCCGCGACGGGGAGGTTCGAGCTGATCGACCTGTGCTTCAGCGGCCAGCACGGCATCTTTGCCAACGACGCCGACCAGACGATGTACTTCAGCGCGCCGTTCGGGGTCGGCTGGTTCAACACGCGCATCTGGGACGAGACGCACGACGAGGAGAAGGCGCAGGGCTGGTGCCCGTCGCGCGTGACGGGCGCGCAGGGCTACGGCGTCGCCTACAACATGGCGGACGGCAGCGCGTGGTACGTCGCGGGCACGCTCGGCGGCCGGACCGCGGCGGTGCCGGGCAAGATCATCCGCATCATGCGCGGCAGCAACCCTCCGGCGACGTGCGAGGTGGAGGTCTACGAGCCGCCATTCGGTGCGGGCGTCGTGGACGAGGGGTACCACCCGCAGGGGATCGACGTCGACCGCAACGGCATCGTGTGGGCCGCGCTGAGCAGCGTCCACCTGGCGAGCTTCGATCGCGGCAAGTGCAAGGTGCGGAGCGGCCCGACCGCCACCGGCCAGCACTGCCGCGAAGGGTGGACGCTCTATCCGGTTCCCGGCCCGGCGTTCAAAGGGACGGATGTGCGGACTGACTTCTTCTATTACAACCAGGTGGATCTCTTCGACGCGCTCGGGCTTGGCGCGAACACGCCCATCATCAACGGCACCGGCTCGGACTCGCTCATCGCGTTCGACCCCTCCGCGCGCCGCTTCATCACCATGCGCGTGCCGTATCCGATGGGCTTCTACACGCGCGGCGTGGACTTCCGCATCGACGACCCGAAGGCGGGCTGGAAAGGGCGCGGCGCCTGGGCGGCCAA
This sequence comes from Acidimicrobiia bacterium, assembly GCA_016871375.1. Classification (GTDB taxonomy): domain Bacteria; phylum Acidobacteriota; class Vicinamibacteria; order Vicinamibacterales; family UBA2999; genus VFYY01. The sequence continues at coordinate 1,481 of VFYY01000060.1, forward strand.
CAACAACCGCGTCGTCTGGCACACGGAAGGCGGCAAGGGAACCCCGAGTTTCGTGGCACACTTCCAGGTCAGGCCGGATCCGCTGGCGAAGTAGTCACTCATCCGCTATGGAGGCGACGATGAAGCGCACGCTGTTCGTGCTGGCCGCTGCGGCGCTCGTGACCTGGACGGGGACCGCCGCGCTCCGCGGCGCGCAGCAGACGGCCGTCCCCATCGACGCCGACGACATCGGCGGCGTCGTCCGTGGACCGGGCGGTCCCGAGGCCGGCGTCTGGGTGATCGCGGAGACCGCCGACCTTCCCACGAAGTTCCGCAAAATCGTCGTCACAGACGAGGCGGGCCGCTATGTCGTGCCCGATCTGCCCAAAGCGAACTACCGCGTGTGGGTCCGCGGCTACGGGCTGGTGGACTCACCAGCGGTTCAGGCGCAACCCGGCCGCCAGCTGGCGCTGACCGCGGTGCCGGCGCCCGACGCGCGAGCCGCGGCCGAGTACTACCCGGCCAGCTACTGGCTCTCGCTCGTCAACGTGCCACCGGCGAGCGCCTTTCCGCTGCCCGATCCGCCTGCCAGTGGTTCGCTTGGCGCCGCCGGGCCTCCGCCGCGCGCCGCGCAGAACCAGCACGAATGGATCGCGCAGCTCAAGGCGCCCTGCCAGACGTGTCATCAGATGGGCACGAAGGCGACGCGCGAGATCCCGAGGTCGCTCGGAGTCTTCGACTCGGGCTTCGCCGCGTGGGACCGCCGCCTGCGCGCGGGGCAATTCGGCCGTACCCATCAGAACCTCAACGTGTTCGGGGGATACCAGCGCGGCGCCGCGATGTACGCCGACTGGACCGACCGCATTGCCGCCGGCGAGGTCCCGCCGGCGCCCCCGCGGCCGCGCGGCGTCGAGCGGAACGTCGTCATCACGCTGTGGGACCATTCGGGTCCGCTCGCGTTCGTCCACGACGTGATCGCGACCGATCGGCGCAACCCGCGCATCAACGCCAACGGCATCGTCTACGGCGGCGAGTTCAACTACAACGCGCTGACGGCCGTCGACCCGCTGAAGCACACGGCGGAACTGATCGACATTCCCGCGGTGGTGGACAAGGGCCGCATCCGCCGCATGGCGCAGCAGACGATGGAGTTTCCGTCGCCGTACTGGGGCGAGGAAGTCATCTGGCAGGAATGGGCGCAGCCGAACAACCTGATCATCGATCAGGAGAACCGCGTGTGGACGCTCGCGACCATGCGGCCGCCGGAGGAGAACCCCGCCTATTGTTTCGACGGCACGCGCAACGCGTTCGCGCGCGCCTGGCCCCAGAAGGCGGGCGGCCGCCAGCTCGCGATGTACGATCCGCGCACGAAGCGGTTCACGCACGTCGACACGTGTTTCAACCTCCACCACATCGTGTTGGCGGAAGATCGCGACAACACGATCTTCGCCACGGGCAACGGCTCGACGATCGGGTGGATCAACACGCGGGTCTTTCTCGAGACGCGGGACGCGGAGAAGGCGCAGGGCTGGTGTCCGGCCTACTACGACGTGAACGGCGACGGCCGCATCGATCCGGCGGTGGACAAGCGCGTGGAGGCGGGCAGCTACGGTCTCGGCTACAACCCGGTGGACGGCAGCGTCTGGTTCGCCTCGCTCGGCACGCCGGGAAAGATCGTGCGCCTCGTGCGCGGCGCAAACCCGCCCGCGACGTGCGTGTACGAAGCGTACGAGCCGCCGTTCAACAACCCGAAGGCGCCGGGGAAGATCGGTTTCTTCCCGCGCGGGCTCGACGTCGATCGCACCGGCGTCGTCTGGACGGCGCTGGCGGGCAGCGGGCACATCGCCAGCTTCGATCGCAGCAAGTGCGCCGTCCTGACGGGTGAGGCCGCCACCACGGGCCAGCATTGCCCCGAGGGGTGGACGCTGTATTCAGCGCCCGGCGCGCGGTTCAAGGGCACCAGCGTGACCGACGACGTGAACGCCGAGTTCTTCTACTACAACTGGGTGGACCAGTTCGACACGTTCGGGCTCGGCCCGAACACGCCCCTGGCGACCGGCACCGGCTCGGATTCGCTGATGGCCGTGCTGCCTCGCACCGGCGACGTGGTGACGTTCCGCGTGCCGTATCCGATGGGCGGGTTCTTCGCGCGCAGCATGGACGGACGGATCGATAATCCCAACACCGGCTGGAAGGGACGCGGCCTGTGGGCGCCGAACGCCTCGCGGCCGACGTGGCACCAGGAAACAGGGAAGGGGTCGCCGAGCTTCGTGGCCCACTTCCAGCTTCGTCCCGATCCGCTGGCGAAATAGACAGAAGTAGACATATGAGACACACGATTGTCGCGCTCGTTGTCGCCGTCGCGGCCCCCGCGTTCGCGCAGGATCACGCGCACCTGCCCGCCGCCAGCGGCGTGCCGCACGGCATCCCGCGCATCTGCACGCCGGTGACGACGACCGCCGTCGCCAGCGGCGCGTGGTCGAACCCGGCCACGTGGTCCACCAACCGCGTGCCCGGCGCGGGCGACGCCGTGCTGATCAGGAGCGGCGCGAGCGTGACCTACGACGCCCTGAGCGACGCACCCGTCGCGTGCATCGACGTCGAGGGCACGCTGGCCTTCCGGACCGACGCGAACACGCGCCTCACGATCGGCACGCTCACCGTGCTCGAGACGGGACGCCTGGAGATCGGCACCGAGCGGCGCCCGGTCGCCGCGGGCGTCACCGCGGAGCTGGTGATGGCCGACCGGCCGATCGACACCGCTCGCGATCCCGAGCAGCTCACCGGCGGCCTCGTCGGTCTTGGCACCGTCCGCATGCACGGCGCGGTGAAGACGCCGACGTTCACGCGGCTCGCGGCCGAGCCGCTCGCCGGCCAGTCCACGCTGACCGTCGCGGGCGCGGTGTCCGGCTGGCGCGCCGGCGACAAGCTCGTGCTCCCCGACACGCGCCACCTGCGCGAGCCGGAGCGCGGCAGCAACTACAGGGCCCAGTGGGAAGAGCGGACGGTGGCCTCCGTCGCCGGCACCGCGGTCACGCTGAACGCCGCGCTGGCCTTCGACCACAAGGGCGCGCGGCGGCCCGACGGTGCGCTCGAGTTCCTGCCGCACGTCGGCAACGTCACGCGCAACGTCGTCCTGCGCTCCGCCAACCCCGCGGGCACGCGCGGCCACGTCATCTTCGTCATGCATCCCGACGTGGACATCCGCTACGCGCTCTTCAAGGATCTGGGCCGCACGCGCATGGGCGTGCTGGACAGCACGGAGTTCGGCAGCGACGGCGCCGTGCGTCATGTGGGCACCAATCAGATCGGCCGCTACTCCTTGCACTTCCACCACGCCTTCGGGCCGACGTCGCCGCAGCCCAACGGCTACCAGTTCACGCTCATCGGCAACGCGATTGACGATGCGTCGAAGTGGGGCATCACGATTCACAACAGCCACTACGGGCTGGTGCAGGACAACGTCGTCTACAACTCGCGCGGCGCCGGCATCGTCGCCGAGGACGGCACCGAGAGCTTCAACGTGTTCGAGCGCAACTTCGCGATCCGGTCCGAGGGGTCGGGCGAGTTCGCGCCGCGCAGCGGCTACGGCGGCGCGACGAACGATCCGGGCGGGGAAGGCGCGGGCTTCTGGCTGCGCGGGCCGAACAACATCCTGAGGAACAACGTCGCCGCCAACGTGGACGTGTTCGGCTACGGGATCGCGGCCGGCGCGCTCGGCACGGTACGCATCCCGAAGTTCAAGGGCGCGGACACGAGCAAGGACGCCGAGTCGATCACGCTCGACACGACCGACGCGCCGCTGCTCGAGTTCACCGGCAACGAGGCGTACGGCGCCACGCAGACGGGCGTCGCGATGGGGTGGAACGGCACGCTGAAGGACATGCGCGTGTGGCACACCTCGCGTCACGGGATCACCGCGTTCCCGACCGATCGCCTCGTGATTGACGGCGCCGTCGCGCGCGGCGACGCGGGCGCGCTCACCGGCCCGTTCGAGAACTCCACCGGCATCTGGTTCACCAACTACGCGGCCAAGAGCGTGACCGTCCGCAACGCGGACATCCAGGGGATGCGCGTCGGCGTGGCGAGCCCGTTCTTTTCGCGCATCGACCTCGAGCCGGGGCGCGGCGACGGCGTGGCGACGGTGGAGAACAGCTATCTGCGCAACTACGTTGGCGTCGCGGTTGCCACCGCCTACACGCCGGACTCGACGATGTCGGCGCTGAAGAAGGCCATCGTGCGCAACACCCGCTTCGACGCGCTCGCGGTGCCGCGGCCGGCGCAGTATCCCGCCGCCGCCATTTCGATGAACTACGGCATGTCGGCGGGGGACACGCAGCGCCGCGACCCGGTCATCGTCTACGACTTCAACGGCAAGCCCGGCGACACGTTCCGCGTGTTCTACTCGCACGAGATGCCCGCTGCGGCGGCGCCGGCCTGCAACGCGCCGCGACCGGAGATCGGCGGCTTCCTCTGCGCTGGCGATGACGCGACTCAGGAAACTCGCCGTTAGCACCGTCGCGCTGCTGGCGGTGCATGGCACCGCCAGCGCCCAGAACTGCGATCGCGCGTGTTTGACGACGGCACTGGATCGGTATCTCGCCGCGGTCGTGAAGCACGAACCGGGCGCGGCGCCGCTCGCGGACGGCTTCCGGCAGACGGAGAACGCCATCAACGTCCGTCCTGGCGCGGGCGTGTGGAAGACGGTCACCGGCCTCGGCAAGGTGCAGCGCCGCTACGCCGATCCGGTCAGCGGGCAGGCCGCCTACTTCGGGATCGTTGACGAAGGCGCCGCGTCGGCGATCGTGACCGTCCGCATTCGCGTCGAGGACGCGGCGATCACCGAGGCCGAGTGGTACCTGGCGCGGCCCGGCGATCCCGGCCTGAACGGACCGGCGCAACCCGGCCGCGGTCCGGCCAACCTGTTCAACCCCGACTACCTCAGCGCGAATCCTCCGCCGCCGCGCGCGACGCTTCCCCGTGCGCAGCGGCTGCCCCGCGCCGCCCTCCAGCGCATCGTCAACAGCTACTTCGACGGCATCACGTCGCACGACGGCTCGGTGATCGTGGCGCATCCGGGATGCGCGCGCATCGAGAACGGCACGATCATGACCGGGCCCGGCCGTCCCTCGGCCGACTGCACGGCCGGCCTCGAGACGATCAACATCCAGATGGTTGCCGCGCGGCGCTTCCCGGTCATCGACGAGGAAGCCGGCGTCGTGCTGGCCATGGCGGTGTTCATCCGGCGGCCCGGGTCGCCGACGCCGCGCAACGTGTTCAGCGAGTGGTTCTTCGTCGAGGACGGGAAGATCCGCTCGATCTACGCGGCGATGTTCTATCCGCCGGCTGATCTGGCGGTGCCGAACTGGCCGCCGTACACCGGCAACTGGCCATTGTCCGCGGCGCCAGCACCCCAGGCACCTTAGGCACCCCAGGCACTCCAGGCACCTTAGTCACCCCAGGCACCCTGGAGCGCGTTACAATTCGCCGTGCGAGGAGGAGAGATGGATATCGATCGCCGGTCGTTCATTGCCAGTCTCGGCGGCACGGCCGCCGTCGCCGCCATGTCTCACGAGGCGCGGGCCGACGCGCTCGAGGATCATCTGGTCGAGCGGCTCGACCAGGAGGTGGCCGGCAGCCTTGCCGGACGGACGCAGTTCCCGACCGTCGCCGAGCTCGAGGCGCAGATCGAGACGCGCACCTACCGCCGCGGCGCGGGGAACCTCTTCGCGGGCGCGGCGAACCGGACGAAGCTGGCGCCGATGCCGGCCAGGCCCACGCTGCTCGACTACTTCAACCTGCGGTTCCAGCCGGCCACCCACGTGCTGCAGAGCGCGACGCGCGCGCTCAAGACCGGCATGAGCGAGGACGTGATTGTTGCGTGCCTCCTGCACGACGTCGTGCAGGCGCTCATCAAGACCGATCACGGCTGGTGGGGCGCGCAGCTCTTCGAGCCCTACATCCCGGCGAAGTCCACCTTTGCCATCCGCTATCACCAGGCGCTGCGGTTCTATCCGGACTCCGCCGCCGGCTACGAGTACCCCGAGCTCTACTTCCGGGTGTTCGGCCAGGACTACGTGCCCCCGGCCTACATCCAGGAGACGTACAAGATGGTGCGCAACCACCGCTGGTACATGGAGCCGCGGCTGGTGACCGTCAACGATCTGTATTCGTTCGATCCGAAGGCGGTGGTGACGATGGATCCGTTCGTGGACATCATCGGGCGCCACTTCAAGCAGCCGAAGGAAGGCCTCGGGTTCGACAACTCGCCGGTCGCCCACATCTGGCGGACGATCGCGATTCCAGATACGCCGCTCTAGTAGGGTGCCTGGAGTGCGCGTTCTCGCGTTCCTCCTCCTCGCAGCTCCCGCGGCCGCGCAGCCGTTTGCGAACGCCAGCCAGTCGCGCGCGGGCTACACGGTGACGGACACGTCGCCGTCGCGAACGTGTGAGAGTCTCGCGGCGTTCAAGAGCGAGGGGCTGCTGTCGATCCAGGCCCGAGTCGTCGCGGCGACCGCCGATACGCCCTCGCACTGCCGCGTCACGGGCGTGATCACGCCGGAGGTGGCGTTCGAGGTCAGCCTGCCCGATCGCTGGAACCGGCGCTTCTACATGACGGGCAACGGCGGCCTGGCCGGCCAGGCCATCGACCCGCCGATGAGCGCCGAGCGCACACCCGCGCTGGCCACCGGTTTCGTGCACGCGCGCACCAACACGGGCCACGACGCGATGAAGGAGCCGGGCGGCACGTTCGTCCTGAGCAACCCGCAGAAGGCGATCGACTACGCCTACCGCGCGGTGCACGTGACCGCCGAGACGGCCAAGAAGATTGCCGCCGAGTACTACGCGAGGCCCGTGGCGTTCTCCTACTGGAACTCGTGCTCCAACGGCGGACGCCAGGGGCTGCTCGAGGCGCAGCGCTACCCCGGGGACTTCGACGGCATCGTCGCCAACGCGCCCTGGGTGGATCAGACCGGGTTCACGATCGGCGCCATGTGGAACCATCGCGCGATGATCGACGCGCCGATCCCGGCGTCGAAGCTGCCGTTCGTCGCGGAAAGGGTGAAGGCGACGTGCGACGCCGTAGACGGCCTGACCGACGGGCTGATCGACGATCCGCGCGCCTGCCGGTTCGATCCGGTGCGCGACGTGCCAGCCTGCCAGGCCGGCGCCGACGCCGACAACTGTCTGACCGCCGCGCAGGCGGAGACGTTCAGGAAGATCTACAGCGGCCCCACGAGCAACGGAAAGCCGTTCCTCTTCTCGTTCCTTCCCGGCAGCGAAGCGAACTGGGCGAACGCGATCGTGCCCGCGCAGCCGGGCGGGACGTCCGCGGATCTCAACCTCGCGCTGGGCGTCATGCGGTACCTCGTCTTCGACCCGCCGCAGCCGGACTACGACTTCAGGACCTTCGACTACGAGCGGGATCCCGCGCTCATGCGCCGGTGGAGCGCTGTCGCCGACGCGAAGGATCCCGACCTCGCGACGTTCCGGCAGCGCGGCGGCAAGCTGATCATGACCTACGGCTGGGCGGACCAGGTGCTGCAGCCGATGATGGGCGTCAACTACTACGAGGCCGTGACGGCGAAGAACGGCCGCAACACGCCTGACTTCGCGCGGCTGTTCATGATGCCGGGCGTCGCGCACTGCGCCGGCGGGGTCGGCCCTGATCGGTACGATGCAGTGACTGCCGTCATCGACTGGGTGGAGAAGGGCGCCGCCCCGGCCTCGCTCGTCGCGAGCAAGGTCACCGATGGGCAGGTCGTCCGGACACGCCCCCTTTGTCCGTACCCGCAGGTCGCGCGCTACAAGGGCCAGGGGAGCATCGACGAGGCCGCCAACTTCAGCTGCGTCGCACCATAAGCGCTACAATCCGCGCCGTGAATCCGATTGCACGGCGCGGCCTCGTTCCACTCGCCCTGCTGCTGGCTGCGGCGGGCGCCATCACCGTCGTCGTCAGGGCGGACGCGCAGGAGCCGCTGGCTCCGAACCTGCTCGGCTCCGGCGGCTTCAACCTCGCCGGCAACGAGATGGACATGTCCGGCGAGTGGGTGCCGCGCTTCCACGAGGACAACGACGAGCGCGGCAACGGACCCGAGCTCGGCGACTACACCGGCCTGCCGATGAACGACGCCGGCCGCGCGCGCGCCGATTCGTGGGACCCGGGCTGGCTCTCGATGCCGGAGTGGCAGTGCCGCCCGCATCCCATCGACTACATCTGGCGCGGCCCGTCGCAGATGCGCATCTGGAAGGAGATCGATCCGCAGACGCGCGACCTGGTCGCGTATCACCAGTACTGGCTGCGCTCGACCGACCGGCCCACGTTCATGGACGGCCGTCCGCGCCCGCCCGCCGGCGCGCCCCACACGTGGGGCGGCTTCTCGAAGGGCGAGTGGGACGGCGACATGCTGCGCATCACCACCACGCACATGAAGGAGGGCTACATCCGCCGCAACGGCGTGCCGCGCAGCGCGAAGGCGACGCTCGTGCAGTACTGGATTCGCCACGGCAGCGTGATGACGGGCGTGATGATGATCTACGACCCCGTCTACCTCGAGGAGGTCCACATCCGCAGCTCCGACTACGTGCTCGATCCCTCGCAGCACATCGTCCCGTATCCGTGCGAGCCGAAGGAGGAGGACGTCGACCGCCGCCCCGGGCAGGTGCCGCACTACCTGCCGGGCACCAACAAGCAGCTCTTCGAGTGGGCCGACAAGTTCGGCATCCCGCACGAGGCCGTCCGCGGCGGCGCGGCATCGCGCTATCCGGAATATCGCGCGACGGTGGACGCGATGCTGGCATCGAAGGCCCGCATCGGCATCCCCGATAACGCCAACGCCCCGCGCGAGGCCGCGCGTCCGCTGGCGGTGCCCGACATGCCGGCGGACACCGGGATCCGCGTCGTGCCCGTGCGCGACAACATTCACGTGGTGATGGGCGCCGGCGGCAACATCACCGCGTCGATCGGCGGCGACGGCATCATGCTCGTCGATACCGGCCGCGCGGACGCCAGCGCGCAGGTGCTCGCCGCGCTGCGGCAGATCTCGCCCCGGCCGCTGATGTACATCCTCAACACGCATTTCGACCCGGAGCACACGGGCGGCAACGAAGCGCTGAGCAAGGCCGGCCTCGCCATTCGCAACACGGGCGGCAACACGCTGCTCGGCCGCGAGGAGAACGTGGCCATGATCATCGGCCACGAGAACGTCGCCACGCAGATGCGGCGCGCGCCGGACCCGCCGCCGTTTGCCGCGTGGCCGAAGGACGTCTACTTCGGACCGGAGATGACGCTGTTCCGCTGGTTCAACAACGAGGGCGTGAAGCTGGTGCACCCGAACGCCGCGCACACCGACGCCGACAGCTTCGTGCACTTCCGCCGCGCCGACGTCATCGCCGCCGGCGACCTCTACGTCAACGACCGCTACCCGGTCATCGAGGTCGCGCAGGGCGGCACCATCAACGGGCTGATCGACGGCGTGAACAGGATGCTGGCAACGGCGGCATCCGACTTCATGGCCGAAGGGGGGACGATGTTCGTCCCAGGGCACGGACGGATTTCCGATTCCGCCGACGTCGCCTACTACCGCGACATGCTCACCATCGTCCGCGACCGCGTGGACGAGATGCGCCGCCGCGGCATGACGGTGGAGCAGGTGAAGGCGGCTCGGCCGACGAAGGACTACGACGCGGACTTCGGCGCCACGACGGGGCCGTGGACGACGGACATGTTCGTCGAGGCGATCTACCGGACGCTGCCGCCGCCGGGAGGGACGCGGTGATGCGTCACATCTTGATCCTGACGCTCGTACTTACCGCGCCCGTTCTCGCGCAGCAGCGCGGCGCTCCGCAAGGTCCGCCGCCGACGCCGCAGGCGGCGGCCGCGGTCGATCTCTCCGGCCAGTGGGTGTCGATCGTCAGCGAGGACTGGCGCCACCGGCTGATGCCGCCGCGCAAGGGCGACTTCGAGAGCGTCCCGCTCACGCCGGAAGGCCGCAAGGTCGCCACCGCGTGGGACCCGGCCCGCGACCGGGCGGCGGGCGAGCAGTGCCGCGCCTACGGCGCGGCGGGCGTCATGCGCCTGCCGACACGCATCCGCGTCGGCTGGGAGAGTCCCACGACGATGCGCGTGGAGCTCGACGCCGGGATGCAGACGCGGCGCTTTCATTTCGGCACCCCGCCTGCGTCGGAACCAAGCTGGCAGGGACGTTCCACCGCCGCATGGGACTACGCCGGGCGCCGCGCGCCGCGCGGCGGCGAGAAGCCTCGCGGCGGCGCGCTCAAGGTGGTGACGACGGGCCTGCGCCCCGGGTACCTGCGTAAGAACGGCGTTCCCTATAGTGCCAATGCCACCGTCACCGAGTACTACAACGTCGTGCGCGGCCTGAATGACGACGTGTTCCTGATCGTCACGACCATCGTCGAGGATCCCCGGTACCTGACGCAGCCGTTCATCACGAGCACGAACTTCAGGAGGCAGCGCGACACGACGGGGTGGAATCCGACACCGTGTTCGACGACATGAGTGGTCCGCCTGAAGGCGGACACTACGTACGTAAGGTCACGAGGCGTGCGTAGTGTCCGGCCTTAGCCGGACTTGGAGAACGACATGAAGCATCTCGCATCCGGAACGGCCGCGATTGTTCTGCTCGCCTCGATCGCGCTCAGCTCGCAGCAGGCGCCGAACGTCGCCATCGATCAGGACGACATCGGCGGCGTCGTCCGCGGCCCGAAGGGCGCGGAGGCGGGCGTCTGGGTCATCGCCGAGACGAAGGACCTGAAGACGACGTTCCGCAAGATGGTCGTCACCGACGATCAGGGGCGGTACGTGCTGCCGGATCTGCCGAACGCCACCTACGACATCTGGGTGCGCGGGTACGGCCTCGTGGACTCGCCGAAGGTGCAGGCGCGCCGTGGCCGGCAGCTCGCGCTGACCGCGGTGTCCGCGCCCACGCCGCTCGCGGCCGCGCAGTACTACCCGGCGAACTACTGGTTCTCGCTGATCAGGATCCCCGCGGAAAGCGAGTTCCCGATCGGCATGATCCAGCACCAGGCGCAGTGGATCTTCCAGACGAAGAGCAGCCGGTTCCAGATGGGATCGAAAGCCACGCGCGAGCTGCACCCGAAGCTGAAGACGATGGGCCTCAAGACGACGACGGAGGCGCTGCGCTACGCGACGGTTGCCGGGCAGATGCCGGAAATCCAGATCTTCAACCAGGGTTTCCCGATGTTTGCCGACTGGGTGGACCGCGTGGCCGCGGGCGCCGTGCCGCCGGCGCCGGAGCGTCCGGCCGGCCTCGAGCGCAACCTCGTCGTCAGCATGTGGGACGTCTCGAACGACGTGCCGTTCATGCACGACGTGGTCAGCGCCGACAAGCGGAACCCGCGCATGAACCCCAACGGCCGCATCTACGGTGTGGAGTTCCACAACGACGGCCTCGTGGTGCTCGATCCGCTCGAGCACGAGGAGCGGACGATCACCATTCCCGCGCAGGTCGAGAAATCGAAGATGCGCTCGTTCACGCCGCTGACGGCCGACAACCCGTCGCTGACCTTCGGCGAGGAGATCGTCATCCGCGACCACTCCAACCCGAACCACCTGACGATGGACGCGCGCGGGCGGATCTGGATTTCGGCGGCGGTCAACGTGACCGCGACGCCGGCGTTCTGCCGCCAGGGCTCGGAGCACAAGTACGCGAAGGCGGATCCGTTCGACGAGAGCACGCGCCACCTCGCGATGTTCGACCCGCGCAGCGAGACGTTCACGCTGATCCACACGTGCTTCCGGACGCATCACGTGCAGTTCGCGATCGACGGCACCAACCGGCTGTTCTCGAACCCGCTCGGCGGCCAGGCGGCGAGCTTCGGATGGTTCGACGTCGATCTGTTCGACAAGACCGGCGATCAGCAGGCGGCGCAGGGCTGGTGCCGTCTCTACTTCGACGTGAACGGCGACGGACGTCCGGATCGTGACAGGCCGGTGCCGGGCGGCCCGTACAGCGTGATTCAGAGCCCGACCGACGGCAGCCTGTGGGGCGCGGTGACGACGACGCCCGGGCAACTCGTGCGCCTGAGCCTGGGCGCGAATCCGCCGGAGACGTGCGTCGGCGAGATGTACCAGGTGCCGTTCGATCCGTACCCGACGAAGTCGGGTGTGCAGACCGGGTTCCTGCCGCGCGGCATCGACGTGGACAGCCAGGGCGTGGTGTGGACCGGCCTTGCCGGCAGCGGACACCTGGCCAGCTTCGATCGCCGCAAGTGCAAGGTGCTGACGGGCGACACGATCACGAGCGGACGGCACTGCCGTGAAGGGTGGACGCTCTATCCGACTGGCGGCCCGAAGATGCAAGGCGTGACCGCCGACTGGAACGCCGACTTCCACTATTACAGCTACGTCGATCGGTTCGACGCGCTAGGCATGGGCGTGGACACGCCGCTCATGAACGGCACGAACTCCGATTCGCTCATCGCGCTCGACAAGCGGAGCGGCAAGTTGATCACGCTGCGCGTGCCGTATCCGATGGGCTTCCACCAGCGCGGGATGGACGGCCGCATCGACGATCCGAACACCGGCTGGAAGGGACGCGGGCTGTGGTCCGCGAACGGGACCCGTGCCGTGTGGCACACGGAGCTCGGGCGGCAGGCGCGCGGACAGATCGCGCACTTCCAGCTCCGGCCGAACCCGCTGGCGAAGTGAGCCCGTCGAGGCGCGTGTTCTGCGCGGCGCTCTGCCAGGCAGCAGCGACAGTCGCCGTGGCCGGCGCGCGCCAGAACGCGGCGCTGCCGATCGTCAGAGGCCAGGTGGACGGCGAGACGATCGTCGTGCGCGTGACCTCCACGCCGCTCGACGCCGTCGGCGGGCGCGCCCGCGTGGCGTCCACGGCGGGCGCGTTTCTCGTCACGCGCCTGGACACCACGGTGTTCGTCGCCCTCACCGGCACCTGCTCCCACGAGTCCTGCCAGATCACCGACGGCGACGCGCAGGCGTTCGTCTGCCCGTGTCACGAATCGCGCTTCAGCGTTGAGGGGATGGTGCTGCGCGGCCCGGCCGAGCTCCCGCTGGAGCGCTACGCTACTGGTTTTGCCGACGGGGTGCTGACGATTCGGCTTTGACGTAGCCCGCGCACGCCAGCACGGGCAGCTGGGGGTACTTCGGGAATCGCGGGTCCGTGGCCGACAGGCTGCACCGCATGAACACCGATCCCCGGGACGACTCGACCGGTCGCGCGTGCACGCAGGAGCCGCACAATCCGGACGTCCGGGTCGAAGGTTGCTGCTTCAGTCGGCGTCGGGCCCGGTCAGGAGTTGCCGGAGCGCGTCGAGGTGGGTGGCCAGAAAGAGTTTGTCCTTGTCGCGTCCGGCGACCTGCTTCGATTCGATGATATGAAGCAGGCGCGCAGTGGGGACCGGAACACCGTCGATCTGGAATTCCCGCCTCTCGCTCCAAACCGTCTGGAAATCGAAGCCTGCCATGACCAGCGTGAGGTCGACGAGCAGATCGCCGGGGCCGGTTATCCGCGTCAGCGCCTGCCGGGTGATGAACCGTTCGGCCAGCCATCGGTCGCGTGGACGATCGAGCGGCTCGTCGCCGGACCAGAGGTCGAGCCCGAGCGCGTCGCAGCTGGCCCACGCGGCGACGAGGTTGTCGGCGTCGGCCGGCAGGAAGAGATCGTGGTCGCGGGTGGCGAATGCCCCTTGTCCCCGCGGCGCGTACAGGTTGGCGCCGGCCACCCCGATCAACAGATAACGAACGTTGCGACGTGCGAGCTCCCGCGCCAGCGGGGCGATCGGCGTCACTGTGTCAGACGCGCCGCGCGCGCGTGATCGACTCGACGTAGCGGCGCATGGCAGGCCACACCGAGCTCTTGTCGCCGCCCGACTGGTTCCCGGACATGGCCTCAACGCACTCGATCAGTGCGCGATACTCGCTGGTCATCTCGAATCGGTAGGTCGCGGCAAACTGCTGTGCCTCGTCGAGGCCCTGCAGCACCCGATCGAGCTGGTCAGCCATGTCGTGAATTCTAACGCGGCGCCGCGTGGACCACGAGACGAACGTTTACTGATCGACGCCGTCGAGGATCCAGACGTTTCCGGATCCCTCGCTGACCGGGACAATCAGGCGGTCGCTGGCGATGGCGACACCAAGCTGAATCATGCGCGGCGGCACCATCTGGGCGGGGCTGTCGAACCGTGTGACCGGGAACGCGTCCCCGGCGGCGAGTCCGCGATCGGCGTCGAAGCGCCGGCCCCAGACGTTGAGGAAGCCGCTCCGGCTCGAGAGGAAATAGACCACGCGGCCGTCAGGCGACCAGCGCGGCCGGTCGTCGAAGGAGTCGCCGCTCGTCAGCGCCACAGGCGCGCCGCCGGCGGCCGGGACGAGGTAGATCGCCGACGCGCCCGGGCCTGTCGGCGCGACATACGCCACCCATCGCTGATCCGTCGAGAGTCGCGCCTTGAACAGATTCGTTGCCGGGTCCGTCGCCAGCACGCGCACATCGGCCGGACCCGTGCCGTCGGCGCGCACGAACGCCAGCTCGTAGCCGCGCGCCGATTTCTCCTGCAGCGCGGCGAGAATCCACGAGCCGTCCGACGACCAGTCGAAGAGGCGCGCGACGGGCGCGGCGGTCCTCAGCGCCTGTTCCGGGCCGCCCGACGCGGGGATCGTGACGACCTCGCGGGTGGCGGTGACCACGTCGGGGCCCAGCGTGCGCAGGTACATCACGCGCCGGTTGTCGTGGGAATACATCGGGCTGACGCGGCGGTACTTGTCGCCGGGGACGATCATCCGCTCGCCTCCGTCCGCGAGCGTCCGCTCCCAGATTTCCTGCGCGCCGCCGCGCTCGGCCGCGAACAGCAGCTTCTCGCCGTCGCGCGAGAGAACGGGCGTGAGCGCGTCGACGGTATTGGTCGTGATCGCATCGCCCGGGCCAAGCAGTTTCCCGGAGGCGGCGTCGAGCGGCAGCGACCAGAGCCGCGTCCGCTCCTTGCGGACCGCGAGCGCGAGCTTCGTGCCGTCCGGGCTCAGGGAGACGCCCTCGCTCAGATCGGCCGACGTCGTCAGCCGCTCGGGCCCTCCGGTCCACTGCAGCGTGGACGGGTCCACGTCAATGCGCCACACGTTGCGGACGCCGCGCGAGACGCCTTCGAAGTACAGCGTGTCGCCCGAGCGGGACCACGTGAACGGCAGCGGCGCGTTGTCGCCGTCGATGAAGCGCAGCGTGCCCTCACCGAAGCCGGCGCGGACCTCGTCGGCGAGCTGCGACTTGACCGGACGCCCGCCGTCGAGCGGCGCCGTCCAGAAGCTCGGTCCGTCCGTCAGGTGGCTCCCCCAGATCGAGATGCGTTTCGAATCGGGGTGCCAGGCGGCCGTGAACGTGGCGAACTGCGCGAAGAGCTCGTCGAGGACCCGCCGGGGCGGCTGGCCGTCGAGTCCGACCGTGTAGACCTCCCGCGCGGTGGCCACGCGCCCCTGGAAGTTCGACCGCTGAAACAGCACCCGCGTGCCGTCGGGCGACCATCGCGGGTGATAGCCGAACGTGGAGAGCTGCCGTTCCTGTCCGCCGAGCGCCGGCAGCAGGTAGAGGCCGCCGCCCTCGCGATCCGATCGGTAGACAAGGCGCCCGTCTCGCGACCAGTCCGGCTGCGTGTCGTGGGCGGGTGACGCAGTGACCTGGAGCGGGCCTCCGGAGTCGAGCGCCTGCACCCAGATGTCCATGTTGCCGCTGCGGTTCGAGGTGAACGCGACCATGCGGCCGTCCGGCGACCACACCGGCTCGCCCTGCCAGCCTTCGGCAAACGTCAGCTGCCAGAGCTGCGAGGCGACCGATGGTTCGGGACGGTCTTCGCCCTGCCGGGCGAGATACACGCCCGCCCCCACTGCCGCCAGCGCGACGACCGCCGCGGCAAATGCCCGGCGGCGCCGAGGCGCAGGACGGTCGTGACGCTCGGGTATCGCATCCGACGGATCGACGTCGGCCACGAACTCATACCCGCGGCCCGGAACCGTGATGATGTAGCGGTGTTCCCCGTGGGCGTCGTCCAGCGCCTTCCGCAAGGTGGAAATGCTGCGGGCGAGGTTGTTCTCCTCGACGATGGCGCCGCGCCAGATGTTGGTGAGGATCTCTTCCTTGTCCACGACCTGGCCGCGCCGCTCGACGAGCAGCACGAGGAGGTCAAAGGCCTTGGCGGGGAGGGGAACCGGCGTGCCGTCGCGGAGAAACAGCCGCTTGGCGACGTCGACGCGGAACGGACCGAAGGAGTAAAGCCGGCCCGGCACAGGCGAATCTTACCCCCAAAGCGGTTCGACAGGAACTTTCAGATCTTTTCAACTCATTGCAAAGACAGCGTCGCAGGCCGATCGTAGGCTGCACGGGCGATGCGTCATCTCGTCCCCGCCGGATTCCTCGCTTACGTCTTTGTCTTTATTTCGCTCTCGGGCGGGGAACGGCCCGCAGCCCAGGAAAGTCCGCGTCCCGCCGGTGTGGCAGCTCAGCACCGCGCCACGATCGATCAGTACTGCGTCACCTGCCACAACGACCGGCTGAAGACCGCGAACCTGTCCCTGCAGGGGCTCGATCTGGCGACCGTCGGCGAGCACGCCGAGCTGTGGGAGAAGGTGGTTCGGAAGCTCCGCGCCGGCGTGATGCCGCCGCCCGACGTCCGGAGGCCGTCCGTCGCCGAGTACGACGGGCTGCGGGACTGGCTCGAAGGGGAGCTCGATCGCCGGGCGGCCCGCGCCGCCAATCCGGGCTCCGTCGTCCTCCACCGGCTGAACCGCACGGAATACGCGAACGTCATCCGCGACCTGCTCGACCTCGAGATCGACGTCACCACGCTGCTGCCGCCTGACGACGCGGCGCGCGGGTTCGACAACGTGGCGGGCTCGCTGACGATCTCGCCGACGCTGCTCGAGTCGTACATGACGGCTGCCGCCCGCGTCGCCCGCTCGGCGGTGGGCTACTGGAAGACGCCGACGGAGGCGACCTATCCCGTCGCCAACGACGCGTCGCAGAACCATCACATCGAGGGGCTGCCGTTCGGCACGCGCGGCGGGCTGCTCGTGCGCCACGATTTTCCGGCCGACGGCGAGTACAAGTTCTCGATTCAGAACTTCGGGATCGGCAGCTTCATCCCCGGCGAGCAGCTCGAGATCGTGATCGACGGCGAGCGGGCACATCTCTTCCGCTACCAGGGCGTCGGCACGAGCCAGGGGATGGCGGGTGACTCCGGCGACGGCGTGCTCGAGGTCACGATTCCGCTCAAGGCGGGGTCGCGCGCGGTGGGCGCCACGTTCCTGGCGACGAACTTCCGGCCGAGCCTCGACCTGATCAAGCAGTACGACCGGAAGTCGCTCGAGAACAACAGCATCCCGCAGCTCCAGTACTACCCGGCCATCGGCTTCCTCAGGATTCAGGGACCGTTCAACGCGCAGCGCCCCGATGATTCGCGCAGCCGCCGGCGTGTCTTCGCGTGCCGTCCCACGGCGCCCGAACAGGAGCCGGCGTGTGCGAAGCAGATCCTGACGACGCTGGCGCGCCGCGCGTATCGCCGTCCGGCGACCGCGCCGGACGTGGCCACGCTGATGGAGTTTTACACGGAGGGGCGCACCGCCGGCACGTTCGACGAAGGCATCGAGCTGGCGCTGCGGCGCCTGCTCGCGAGCCCGCAGTTCCTCGTGCGCGCGGAGAAGGAACCCGCCGCCGCGCGTCCCGGCCAGTCCTACCGCATCAGCGACCTCGAGCTCGCCTCGCGCCTGTCGTTCTTCCTGTGGAGCAGCATTCCGGACGACGACCTGATTGCGCTGGCGAGCAAGGGCCAGCTGAGCAACCCGCGGACGCTGGAGCAGCAGGTCCGGCGCATGCTCGCCGATCCGCGGTCGGACGCGCTGGTCACCAACTTCGCGCAGCAGTTGCTGTATCTGCGCAACCTGCCGGCGACGTCGCCCGACGGCATCTTCTATCCCGACTGGGACGATGAGCTGAGGAAGTCCTTCGCGCGCGAGACCGAGCTCTTCTTCGAGAGCATCATGCGCGAGGACCGCAACATCGTCGATCTGCTCACGGCGGACCACACGTTCGTCAACGAGCGGGTGGCGCGCCACTACGGCATCCCGAACATCTACGGCTCGCATTTCCGCCGCGTGACGCTGGGGCCGGAGCTCGATTACCGGCGCGGGCTGCTCGGCAAGGGCAGCTTCCTGTCCATCACGTGGACGCAGAACTTCCGGACCTCGCCGGTGAAGCGCGGCGTGTGGGTGCTCGAGAACATCCTCGGCACGCCGCCGCCGGAGCCGCCGCCGAACGTGCCCGCGCTGGAAGAGTCGACCGCCGGCTCGACGAAGGTGCTGACGCTGCGCGAGCAGATGACGCTGCACCGCGCGAACCCGACGTGCGCGAGCTGCCACAAGATCATGGACCCGATCGGCTTCGCGCTCGACAACTTCGACGCCGACGGCAAGTGGCGGACCAAGCAGGGCGGCGAGGGCGGCACGCCCATCGACGCCTCGGTGGTGCTCTACGACGGGCAGACGGTGGACGGGCCCTCGGGTCTGCGCCAGGCGGTGCTGCGCTACTCGCCGCAGTTCGTCCGGATGTTCACCGAAAAGATGATGACGTTCGCGCTGGGGCGCGGCGTGGAATACGGGGACATGCCCACGATCCGCGCCATCGCGCGCGACGTGGCGAAGGAGAACAACCGCTTCTCGGCCATCGTGCTGGCCGTCGTGAAGAGCGCGCAGTTCCAGATGCGCGTGAAGGAGACGACGTAATGTTCCTCACGAAGAAGTTCATCCCGCGGCGGACGTTCCTGCGCGGCGCCGGCGCCACGCTCGCGCTGCCGCTGCTCGACTCGATGCTGCCGGCGTTCACGCCGCAGCGGCTGACGGCCGCCGAGCCGATGCGCCGCTTCGTCGGCATCTGGCACCCGCACGGCGCGGCGCCGGGGTACTGGAGCCCGACGAAGGAAGGGAAGAACTTCGACTTCTCCTTCATCACCAAGCCGCTGGAGGCCTTCCGCGATCGGACGGTCCTCGTCACCGGGCTCGACATGCCCGAAGCGATGGCCACCGACGAGGAGCCGGGCGGCGACCATGCGCGCGGTGCCGTGCTGCTGTCGGGCGCGCGGCCGCGGCGCAACGCGGTCAGCCCGTACCTGGGCGTCACGATCGACCAGCTGATCGCCAACAAGTACGGCCAGGACACGATCCTGTCGTCGCTGCAGCTCGGCGTCGAGGACACGGGGAACTTCGGCAACTGCAACTGGGGCTACAGCTGCGCCTACACGAACTCGATCTCGTGGGTGTCGCCCACACAGCCGCTGCCGACGCAGGTCAACCCGCGCGTGGTCTTCGAGCGGCTGTTCGGCGACGGTACGAGCGCGGAGGAGCGTCTCGCGGGGCGCCGGCAGAACGCCAGCATCCTCGACTCGGTCACGCGCGAGCTGGCCGGCTTCAAGAAGGACCTCGGCGCCGGCGACCGCGCGCGCCTCGATACCTACGTCGACAACATCCGCGAGCTCGAGCGGCGCATCCGCATCGCGATGCAGAACTCCGTGCAGGAGCCGACGTCCGACGTGCCGTTCGGGCTGCCGGACAACAAGCACGTGCACTTCAGGCTGATGTACGACCTGCTGGCGCTCGCCTTCCAGGGCGACATCACGCGCTCGGCCACCTACATGCTCGGGCGCGACCTGACCGGCACGAGCTTCCCGGAGTCGGGCTTCACCGGCGGCTGGCACGGCGCCTCGCACCACGGCGACAAGCCGGAGAACGTCGCCAACTACGCCAAGATCAACCGCTACCACGTCGAGAACCTCGCCTACTTCTGCGAGAAGCTGCGCAGCATCCCCGAGGGCGACGGCACGCTGCTCGATCACGTGCTGATCTACAAGGGCAGCAACATGGGCAACTCGCACCGGCACGCGCACGAGAAGGTGCCGGTGATTCTGGTCGGCGGCATCGACGGGACGTTCAAGGGGAACCGCCACATCGTGTTCCCCGACAACAGGCAGCGCACGTCGAACATGCTGCTCAGCATCCTGTATCTCTTCGGCATCGAGCAGGACAAGCTCGGGACGAGCACGGGCAAGCTCACCGAGCTCTACGGCGAGCCGCTGGAGATAGCGTGACGAAGGTGAGGAAGGCGCTCTTTGCCATCGCCGCCGTGGCGCTCGCCGCGGCGGCGCCGGTCGGCGCGCAGCTGACCCCGCGTCCGACGCGGCCGCAGGTCGTGCCGCCGCAGGGGCCGGTCCGCCAGATCATCTTCAAGAACTGCACGTCCTGCCACGGGATCGACGACTACGGGTTCCACGCGCTGGACCAGGCCGGGTGGAACGCGCTCATCGACGAGCGCCACAAGACGAAGCCGGTCGAGCTCGTCACGTCCGACCGGGAGCTCCTCGTCGGCTGGCTGGTGTCGAAGTTCGGCCCGGGGACCCGGCCGTTCCCGCGCGCGTACGTGCCTCCCGAGATCACCACGTTCTTCAGCGACGCCGAGGCGGAGGCGCTGCTCAAGCGCTCGTGCACGGCATGCCACGACCTCGAACGCGTGAACACCGGCCGCTTCAGTGCGGACCGCTGGCGCGTGATCACGGTGGACATGCGCGAGCGCGGCGCGAAGATCGCCGACGACGAGATGGAGCGCCTGGTGGAGTGGCTCGGGCGGACGAAGGGGACCAATCCGAACCAATGACGACGGGCATCCTGGCGTTCCTGCTCGTGCTCGTCGCGGCACAGGGCCCGTCTGGGAACGGCGATGCCGTCACGCTGACGGGCACGTCCGTCAACGTCGCGGAGCCGGGCAGCCCCATGCGCATCCGGATCTTCCGCTGGTCCACCGACGAGGAGCGCACGCCGTTTCTCAACGCGCTGAACCC
>VFYY01000061.1 GCA_016871375.1 Acidimicrobiia bacterium
GCTCGCCTCGAACGGAATCTTGTAGTACTTCGCGTAGTCGCCCACGCCGCCGTTCTCCCCCGGCAGCCAGTGCGGCACGACGCCGCGCGGCCGATCGACTTCCGCGACCACCGTGCACGGGTACGGCGGAAGGATCTGGCGCGGCTGCAGCCGGTACTCGGTGCTGCGAATGAGCGGCTCGGTGAGGTAGACCGGGTCGTGCGTGATGACGACCCACGTCAGGATGTCGCCGCGGCGGGTGAGGAACTGCGTCAGCTTCGCCTTGTCGCTGCGGAAGACGCCGGAGCGGCGGATGTAGCTCTCCTTGACGTGCGAGGTCGAGATCGTGAGCGTGTCGCCCACCCACTCCGCGGTCGAGAACCCGCCCCAGCTCCGCGGTGCGTACTCCGACGGGTGCGGCCGGCCGTCCATGTAGACCACGTGCTCGACCGAGC
The DNA here is from genome assembly GCA_016871375.1 of Acidimicrobiia bacterium. Taxonomy (GTDB): domain Bacteria; phylum Acidobacteriota; class Vicinamibacteria; order Vicinamibacterales; family UBA2999; genus VFYY01. The sequence continues at coordinate 435 of VFYY01000061.1, forward strand.
GAAGCCACTCCATGTTCCAGGAGGTGACCTGGCGCGTGACCGGATCGACGGTCTTGGTGATGCTCAACTGCGACGGTCCGCGCGTGATGTAGCCGGCCGGGTGCGGCCGGCACTGCCACTCGGGCAGCGTCCAGTCGGAGGCCGACCAGCTGTCGGCGCGCATCCGCGATTCGTCGTTCATGGGGAGGCCGACGTAGTCGCCGGGGAGCACGTTCGGGTTGGGGGTGTGATCTTCGGCCCGGATCGGCGCCCACTCGCCGGACAAGTCGACCTGCGCCCATGCGGGCGGCGGAGCAAGCAACAGCAACGCCCAGAGAAGCTTACGCATGAAGATCTCCCAGGAAGGCGGGTGTGAAATATCACATTCGACGCAGTTCCGCAAGAACGCGGCGGGCGCGCGCCAGCGCGTCACCTGTACGTGCAGCGTAGGTAATGCCGCCGAGCACGAACGCGCCCGGTTCCAGATCCGGGGGCGGTTCGTCGAACGTCACCTGCTGCACGTCCAGCTCGACCTGCGCGTTGTACGGCGCCGACTCCATGGCCGGCGCGACGTCGCGGACGGAGGCTCTGATGTAGCACGCCAGCCGCTCGTCGGTGAGGATGAGCGTCGCCTTCCCGCGGTCGCGCAGGTTGGCGCAGGTGCGGCTGTCCTTGTAGACCGCAAGGCGCAGCGTGCGGGCATCGGCGGCGGCCACCTCGTAGTAGCTGAGCATCGCCGGGTGCGGCCAGCCCTGCTCGCCGATGGTGCAGAGCACGATCGCCTGGTGCGCGAGCGTCTCCACCCCGTCGCCGCGCAGGCGATCCATCAGCTCGGGGGTCAGACCACTCATGGGGTCAGACCCCATACACGGGTCGTATCAAGGTTCCGGCTCATACGCCGCCACGCCGGGCGCAGTACCGGGGAGACCCAGATCCTTCCACCGTGCGGCAACCTTGTCGTAGACGCTCTTGCGCAGCAGGCTGCGCTTCGAGAACGTCTTCAGGTGCCGGTGCTCCTTGCACGCGTTGATGAGGGCCTTGGATCCGTAGAGCCGCTTCTCGGGCGGATTCTGCGCAGGGTCGAGGCCGGTGCTCCACGTGTTGCGGAGGATCTCGATCGCATCGACCGGATTGCAGCGCGTGGACAGGGCCCAGATCACCTGGTCGGTGTCGGTCGGGTCCACGTCCTCGTCCACCGCGATGATGAACTTGCCGAAGTACGCCCCGCCCGGCACCTGCGCGGCCAGCGCGAGCACCTGCGCCGCATGGCCGGGATACTTCTGCTCGAGGCTGACGATCGTCATGCCGAAGCCGCCCGCCGCCGCCGGATGGGAGTAGACGCCCATGATGCCGGGGACGCCGAGCTTCTCGATGTCGTTCCAGATGCGCGCCGCGCGCAGGACGGCAAAGAAGCCGCTCTGCTCGCACGACGGGTAGTCGGCCATGAGCGCGTTGGTGATGATCGGGTTCGAGCGGTAGTGAATGGCGGTGACGTCCACGAGCGGCGCCGCGGCTTCGGGCTTGCCGTAGTAGCCGGTGAACTCGCCGAAGGGCCCTTCCGCCTTCGTCGAGTTGACGTCGATCGTCCCCTCGATCACCAGCTCCGCGTTCGCCGGAATCAGCAGGTCCGTCGTCGTGCCACGCACGACGGGAATCGGCTCGCCCTTCACGCCGCCGGCGTACTCGTACTCGGAGATGTCCTTCGGGAACTTCTGCGAGCCGACGAGCATGAACAGCGGGTCGATGCCCCACGCCGCGGCCACGTGGATCGGCTCGCCCTTCTGCCACGAGCGCTGGATGTGCAGCAGCGCGTCCTTGCCGGGCGAGAGATACAGCCCGACCTGCGACGTCCCCTGCAGCATCATGCGGTAGGTGCCGACGTTGAGGTACCCGTTGTCGGGATCCTTCGTGATGACGGCGTCGCCCGTGCCTGCGTACTTGCCGCCGTCGAGCGGCCAGTGCCGCGGAATCGGCAAGGTCGTCAGGTCGATGTCCCTGCCCGTGATGGTGTGCTCGTAGACCGGCGCCTCGGCGCGCGTGACCTCGCGCGGCGGAATGCGCGTCTTGAACTTCTCCTTGACGCGGCGAATGAGCTCCACGGTGGGCGTGTCCGGCGCCTCCTCGAGGCTGATCGCGGTGCGCTTCAGGCTCGGGCCGGCGAGGTTCCACAGCATGCGCGCGCCCAGCGCGTTGGCGCCGGCGGGCTGCTCGAAGAGGACCGCGGGCGACGGCTGCTTCTTCGCCAGCAGGTACGTGATCGCGCTCATCTCCTCGTCGGGATCGACCGGCTGCGCGACGCGCACGAGCTCGCCGATCTGATCCGCACGCGCGAGCCACTCGCGCAGGTCCTGGATGGGCCTCTGCATTCGACTCCTAGCCTCTGACCGTGAGTACGTCCTCGAGTGCCTGCGGGTCGCGCAGCAGCGCCGCGCTGCTGTCGCGCACGACGATCCGGCCTCGCACCAGCGCGACCGCATTATCGGTCATCTCCAGCGCCAGGCGGGCGTGCTGCTCGGTGAGCACGATCGACAACCCCGCGCGCCGCAGCTCCTGGAACACCGCGACCAGCGTCTCGACAATCGTCGGCGCCAGCCCCTCGAACGGCTCGTCGAGCAGCAGGATCTTCGGCTGCAGCGCCAGCGCGCGGCCGATGCTGAGCATCTGCTGCTCGCCGCCGGAGAGCTGCGTGCCGAGATTGGTCCGCCGGTCCGCCAGCGGCGGGAACAGCTCGAAGATGCGCTCGATGCTCCACGCCTTCGCGGCTTCGCCGCTTCGGCGATGCAGGCCTGTCGCGACCGTGATGTTCTCGAGCACGGTGAGCGACGGAAAGACCTCCCGCTCCTGCGGGACGAGGCCGATGCCGAGCCGCGCGCGCTTCCAGGACGGGAGCGCCGCGACGTCCCGTCCGTCCAACGCGATCCGTCCGCGATGCAGCGTCGTATGCCCCGCCATCGTCCGCATGAGCGTCGTCTTGCCGACTCCGTTGCGGCCGAGCACCGCGAGCGCCTCACCCTGCTTCACGGCGGCCGTCACGTCCTCGAGGATCACGGTCGCGCCGTAGCCGGCGGTGACGCCGGCGATCTCGAGGAGGTCAGCCATGACGGCTCTCCCCGAGATACAGGGCGCGAACCTCGGCGTGCTGGCTGATCTCGGCCGGCGTTCCCTCGACGAGGATCGCGCCGGCCACGAGCACCGCGATGCGCGAGGCGAAGCGGAAGACGACGTCGATGTCGTGCTCGATGAGGAGCACGGCCATCGACGGCGGCAACTGCGCGATGGCGTCGAAGATGATGCCGACGTCGTCGCGCGGCACGCCGGCAGCCGGCTCGTCGAGCAGCAGCAGCTTCGGCTCGAGCGCCAGCGCGACGCCGAGCTCCACCATCCGCTGCACGCCGTACGGCAGGATCTCGACGGGTGTCTGCGCGTCGGCCTCGAGGCGCAGCGTCGTCAGGATGCCGGCGACGCGCGCGTCCACACGCGCGCGAACGCGGCGGCTCGGCCACAACAGGCGCGCCACGCCCTGATGTTCGCGGACGGCGAGCGCGAGGTTCTCGTGGACCGTCAGCCGGCGGAAGAGACTCGTGATCTGGAACGTGCGCCCGAGGCCGGCCTGCACGCGTGCCGCTTCCGGAGCGCGTGTGACGTCGCGGCCGGCGACACGGATCGTGCCGGCGGTCGGCTGCAGACGGCCCGAGATCAGGTTCAGAAGCGTCGTTTTCCCCGCCCCGTTCGGCCCGATGAGCGCGCAGCGGGCGCCCTCCTCGAGCGCGAAGCTGACGTTGCGCGTCACCTCGAGCGAGCCGAAGTTCTTCGACAGGCCGCGGACGTCGAGGACGCTCATGATCTGCCCGGGAGGGGCGACGCATGCGTCGCCCGCCCCACGAGGGCTCCAATCCATTTCGTCAGGCCGCCCGGCGCGAACAGGACGATCGCCATCAGCATCGCGCCGATCCAGAGGTACCAGTTCGCCGGGTCCTCCTTGGCGAGGTAGTCCTGCATGAACACGTACAGGGGCGCGCCGAGGAAGGCGCCGTAGCGCCGGCCCGCGCCGCCAAGGATCAGCATGATCAGAATCTCGCCCGAGAACTCGACGCTGACGGCATTGAGCGAGACGAACTCGGTGACCTGCGCCTGCAGGGCGCCCGCGATGCCCGCCAGCGCCGCGGACATCACGAACGCGATCCTGAGGCGCGTGTCCACGGGCGCGCCGATCGCCCGCATGCGCGGCTCGTTCTCGCGGATGCCGACCAGCGACTTGCCGAAGTTCGAGTCGACGACCGCGCGGAAGACGAGAAACCCGAGCGCGAGCACGGCCGCGGCGTAGACGTAGCCGACGCGCCCGAAGAGATCGAACGCGAAGCGCCCCAGCACCGGATCCATGTCGATGCCCTGCAGGCCGTCGGCGCCGCCGGTGAGCCAGTTCATGCGGTTCGCCGTCTCCTGCACGATGAGCACGGTCGCCAGGGTCAACATGATCAGCGTCAGCCGCCGGCTGCGCAGCAGCACCGTGCCCGCGAGCAGCCCCAGGATCGCGGCCGCGACGCCGCCGGCGAGGAGGCCGGTCAGCGGATCCGCGGAGGCGCGAATGGCCAGGATGCCGGCGCTGTACGCGCCGACGCCGAAGAACGCCGCGTGCCCGAGCGTCACCAGCCCGCAGTAGCCGACGAGCAGGTCCAGCGACATCGCAAAGAGCGCCATGACGATCATCCGCGTGCCGAGGTCCAGATAGCCCGGCAGCAGCAGCGGATACAGCACCAGCGCGACGACGACCGCCGCGTCGAGGACGCGCGTCTTCGTCACGCGTGAACGCGGGGCGCGAAGCCGTGCGGCTTGCGGAAGAGCACGGCCATCACCAGCAGGAACATCAGGATGCGTCCGAGGTCGGGCAGGTAGTAGCGGACGATCGTGTCGACGATGCCGAAGCCGAGGGCGACCGCAAACGCGCCGCCGATGTTCCCCATGCCGGCGACGGCGACGACAATCAGGAAGTAGACGAGAAAGTCGTTCGGGTACGCGGGGTGAATCGGCAGCAGGTCCGCGCCGAGGCTCCCGCCCAGCGCGGCAAGCCCCGTCCCGAGGCCGAAGCAGATCGTGAAGACGCGGTTGACGTTGATGCCCACCGACTCCGCCATCTGGCGGTTGTCAACCGCGGCCCGGACGGAGGCGCCGAAGCGCGAGCGCTCGATGCCGAACCAGATCGCGACCGCCAGCAGCAGGCCGATGGCAATGAGGAAGACGCGGTAGGCCGGAAACACGCCGATGCCGATGCTGATGCGGCCCGACAGCCACGCGGGCAGCTCGATCGGCTGCGCCAGCGGACCGTAGATGTACCGCGCGATCGCGATCGACATGAAGATCAGCGCGATCGAGAAGAGCACCTGGTCGAGGATCGGCGCGCTGTAGAAGCGCCGGCACAGCGTCCGCTCGAGCAGCATGCCGAACGCGGTCACCGCCACCACCGCCACCGCGACGCTCGGCAGAAACGGCACCTCCGCCCGCGACATGAGCGTCACCGTCAGGTAGCCGCCCGCCATCGCGAACACGCCGTGCGCGAGGTTGATGAACCGCATCAACCCGAGCGTGACGGACAGGCCTACCGCGAGGAAGTAAAGAACGGTGCCGTAGGCGGTGCCGTAGAAGGCGAGCGAGACGAGAAGATCAAGAAGCTCCCGCATCCGGGTGGAGCTCTTTCCAGGGGTCCTTCACCGCGGGGATGGTGGCGAACTCGACGTTGCGGAGGCCGTCGCCGGTCTTCTCGACGCGGCGGATGTAGATGTTGTGGACGACGTCGCGGGTGGCGGGATCGATCTCCACCGGGCCGCGCGGGCTCTCGGGGTTGCTCCAGTTCTTCAGGATCTCCTGGCTGCGCGCGAGCGTGATGTCGCCGTTCTGCTGCCGGATCACCTCGACGATGGCCGCCATGCCGTCCCAGCCGCCGATCGCAAACACGCTGGGGACGCTCGCCTCACCGTACGCCTCACGCCACGCACGGATGAACGCCGCGTTCGCCGGCCGATCCGCCGCCGCCGAATAGTGTCCCGACGAAATCACCCCCAGCGCCGCCTCCCCCATGTTCTTCAGCTCATCGTCCGGGACGATGGCCGCCGGGCCGATCAGGCGGATGCCCGCGTCCGCGAGCCCGAGGTCGTCGTACGCCTTGATGAAGCGCGTGGCTTCAGGGCCGCCGGGGTTGAACGCGTAGAGCGCCTGCGGCTTCTCGCGGCGGATGCGCTCGAGGAACGGCACGTAGTCGGCGCTGCGCAGCGGCGCGCGGATCTTGCTGACGACGGCGCCGCCGCCCTCGGTGAAGCCGGCGGTGAACGCGTCCTCCGCGTCCACGCCCGACGCGTAGTCGCTCACCAGCGTCGTGACGCGCGTGATGCCGTTGGCGGCCGCCCATTTACCGAGGTGGTAGCTGTGCTGCCACTGCGTGAAGCCGACGCGCACGAGGTTGGGCGACAGCCGCGTCGTGCTGGCGGTGCCGCTCGACATGACGACGTAGGGGACGCCCGCTTCGGTGACGAGCGGCGCGATGGCGGCGACATTCGGCGTCCACTGGCCGCCGGTCAGGATCTGCACCTGCTCGCGCACGAGCAGCTCCTGCGCGAGGCGGCGCGCGATGTCGGGCGACGGCCCGGTCTCGTCGCGCTTGATCACCTGAATGTCGATGTCCGGGAGCAGCGTCTCTTTGTTGACCCGGAGAAAGAGCTCGGCGCCGCGGTCGATGGCCTCGCCGATGGACGCTTCCGCTCCGGAATACGTGAGGATGATGCCGACCTTGACGGTCTTGCGCGCGCGCTCGGGCGCGGGCGCGGAACCGCACGCGGCGGAGACGAGGACGGCGAGCGCGCCGAACGCCGCAAGAAACCGGTTGTCTGACATACCAGTCAACGAGGGGCCGAGTATATCTCGATTTTGAGGAGGCGCTCCGCGTTCCGCCGGTAGATCCTGTCCTTGTCGTCGTCGGTCAGGCCAAGGCTGTCGATCGCGCGAATCGTCTCGCGGATGAAGATGCCGGGCGACGGCTCGAACGGCGTGTCGCTGGCAAAGAGGCACCGGTCGGCACCGAAGAAGTCGAGGCCGCACGCGGTGGCGGAGGCGCCGCCGAAGAGCGCCGTGTCCGCGTAGAACTCGCGGAAGCAGTCCACCGGCCGCTTCTTCATCGACTGGCGCAGCGACACGTAGTCCGCGTCGGAGGTGCGCACGCCGAGCTGGTCCCAGCCGAGCGCGGCGCGGCCCGCGAAGTACGGCAGCATCCCGCCCATGTGATGCGTGAGGATCTTGATGCCCGGGTGGCGATCGAAGAGGCCCGAGAACACGAGCCGCGACATCGCCGCGCTCGTCTCGTACGGCCAGCCGAGCATCCACCAGATCTCATAGAGCGACTTGTCTTCCGTGCTGTAGTCGGCGAACCTCGACCCGCGGGCCGGGTGAAGAAAGACGACGAGGTCGCGCCGGGCGACCTCGTCGAAGATCGGCTGGAACTCCGGCCGATCGAGCGGCGCGCCGTTGACGTTGGTGTAGACGAGCACGCCGCGCGCGCCGAGCTGTTCGACCGAGCGCTCGATCTCCCGCAGGCACGCGTCGGTGTTGTTCAGCGGCAGCGACGCGCCGAAGGCGATGAACCGGTCCGGGTACTTCGCCACCAGCTCAGCCAGGCCGTCGTTGGCCATCTGCGCCAGCACCGGCGACGTCTCCGGGTTGGCGATCGCCTCGAGCGGCGGCTGCGCAATCGTCAGCACCTGCCGCACGTCGCCGAACTCGTCGAGCAGCCGGAAGCGCTCGTCGAGATCGACGGCGGCCTTCACGCTCGCCATCCGCTTCCCCATGTCCTTCCCCGCCGCCCCGCCGGCGATGTAGCGTTCGAAGAAGGCCTTCGGGAAGAAGTGGTTGAACACGTCGATTTTCACGGCGGACAAATTGTAGGTTCTGGAGGTTCAGGTTCGAAGGCTTCGTATCCCGTAAAATGCCCTGCGGATGGCGCTCGCCCCCGGCACCCGCCTCGGCCCGTACGAGATTTCCGTCCAGATCGGCGCGGGCGGCATGGGCGAGGTCTATCGAGCGACCGACACCAGCCTGAAACGCGACGTCGCGATCAAGGTGCTGCCGGAGGCGGTGGCCGCCGATGCCGAGCGGCTGGCGCGGTTTCAGCGCGAAGCCGAAGTCCTTGCGTCGCTGAATCATCCACAGATCGCGGCGATCTACGGCCTGGAACGCTCGGACGGCACCACCGCGTTGGTGATGGAGCTGGTCGAAGGGCCGACCCTCGCCGACCTCATCGCGCGTGGGCCAATGGCGCTCGATGACGCGCTGCCCATCGCCAGGCAGATCGCCGAGGCGCTCGAAGCGGCGCACGAGCAGGGGATCGTCCATCGGGACCTCAAGCCGGCCAATATCAAGATCCGCCCCGATGGCACCGCCAAGGTGCTGGACTTTGGACTGGCCAAGGCGGTCGAGCCCGCCGCCGGCGGCATGCGCGGAGTCGCGCTGTCGCACTCGCCGACGCTCACCTCGCCGGCGATGATAACGGGCGTCGGCATGCTGCTGGGCACGGCAGCGTACATGGCACCCGAGCAGGCGAAGGGGAGGGCCGCGGACAAGCGGAGCGACATCTGGGCGTTCGGATGCGTGCTCTACGAGATGCTGACGGCGCGGCGCGCGTTCGACGGCGACGATGTGGGCGAGACGCTCGCCGCGGTCATTCGAGCGCAGCCCGAGTGGGCCGGTGTGCCGGCGCAAGTCCGGACGCTACTCGAGAGTTGTCTCGAGAAGGACCCGCGGAAGCGCCTTCGCGATATCGGCGATGCGTGGCGGCTGATCGAGGACCATCGGGAGGCCGGCGCGCCTGTCAGGCGGGCAGCGACGTCGTCGTGGGCACCCTGGGCGCTGGCGGCAATCGCCCTGGTGATGTCGGTGGGCGTGGCCGTGTGGTCGCTGACGCGACCGGTGCCGGAGCTTCGTGCGGTACAGTTCACCGTTGGCCCGTCTCCGGCGGACACGTTCCGGTACCTCTTCACCGGCGCCTCGGTCTCTCCGGACGGGACGTCCGTCGTGTTCAGCGCATACAGCGGAAGAGACCGGGCGAACCTGTTGTATGTGCGACCGATCGACAGCCTCGTGGCACGGCCGCTGCCAGGCACGACGAATGCCGACTCTCCGTTCTGGTCTCCTGACAGCTCGGCGATCGCGTTCTTCAGTGACGGGAAGCTGAAGCGCCTTGATCTGGCCGGTGGCACGGCGTTCACGCTCGCGGACGCGCCTGGCGGCGCCGGTGGTGGCACGTGGAGCGGCCAGGGCGTGCTGCTGTTCGCTATCCGGGGCGGGTTGTACACGGTCCCGGCAGCTGGCGGCCCCCCCTCGCTGATCGTGGAGGACGTCTCGTCCGGCCAGTCGCGCATCCAGCTGTTTCCACAATTCCTGCCCGACGGCGATCGGTTTCTGTATCTCAGCGTCGCCAACAATGATCCGAAGACAACCGGCCTCTGGGTGAGCTCGCTCTCCCGCCCGCAGGATCGACGTCAGCTCCTGACGACGCCGTTCAAGGGGGTGTATGCCGCTGGCGCTGGCAGCGACCCCGACCGGCTGCTGTTCGTGCGCGACACGACGTTGATGGCGCAGGCATTTGACCCCGGGAGCATGGCGCTCCTGGGAGAACCGGTGCCGGTGGCCACCGATCTCACCGTTGCCAACAACAATCGATGGGCCTCCTTCTGGGCCGCCGATGCCCGCGTGCTGATGTTCCGCAGCGGGGGAAGCGCGCGGGATCGTGCGAGGCTGGTCTGGATGGCGAGGGACGGGCGTGTGCTGGCCGAGGCAGGCCCCGAACAGGTGTATTCGTCGCTTCGGATCTCGCCCGACGGTGGCCGCGTTGCCGTCGGCCGCCGCGATCCGGCGGGACTCGACGATCAATGGGTGTTCGACACGGCGCGGCAGACGATGAGCCGCTTCACCTTCGACGCGGCACGTGAAACGTGGCCCGCATGGTCGCCCCGCGGCGACCAGATTGCGTTTTCTTCGAACCGCAGCGGTACGTACCAACTGTACCGGAAGGACGCGAGCGGCCTGGGCACTGAACAGCCGATCACGAGCGGCGGCCCCAGCAAAGTACTGAGTGACTGGAGTCCGGACGGCCGCTACCTATTGTACTCGGAGATCGATCTGAACGACAGCGACGATATCTGGGCTTGGCCGCTCAGCGGCGACCCCAAGCCGATGCTCGTCGTCCAGACGCCGTTCGCCGACACGTCGGGGCAGTTCTCGCCCGACGGCAGATGGATCGCGTACCAATCGGCGGAATCGGGCCGGCTGGAGGTGTACGTGCAGGCGTTTCCCCCCTCCGGTGGAAAGTGGCAGGTGTCGACGTCCGGGGGCCGTGCGCCGCGGTGGCGCGCGGACGGCAGGGAATTGTTTTACGTGACGCCCACCGAAGACTCGCAGGCGCTGATGGCCGTCGACGTGGGTCTCACCGCCGGCGGTGTGCAGCTCGGGACGCCGCATCAACTGTTTTCGACGTCGATGCCCACGGGCAACAGCTATTCGTACGACGTGACGCGCGACGGCCAGCGGTTTCTGATGCAGCAACTGCTCCCGCAAACCGCGGCGCCGCCGCTCACGGTCATCCTGAACTGGACCGCGTTGCTGAAGAAATGAACCTCGTGAGCCCCTGAACCCCGGAACCTCTTGAACCGATAGAATCGTGTTCATGCAGTTTGATGGCAGAACGGTTGTCGTCACAGGTGGCGCGTCGGGGCTGGGCGGAGCCACGGTCGAGATGGTCACCGGCGCGGGCGGACGCGCGGTCATCCTCGACGTGAACGAGCAGACGGGCCAGACGCTGGCGCAGCGGCTGGGCGACCGCGTGCGGTTCGTGAAGACGGACGTGACCAGCGCCGCCGACATGGAGCGCGCCGTCACGACGGCGGTGAAGGAGTGCGGCGGCGTGCACGGCCTCGTCTGCGCGGCCGGCGTCGGCACCGTCGGCCGCGTGCTGCCGAAGGAGGGCCCGCAGCCGCTCGAGCACTTCGCGCGCACCATCAACATCAACCTGATCGGGACGTTCAACGCGATCCGCCTGGCCGCGGCGGCGATGGCCGCCAACGAGCCGTCCGCCGGCGGCGAGCGCGGCGTGATCGTGACGACAGCCTCGGTGGCGGCCTACGACGGACAGATCGGCCAGGCCGCCTACTCCGCCTCCAAAGGCGGCATCGTCGCCATGACGCTGCCGATCGCCCGCGAGTTCGCGCGCATGGGCGTGCGCGTGATGACGATCGCGCCCGGCACGTTCGACACGCCGCTCCTGGCGGGCCTGCCGGACGCGGCACGGGAGTCCCTGGCGCAGCAGGTGCCGTTCCCGCCGCGGCTCGGCCGCCCGGAGGAATACGCGGCGCTGGTGCGGCACATCTTCGAGAACGAAATGCTCAACGGCGAAACCATTCGGCTCGACGGCGCGATCCGGATGGCGCCGAAATAGTCGGCAGCGGGCAGCCGGCAGCCGGCAGGAAAAGCTTGGACGCACGCGAACACTTCTACATCGACGGCCGCTGGCAGCAGCCTGCGAGCGGCGACCGCATCGACGTCCATTCCGCCGCGACAGAAGACACGATCGGCCACGTTCCCCGAGGCACACCCGAGGACGTGGACCGCGCCGTGGCCGCGGCGCGGCGCGCCTTCGATCAGGGCTGGGCGCTCACCGGGCCGGCCGAGCGCGCCGACTGGCTGCGGAAGCTCGCCGACGCGCTCGAGAGGCGCGTGCCGCAGATCGCGGACACCATCGCCCGCGAAGTGGGCATGCCGATCACCATGTCCACCGCCGTCCAGGCCGAGCTGCCCGTGAAGACCGCGCGCAGCTACGCGCAGCTTGCCACCGGGCTGCATCTCGAGGAGCAGATCGGCAACTCGATCGTCACGCGCGAGCCCTTCGGCGTTGCCGGGATGATCACGCCGTGGAACTACCCGCTGCACCAGATCATGGCCAAGGTGGCCCCGGCGATCGCCGCCGGCTGCACGATGGTGCTGAAGCCGTCCGAGGTGGCGCCGCTCAACAGCTACCTCCTCGCCGAAGCCGCGCTCGACGCCGGCCTTCCCGCCGGCGTCCTCAACATCGTCCATGGCGAGGGGCCGATTGTCGGCGAGGCGATCGCGAACCACCCCGGCGTGGACATGATCAGCTTCACGGGATCGATCCGCGCCGGCCAGCGTGTGGCCGCGCTCGCCGCCGCCACCATCAAGAAAGTGACGCTCGAGCTCGGCGGCAAGTCCGCGTTCATCGTCCTGGACGATGCGCCGCTGGAGAAGGCGGTGGCGCGGGGCGTGAACAGCGCGATGCTGAACTCCGGGCAGACGTGCTCGGCGTGGACGCGGATGATCGTCCCGCGCGCGCGGATGAACGACGTGCTGCAGATTGCCTCGGGCGCGCTGGCGAAGCTGAAGGTCGGCGACCCGCTCGATGCCGACGCCAAGCTTGGTCCGCTGGTCTCGGAGCTGCAGCGCCACCGTGTCGAGGGCTACATCCAGAAGGGGCTGGCCGAAGGCGCGCGCCTGGTGGCCGGCGGCGGGCGGCCACCGGGATTTGCGCGCGGCCACTACGTGGAGCCGACGATCTTCGCCGACGTGGGCCCGCGCATGACCATCGCCCAGGAGGAGATCTTCGGGCCGGTGCTCGCCGTGCTGCCCTACGACACGGAAGACGAGGCGATCGCGATCGCCAACGATACAATCTATGGGCTGGCCGGCGGCGTGTGGGGCGGCGACACGGACCGCGCCCTGCGCGTGGCGCGGCGGATGCGCACGGGCCAGGTGGACGTCAACGGCGGGCGGTTCAACCCGCTGGCGCCGTTTGGCGGCTACAAGTGGTCGGGCATCGGCCGTGAGTTCGGGAAGTACGGCCTCGAGGAATACTTGCAGATCAAGGCGATTCAATGCTGACGGCGATCACCGGCGCGCTGGCCGGTCTCTTCCACGTGCTGTCGGGACCCGACCACCTCGCGGCGGTCGCGCCAATCGCCGTGGCGGACCGCCGCCGCGGATGGATCGCGGGCTGGACGTGGGGCGTCGGCCACGCGTCGGGCGTCGTCGCGGTGGCGGCGGTCGGCGTGCTGCTGCGCGACCTGCTGCCGCCGCTCGAGGTCATCTCCGCGTGGAGCGAGCGGCTGGTCGGCGTGGCGCTGATTGCCGTGGGGCTCTGGGCGCTGCGCCGCAGCGCGCGGATCGCGCCGCACCCGCACGCGCACGGCGGCGTGTCGCACGACCACCTGCACGTGCAGGCGGGCCCGGGCTGGATGCGCCGCCTCGGCCACGCGCATGCGTCGTTCTGCCTCGGGGTGCTGCACGGCATCGCCGGCAGCTCGCACTTCCTCGGCGTGCTGCCCGCGCTGGCGCTGCCGACACGCGCGGACGCGCTCACCTACGTCGGCGCGTTCGGCGTCGGGACGGTGGTGGCGATGACTGCCTTCGCGGCCGTCACCGGCTTCATTGCCGGCGGCCGGCGGGCCGCGACCGCGCACCGCGCGATGATGGCGACTGCGGCGGTCGTTGCGATCGTCGTGGGCGGTTACTGGCTGGCGTAGGCACCCGCCCGGTCGCGCCTCGGCGCCGACCGGCGCGGACGTTGGCCCGGCGTTCCAGCAGCTGCAGAACCAGATCATCCGTCTGAGCAAGTAATTACCGGACGTATTCGGTCGGCGGCTGCTCGCCGCGCAGGTAGCGCTCGCGGTCGCCGGGCCGATAGACGCGCACCTGCGCGGCGACCTCCGCCATCGGCGGCCAGTCGAGCGCGCCGATGGGACTGCCGGGAAAGCGGAGGCGGAACGCCGACTCCTCCCATCGCTCGAACAGCAGATACGGCTCGAAGCCGCGCTGCCGGACCTCCGCCACCGCGCGGTCGAGCCACGCCGGATCGAGGCTGTCCCACGCCAGCGTCTTGCGGCCGGAATAGAAGCGCACGCTGCCGCTCTGCCAGCTCGTGATGACGAGCGCGTTCCGCGGCAGGCGCGCGTTCACGAACTCGCCGCCGCGCGCGTAGCGGGCCTCGAGCGCCTGCAGCCGGAACACGTTGCGCGCCTGCGCCTCGCGGATGCAGACGATCGCCAGCGCGAGCGCCACGGCCGCAATGACGTACGTAGCGCGGGTTCCGCGAGCGTCGCGAGTCGTCGCGAGCGGACCCGCCGCTCGTCGAACGATCGCGTCGATCGAGGCGACGACCAGAATCATGACGATGGGAATCGCCGGCAGCAGGAACCGCAGATACGACCAGTCGTCGAAGACGTAGTACGGCAGGTACAGCGCCACGTTGACGAGCACCATGGCCGCGAGCAGCCGCGCGAGCGCGCCGGGGAGCAGCAACGGCGCCGCCGCGGCGAGCATCCACAGCGGCGTGTGCGTCTCCGTGAGCCAGGTGACGTAGCGGACGGCGTTCGGCAGTATCCGGTCCGCGGCAAAGATCACGTCGAGCGATCCGTACCCGGACGAGAGCGCCGAGCCGTACAGCGTGCGCTGGATGGCCGCCACCGCCAGGCAGCCGGGCAGCGACCAGGCCGCATACGTCGCGGCGGCGCGGAGGCGCTCCGGCCACGTTCGCTCGGAACGCAGCAGCAGGAACAGAGCGATTGGAATGCCCAGCGGCACCAGGTTGGGGCGGACCAGCACGGCGCCGCTCGTCGCGAGGCCCGCCAGCGCCGCGGAGCGACGGCCGGTTCCCGTGGCGGCGGCGACCGCCGTGACCCACAGCGCGGCGGCGGGCACGTCGCTCATCGGCTGGACGAGCTGATACAGGAACGCGGGGCTGCACGCGGCGAGAACCGCGGCCGCCAGACCCACGCGCGCGCCGAACCGCGACCCCAGCGCCCGCGTGGCCGCAATCAGCAGGACGCCGAACAGCGGAACGACGAAGAAGATGGCGTCGCGGCCGCCGAGCGCCAGCACGGGCGCCATGGCCATGGACAGCCCCGCCGGGCAGATCGGCACGATGGCGCCGGGCACGGTCGGCGACGGCACGTGGCCTGCCGGCGCAAACGTCAGTGGCGCGTCGGGCCACGGCGCCCCGAGCGCCAGCGGCTCGGGCTCCTGGAGTCGGAGGGCTTGCCCTCCGAAGCCTTGGCGAAGGAGGGACGCCCACCGCTCCGCCTGATGCGCGTAGCAGTACGAATCGGATCCGCCGGCGACGAACGTGCCCCACCGGATGCCGGTGTAGAACACCGCCGCCAGCAGCAGCGCGACCACGAACCCCTTCACCGGAACCGCTCGCGCATGAGGACCCACAGCGTCTGGACGCCGTCGCGCCAGCCGATCTTCTTTCCCTGCGCCCGCGACCGCGCGTCGAAGCGCACCGGCAGCTCCCGGATGGCGTGCCCCCGCCGCAGCAGCCGTGCCGTAATCTCCGGCTCGAGCTCGAACCGCCGCGCGGTGAGCCCCAGCGAGCGCGCCACGTCCGTCCGCATCACCTTGTAGCAGGTCTCCATGTCGGTGAGCGACGACCGGAACAGGACGTTGGTGGCGGCGGTCAGCGCGCGGTTGGCGACGAACGTCTTCAGCGGCGCCCCCGCGCGGCCGCGCAGGAACCGCGAGCCGAACACCACCGCCGCCTCCCCGCTCAGGATCGGCGCCACCAGCTCGCGCAGCTCCGCGGGATCCAGCTCGAGGTCGGCGTCCTGGATCGCCACGATGGAGCCGCGCGCGTGCGCCAGGCCGTGGCGCACCGCGCTTCCCTTCCCGGCGTTGCGCGCGACGCGCAAGACGGTGACGCGATCCGCAACCTGATCGAGCACCTCGCGCGTCCCGTCCGTGGACGCGTCGTCCACGACCAGGATCTCGCGCGCGACGGGCAGATCGACGGCCAGCAGGCGCTCGACGACCGCGCGGATGGTCCGGACTTCGTTGTAGACGGGGACGATGATGGAGAGACGGTCCGCGTCGTCGCTCAACGGCGTCGCGCCGGCGCGGGCCTGTACGTCAGCTGGACGTTGCTCACGATCGCGATCGGGCGGCCGGCGGCCGTGAAGTTGTCGGGCGTCGGGCTGTCGGGGCGGACCACCGCGAGCTTCTCGCCGAGGATGCTGACGCTCTCGACCTTCGGGTCCGAAATCTCGACGCTGATCGACTCGAGCCCCGTGGGGGCGACCGCCTTCAGCCCGCCCGGGCTGACGTCGCCGGCGATCCGGTCGACGACGTCGGAGGCGTTCCGGAACTCGTTCTGCACGACGAAGCGCGACAGCAGGTCGTTGTTGTCGGTGAGCACGCCGATCGTCGCCGTGTAGTGCCGGTAGGCGCGGTTCGTCTTGATCAGCTCCTCGGAGTAGATGTGGCGGTTGTGCAGGTCGAAGGAGAGCGTCACCGGCCCCGTGCGCGGGGGCAGCATGATGAGGATCCCCTCGGCGTACTCGCGGCCCGTGTTCACGTCGCAGAACTGCAGCTTCGTCTTCACGCCCTCGCCGAGCGGCGACGGGCACGTGAACGTCGCGGGCTCGGTTTTCGCGGCTGCCTGCGCCGCGCGTCCTCGTGCCGCGGTCGTCCGCCGCTGCGCCTCAGCCGACGCCGACGCAATCAGCAGAACGAGGCACAGAGCCGCAGTGCCTCTAGTCATCCACGCACGCCAGGCCCGCCGGCGACATCGCCGGGAGCAGGTCGCTCCGGTGCCTGATCAGCTCGAGGAACTCCATGCGCGTGCGGGTGTTGTCGCGGAAGATGCCGAGCATCGCGCTCGTCACCGCGAACGAGTTCTGCTTCTCCACCCCCCGCATCGACATGCAGAGATGCGTCCCCTCGCAGACGACGGCGACGCCGAGCGGGTTGATCTTCTCGAGGATCGTCTCCGCGATCTGGTTGGTCATCCGCTCCTGGATCTGCAGGCGGCGCGCGAACACGTCCACCAGGCGCGGAATCTTGCTGAGGCCGATCACGTGCCGCTTCGGCACGTAGGCGACGTGGCACTTGCCGAAGAACGGCAGCAGGTGGTGCTCGCAGAGGCTGTAGAAGTCGATGTCCTTGACGATCACCATCTCGCTGTAGTCGACGGTGAACAGCGCGTCGTTGACGATGGCGTCGATGTCGGCGGTGTAGCCGGAGGTCAGGAACGTGAGGGACTGCTCGACGCGAAGGGGCGTGCGGACCAGGCCTTCCCGGTCCGCATCCTCCCCGAGCTCGGTCAGGAGACGACGAACGAGATCCTGCACAACCTCATTCTAACTGGCTTCGCAGGGGGTCGGAGTCCAGCTCTGCCCGTCGGGCACCTTCTTGAAGTGCGTGCTCGTGACCCACGGCGCGTTGAGATAGACGGGGTCGCGCACGACGGTCGTGAGAATCAGCCAGCGGTCGCCGTTGGGCTCGCTGGTCGCGTTGTAGTGCTCCTCGACCGTGGCCTTCTCGCTGAACGGCACGCCGTTCTTCCGCAGGTAGCCCGCTTTCATCCCGGTCGTCATGACGGACAGCGATCCGCCGCGCGGGCCCTGGCCGCGGCGCCCCCCGACGGCCTCCCAGCGCGCCACCGAGTTGCCCAGATAGGTCGCCGGGCCGGCCGCGGCCGGCTGGTTGCCGAAGCGGAACAGCCGCGTCTGTGTCCCGGCCTCGGTCTCGACCTTCAGCGTGGCGTCGTTCTCCCACGAGATGCGGATGCGGCCCGGGAGGCGCATGATCCACGGGGCGCTGTACGACTTGCACTGGTCGCCGGCGGCGACATCCTTCGCCGGGTCCCATGCCTCGGCCACCTTGCGCGCCTCGGCGGTCACCGGGATGCTCGAGACGTCGCCTTTCGGCGGCGTCATCATGCGCCAGCGCCAGTCCTCGGTGACGAGGGAGACCCAGTCGCCGGTGAGATCGACCGGCGCCTGCGCGCGGGGGGTCGGCGGCGGTCCCTGCGCGCCGCCTCTCTGCGCATTGACGGGCGCCGCATGCGTCGCCCCCACGGCGATCGCGAACGCAACGATAGCGAGAACACGCATATGAATCCCTTCCCCGGTTACTCGGTACGTCCGCGGGGCGCGGTGCCGGCCGGCGGCTTCGGCGACGCGCTCAGGCTGCGGTACACGGCCTCGACGAACTGGTCGGTGGACCACCCCGGCGCGGTGCCGTAGCGCGGGTCGTAGTCGAGCGTCGGGCGCGCCGCCTTCACCTGCTCCAGCGTCATGCCCTTGCGGACCATGTCCTGGATGCGGTCGCGGATGATCGTCGTCATGTCGCGGTAGTAGGTGAGATCCGCGAGGTCGCTCACGCGTCCCTCGCCGGGGACGAACATCGTGCCGCCCTCGGTCCGGAACTCGGGCACCGCCAGGTCCATCAGCCTGTTCAGCGCGTCGATGTAGCCGTTGATGCTGCCGCCGCGCGCGACGTCGATGATCGGGTAGCTCACCGTCGAGAAGATGTCGCCGGTGGCGATGATGTCGGAGCCGCGGAACTGCACCACGCTGTCGCCGTCGCTGTGCGCGTTGGGCATGTGAAGGAGCTGCACGCCTTCGCCGTTGAAGAAGTGGCTCATCTTCATCGTGTCGATGTAATACGTGTCGGTCGGCTGCGCGTCGGCGGGCGCCTCGGGCCGGCCGGGCTCGCCCTTCGTCATCCGCACCAGCACGTTCTCGTGCGCCATGATCGCGGCGCCTTCGCCGGCGTCGGCGATGTTGCCGGCGACGTTGCCGCCGGTGAACGTCCGGCCCGCGGTGCGCAGCTTCAGGTTGCCGCCGATGTGATCGGGATCGTAGTGGGTGTTGAGGATGTAGCGGATCGGCTTCACCGGCGCGCTCGGGTCGCGGTCGTTGACGACGGTCGAGCGCCCTTCGGCGCCCCAGTTGATCCGCGTCTTGGACTCGATCGCGCGAATCTGCACGTCGACCTGGCGCTGGAGCTGCTGGATCGCCGCCAGCACGCGGTCCGCATCCTGCTCGCGGCCCGTGTCCACCATCAGCACGCCGTCCCTGCCGACGGAGAGGATGATGTTGCCGCCGGCGCCCGACAGCACGTAGACGTTGTCACGCACCTGCAGCGTCTGCAGCTGCGGCTGGGCCGAAACGAGCGCGGGAGCGGCCAGGGACAGCGCCGCCGCCAACATGAGGGCACTTCGCTTCATCAGAATCTCCAAAAGAGACCGGAAGTATATCAAATGGTCTGATATTGCAGGATCGTGTCGGGCGGGTAGGGCGTGTGGGGCGGGTAGGGTGGCTGGGAGGGCCTTGCCGACCCACCCCACCCGCCCTACCAGCCTTACTCGCCTAGAAATTCATTGACAGCGAGAACTTCACGAGCCGCGCCTGCTGGACCGTCCGCGGCGTCGTCCACAGCGTCGGGTTGGTCAGCGAGTACGTCTCGTTCTGCAGCAGCACGGCGTTCCCGTTGAGCACGTTGAACACGTCCACGCTGGCCGTGGCCCGCGTGCCGCCGAACCGCAGGATCTTGCCCACGCGGAAGTCGAACTGGTTGTTGCGGTCGCCGTAGAGCGTGCCGGGTGCGACGATGCGCACGGTGACATTGGCGGCGTTGCCGGCGAGCGGCCGGCCAAGCGTCGGCTGTACCTGGGCGTTCGGCACGTTCAGGTTTGCGTTGACCTGCGGGCCGGGGACGCTCAGGAACGTGCCCGAAATCTGCACGTCGATCACCGGAAGCGTGTACGCCGCGATGGCCTTGTACTGCATCAGCCACGGCTGCTCCTGGTGACAGAACGGGCCCGCGAGGCCGCCGGCCAGGTTCGCCGGCTGACCGAGCGTGCTGACCCCCTGCGTGCCGCCCTCCGGCACCTTCGCCAGCACTTCACAGTTGTCGGTCACGGCCTTGCCGGTGCTGATGCTGCCCTGCAGCAGCGTCCCGCCCGTGAAGCGGACGCCCGTGCCGACGTCCACGCCCTGCCAGTACTCGTACTGCTCGCCGTAGTGGCTGGAGAAGCGCACGCGCTCGTCGGAGAGCACGGACTGCTTGTCCGGGTTGATGTCGTAGAACCCGGTGATCGTCCGCCCGCTCAGCGGCAGGCGCGGATCGGTCGGCACCGTCACGCTGAAGGTGCTGTAATCGGACCCCTGCGTCGCGAAGTTGTCGGTGACAAGGAAGTTGCCGTACCAGCGGCGGAAGTAGGCGATGTCGATCGCCATCCGGCGCGGGATGATCTCCTGCTGCACGCTGGTGTGGAACTCCCAGTTGTAGCCGCGCTTGTTCCAGCCGCCGAACCCGTTGACGTCGCGGTCGTTGACCGACGTCGGGACGGAGGTGCCGAAGTTGGCGCTGGTGCCGGTGAAGGCGCCGCAGATGTCGCCGCCGGTGGCGGTGAGGTTCTGGGCCGCGGGGTTGGTCCAGTTGCAGTCCGGGAAGAAATTGCGGTTGCTGTCGGTCCACGACCGTGACGCGCTGTCCTGGTAGGCGGCCAGCGGGCTGCCGCCGGAATTGGCGTGGAGCGACAGGTCCTGCACGTAGCGGTTCAGCGACGCCTTCACCGCCGTGCGGCCGTTGCCGAACACGTCATAGGCGGCGCCCATGCGCGGCGACAGGTCGTTGAACTTGGTGACCTGGTACTCGGGGAACGTCAGGTTGCGCGTCGGCAGCAGCACCGACGGCCCGAGCGTGATCTCCGGCGTGTAGCGGTTGAAGAAGTCCCAGCGCAGGCCGCCGCTCAGCGTCAGCTTGCCCATCGTCCACTTGTCCTGCACGTAGAGGCCGCCGTCGTAGCGCGCGCGGTCCTCGCGCAGCACCGGGCCGGCGTTGACGGTGAACTGGTTCGGCACGCCGTTGTTGACGCGGATGCTGGTGATCGGGCCGTTGAGGTTCGGCGTCGCCCAGCGCCGTGTGTAGCCCCAGTCGTACTCGACGCCGGCCTTGAAGGCGTGCGCGCCGGTGACGTAGTTCAGGTTGAACGCGGTGTTCCAGTACGGATACTGCGTCCAGTTGCCGCCCGTGCTGCCGCGGAACGTGGTGATGCCGATGTAGCCCGGCGGCGGGTTCTGCTCGATGACGCGGATGGTGCCCGGGGCCGCGGCGAGGCCGGGCGTCGGACGGTTGCCCCAGCCCTCGATCAGCGCGGCGGCGCCGACGTCGATGAGCAGGCGGTTGGTGAGCGGCGCCGACCAGTTCGCCAGCGCCACATGCTGCGGCCGGAACATGAAATTGGTCGCCCCTTCCGGCGACGTCGTGCTGCCGGCGAGGTTCGGGCACGTGCAACGGTCGCGGTAGTCGAAGGACACCGCCAGCTTGTTGCGCTCGTTCGCCTGCCAGGTGAGCCGCGCACCGGCCATCGGCAGCGCGTTGCCGAGGACGACGCGCGTGGTCAGATCCGGCTCGTAGGTCCAGGCGCCCGGGTTGTACGCGTTCTTGTTCGGGTACAGGTTGGCGGCGTACTGCTCCGCGTTGCTGCGCCGCGCCGACAGGAAGAACCACAGCCTGTCGCGGGCGATCGGGCCGCCGAAGGTCGGCGCCACGTCGTAGATCTTCTTCACCTCGGTCGTGCCGACGAGGCCGCGGCGGCGCAGATCCTCGTCGATGTTGTTCGCCTGCAGGTGCTCGTTCGTGCCGGTGATGAAGACGCTGCCGGCGAAGCGGTTGCCGCCCTCCTTCGGCACCACGTTGATGCGCACGCCGCCGGTGCCAATGGACGCGTCCGCGCCGGAGGTGTCGATCTGCGTCTCCTGCTGCGCCTCGATGTTCGGCCCGGTGACG
>VFYY01000062.1 GCA_016871375.1 Acidimicrobiia bacterium
CCGGCTACACAGGGGCGCGGAAGTCGGCAACGGAGAGCTGCAGGTA
Source organism: Acidimicrobiia bacterium (assembly GCA_016871375.1). GTDB lineage: Bacteria > Acidobacteriota > Vicinamibacteria > Vicinamibacterales > UBA2999 > VFYY01. Next base: position 47 of record VFYY01000062.1, read on the forward strand.
GCGCTCTCCGTTCCAGGTGTCCTGCTCGACCGAAAAGGCGAGGTCGATGGCCGAGCGGTGCGCGGCGACGAAGCTTTCGCGCTCGGAGGCGCGCCAGGCGATGCCGCGCATCACGCGGCCGTCCTGCTTGAAGGCCATTTTCAGGTGGCGGTCCTTCACGAGCCGCGGGCCGTCCACGATCTCCACGCCGCTCGTCCGGAAAACGGGGCGCGGGTTCCCGGCGCCGAACGGCGCGAGGGCCTCGAGCTCGGATGCGACCTGGGCGCTGATCGAGCGGAGCGCGAGCGCACCGTCGATCCAGAGCCGCGGCCGGAGGTCGTCGGGTTGGAGGCAGCCGTCGGCGAAGTCGTTCACGCGGGCGCGCAGCTCGCGAATCCGCGCGGTCTCGATCGTCAGTCCGGCCGCCTGCTTGTGGCCGCCGAACTTCGTCATCAGCTCGCCGCAGGACTCCAGCGCCGCCAGCATGTTGAAGCACGGCAGGCTCCGGCAGGAGCCGTGCGCGATGTCTCCGTCGGTCGAGAGGACGATGGCCGGGCGGTGGAACGCATCGACGAGCTTGGAGGCGACGATGCCGATGACGCCGCGGTGCCAGCCTTCGCCGGCAACGACGATCACCGTGCGCGAGCCGATCTCGAGGTCGGTGTCAACCGCCTTCCTGGCCTGCGCGACGATCTCGGCCTCCTCCGTCTGGCGGCGCAGGTTCTCGGTGTTGAGCTGCCCGGCGAGGAGCCGCGCCTCTTCGGCCATCGCCTCGTCGGCGGCCAGCAGCAGGCGCGCGGCGATGTCGGGCGTGCTCATGCGCCCCGCGGCGTTCACGCGGGGCGCAAGGACGAACCCGATGTGGTAGCTGTCGATCTCCTTGCCCGTGAGGCCGCAGACGTCGAGCAGCGATCGCAGCCCGATCTTGTGCGGCCCGGCGGAGAGCATGCCGAGCCCGAGCTTCGCGATGATGCGGTTCTCACCCTGGAGCGGCACGACGTCGGCCAGCGTGCCGATGGCGGCGATCTTGACGAACGCCGGCAACCAGCTCGTGCGGCCCGACTTCTCGCACAGCGCCTGCACCAGCTTCAGCGCCACGCCCACGCCGGCGAGGTTCTTGTCCGGATAGCGGCAGTCGTGGCGCTTCGGGTTGATCACGGCCAGCGCCGGGGGGAGTGAGGAGTCGGGCTCGTGGTGGTCGGTGATGATCAGGTCCACGCCGAGCGACGCCGCGTGGCGCGCCGCGTCCGCGGCGCGGATGCCGCAGTCCACCGAGATCACCAGCCGTACGCCGTCGGCGTGGAGCCGGTCGATCGCGGCCGGCTGCAGACCGTAGCCGTCGCGCAACCGCTCGGGGATGAAGTGCACGACGTCGGCGCCGAGCAGCTCCAGCGCGCGGCGCAGGATCACCGTGGAGGTGACGCCGTCCACGTCGTAGTCGCCGTGAATGGCGACACGCTCCTGGCGCGCGATGGCGCCGAGGATCCGGTCCACGGCCGGCGCCATGTCGGCGAGCCCGAACGGACTGTGCAGGTCGGCGAGCGACGGCGACAGGAACCGCCGCGCGCGCTCCAGCTCGCCGAGGCCGCGGATGCACAGGAGCCTGGCGGTCACGGGCGACACCTGCAGCTCCGCCTCGAGCCGCGCGGCGGCCTGATCGTCGCACGCGAGCTCCTGCCAGATGAGCGGCGCCTTCGTCACGGTTCGGAGATGCCGATGTTGCCCATCGCGCGGAACTTCTGGTAGCGCGCGTCGAGGCGCAGCTCGGGCGCCATGGACGACACCAATGCCAGCGCCCGCTCGAGCGCGGTGTCGAGCAGCGCGGCCGCGAGCTCGTGGTTGGTGTGGGCGCCACCTGTGGGCTCCGGCACGATCTCGTCGATGATGCCGAAGCCGAGAAGGTCGGGCGCGGTGAGCTTGAGCGCTTCCGCCGCCTCCACCTTCCGGTTCGAATCGCGCCAGAGAATGGCGGCGCACCCTTCGGGCGGAATCACGCTGTAGATGGCAAATTCGTGCATCAGGATGCGGTCGCCGATGGCGATGCCCAGCGCGCCGCCGCTGCCGCCTTCCCCGTGGACGATGACGACGACCGGCGTGTCGAGCGCGGCCATCTCGCGCAGGTTGAACGCGATGGCCTCGGAGATGCCACGCTCCTCGGACTCGACGCCCGGGTAGGCGGCCGGCGTGTCGATGAACGCGAAGACCGGCCGGCGGAACTTCTCGGCCAGCTTCATCGCCCGCAGCGCCTTCCGGTAGCCCTCCGGCCTGGCGTAGCCGAAATTGCGGTAGACCTTCTGCTTCGTGTCGCCGCTCCCCTTGTGATGGCCGACGACCAGCACGGGCTCGTCCTTGTAGCGCGCGAAGCCCGCCACGATCGCGTGGTCGTCGGCGAAGCGGCGGTCCCCGCTGATCTCGGTGAACTCGGTGAAGAGCCGCTCCACGTAGTCCAGTACCGTGGGCCGCTGCGGGTGACGGGCCACGAGCACGCGCTGCCAGGGCGTGAGCGAGGCGTAGATCTCCCCGCGGATCGACTCGATCCGCCGGTACAACCCGTCGATGGACTGCTGGCGCTCGGGCGTCTGCGGCAGCATCGAGAGCGCCTCGATTTCCTTCAGCAGGACGGTGATGGGCTCCTCGAATTCGAGCGTATCAGGCGGCATGGACAGAGGAGGTCACTCTAAATCCCAAAGCCCAAATCCCAAAACCCAAAGCCCAACGTCAACGGAGGCTCACCGAGCCCGCGCCGCAGATCTTCTCCAGCTCGGAGACCAGCCGTTCCGACGGGCGCACGCGAATCTGCGAGTTCACGTCGATCCTGATGCGCAGGTGCCGGTCGGCTTCCTGCAGCTCGATGGCCACGGGGCGGTCGCCCTTGTGGGCCATCAGCACGTCCCAGAGCCGCACGAACGTGTCGCGCCCATGCGGCGGCGCCGACAGGCGGATGGCCACCGACGAGGTCGCGCGCTCGCGCACGATGTCGAGCGGCGCGATCTCCGCCGCCAGCAGGCGCGCCGAGTCCTCGTCCCGCTCGAAGCGTCCCTTCACCAGGACCAGCGCGCCGTCTTCCGCGAGGTGCCCGTGCGCCTTGAACGCGTCCGGGAAGACCACCACCTCGAGGCTGCCGTTGGAGTCCTCGAGCACGAACACGCACATGCGGTCGCCCTTGCGCGTCTTCAGCGGGCGCAGGCCCGAGACGATGCCGCCGATGGAAATGTCTTCGGCGACGCGGCCGCTGCCGTTCCCGTTCCCGCTCTCGGGCCGGCTGAAGCCGGCCCCCACGCCCGTCTCGTCCTCGACGGGCGCGACGTCTTTCTTGACGGCCAGGTCGGCCGTGGACTTCGCGCCGTACGCCGTCAACGCGTCCGCGTAGCGGTCGACGGGGTGGCCGCTGAAGTACAGCCCCAGCGCTTCCTTCTCGAACTGCAGCTGCTCGATCTCGTTCCAGGGCGGCACGTCCCGGCGCACGAGGGCCGGCGCGCCACCGGCAGGCGCGTGCTCGCCGCCGCCGAAGAGATCCGACTGCCCCAGCTCCCGGTCGCGCTGCGTGCGGCTCCCGTGCTCCACGGCGGCGTCGATCGACGCGAACAGCTGCGCCCGCGTGAACCCGAACGAATCGCACGCGCCGGACTTGACCAGCGCCTCGAACACGCGCTTGTTGACCAGGCGGAGATCGAGGATCTCGCACAGCGCGTGCAGCGACGGGATGCGGCCGCCCAGCGTCGTCCGCGCCTCGATGATGGCCTTGATCGCGCCCTCGCCCAGGCCCTTGATGGCGGTGAGCCCGAAGCGTACCGGCCTCGAGCCGTCCTCGTGCCGCTGGACCGAGAAGCGGAGCTGGCTTTCGTTGACGTCCGGCGGCAGCACCGCGATGCCGCGCTCGCGCGCTTCACCGAGATACATGGCGAGCTTGTCGGTGTTCTGCGCCTCGATCGTCAGCAGCGCGGCGGTGAAGTGCGACGGGTAGTTCGCCTTGAGGTACGCCGTCTGGTAGGCGAGGAACGCGTAGGCCGTGGAGTGCGACTTGTTGAAGCCGTACCCGGCGAAGAACTCGATCAGCTCGAAGAGCTTGATCGCCTTCTTCTCGTTGATGCCCTTCGCGCGCGCGCCCTCGAGGAACGCCTCGCGCTGCTTGGCCATGACCTTGGGATCCTTCTTCCCCATGGCCTTGCGCAGCACGTCCGCCTGGCCGAGCGTGAACCCGGCCACCGCCTGCGCGATGCGCATCACCTGCTCCTGGTAGGCGATGACGCCATAGGTGTCCGACAGGATCGGCTCGAGCTGCGGCAGCTCGTACTTGACCGCCGTCTTCCCCTGCTTGCGCGACACCCAGTCGTCCACCATTCCCGACTTGAGCGGGCCGGGCCGGTAGAGCGCGTTGAGCGCGATCAGGTCGTCGAGGCGCGTCGGCTTCGCCTTGCGCAGCAGGTCGCGCATCCCCGAGCTCTCGAACTGGAACACGCCGTAGGCGGCGCCCTCGCCGAACAGGCGGTAGGTCTTCGGGTCGTCCAGCGGGACCGCGTCGAGGTCGAGGTCGAGGTTTTCCGTGCGCTTGATTTCCTCGAGCGCGTCGCGGATGAGCGTCAGCGTGCTCAGCCCGAGGAAGTCCATCTTCAGGAGGCCCACCCGCTCGACCTCCTTCATGTTCCACTGCGTCGTGATCTCGTCGCGCGCCCCCTTGTAGAGCGGCGCGTAGTCGGTGACCGGGCCCGGCGCGATGACGACGCCGGCCGCGTGCACGGAGGCGTGGCGCGACATCCCCTCGAGGCGGCGGCCGATGTCGAGGACCTCCTTCACCTTCGGGTCCTTCGCGGCCATGTCCTCGAGCAGCGGGCTCTCGGCCAGCGCCTTGTCCAGCGTCATGTCCAGCGCGGCCGGAATCTGCTTGGCGATGCGGTCCACGTCCGCGTACGGCATGTCCAGCGCGCGCCCGACGTCGCGCACGACGGCCTTCGCCTTCATCGTCCCGAACGTGATGATCTGCGCGACGTTCGCGCGCCCGTACTTCTGCGTGACGTAGTCGATGACCTCGCCGCGGCGCCGCTCGCAGAAGTCGACGTCGATATCCGGCATCGAGACGCGTTCCGGGTTCAGGAAGCGCTCGAAGATGAGGTCGAAGTCGATCGGATCGACGTCGGTGATGCGCATGCACCAGGCGACGAGCGACCCCGCCGCGGAGCCGCGCCCCGGCCCGACCGGGATGTTCCGCTCGCGCGCGTAGCGGATGAAGTCCCAGACGATGAGCAGGTAGCCCGGGAACCCCATCGTCTTGATCATCTCGAGCTCGTACTCGAGGCGCGCGCCGTACTCGTCAACGGTGTGCTGCAGTCGCCCTTCCGAGGCGAGCTGGCGCAGCCGCGGCAGCCGCTGCGCGAACCCTTCGCGCGCGACGTGCTCGAAGTACGAGTCGAGGGTGTAGCCCTCCGGCACCGCGAACGTCGGCAGGTGGTTCTGCCCCTTCGGGATCACCACGTTGCAGCGCTCGGCGATGAGCAGCGTGTTCCTCAGCGCGTCGCGGTGATCCGTGAAGACCTCGGCCATCTGCTCCGGCGTCTTCAGGAAGAACTGATCGCCGTGATAGCGCAGGCGCTGCGCGTCGTTGACGGTCTTGCCGGTGCCGATGCACAGCAGCACGTCGTGCGGCGCCGCGTCGCCCTGCTTCAGGTAGTGGACGTCATTGGTCGCGACGAGCGGCAGGTGCAGCTCGCGCGCCAGCGGAATCAGCCCGCGGTTGACGATGCGCTGTTCCTCGATGCCCTGATACTGCATTTCGAGGAAGAAGTTGTCCTGGCCGAGGATGTCGCGGAGACGGCCGGCCGCCTCGAGCGCGGGACGCGTCTGCTCCACCTTCAGCGCGCTGGCGACCTCGCCCTTCAGGCAGCTGCTCAGGCCGATGAGGCCCTTCGCGTGTTGCGCGAGGAGGTCCTTGTCGATGCGCGGGCGGTAGTAAAAGCCTTCCGTGTAGCCGGCCGAGACCAGCTTGATCAGGTTCCTGTAGCCCTCGTCGGTCTCGGCGAGGAGGACCAGGTGGTTCGTGTCGCTTTGCGGGCCGGTCTTGTCGAACCGGCTGCCCGAGGCGACGTAGACCTCGCAGCCGAGGATCGGCGTGAGCCCGCGCTCGCGCGCGTGGTCGTGGAAGACCACCGACGAGAACATGTTGCCGTGCTCGGTCACGGCGAGCGCCGGCATCTTCAGCCTGACCGCTTCGTCCAGCAGCTCGTCGATGCGGCAGGCGCCGTCGAGCAGCGAGAATTCGGTATGCAGGTGGAGATGGACGAATTCAGCGGGCATTTGTGATTTCTGATTTGTGATGTGCGATTTCAATCACGAATCGCAATTCGCAAATCGCAACTTCCATTATTCCCACTCGATCGTCGAAGGCGGCTTCGACGAGATGTCGTACACGACCCGGTTGATGCCGCGCACCTCGTTGACGATGCGCGAGGAGATCGCCGCGAGCAGATCGTGCGGCAGGCGCGCCCAGTCGGCGGTCATGCCGTCGAGGCTTTCGACGGCGCGAATCGCAATCGTGGACTCGTAGGTCCGCGCGTCGCCCATCACGCCGACGCTCTGCACGGGCAGCAGCACCGCGAAGCTCTGCCACAGCCGCTCGTACCAGCCGGCCTTGCGGATCTCCTCGGCGACGATCTTGTCCGCGAGACGCAGCAGATCCAGCCGCTCCCGCGTGATGTCGCCGAGCACCCGCACCGCGAGTCCAGGCCCCGGGAACGGCTGGCGGACGACGAACTCACGATCGAGGCCGAGATCGCGGCCGACGCGGCGGACTTCGTCCTTGAAAAGATCCCGCAGCGGTTCGACGAGCTTGAACTTCATCCGCTCGGGCAGGCCGCCGACGTTGTGGTGGCTCTTGATGACGACCGCCGGGCCGTGGACCGAGGCGGACTCGATCACGTCCGGATACAGCGTGCCCTGCCCGAGGAAGTCGAACTGCCCCAGCTCGTTCGCGCGCGTCTCGAAGACGTCGATGAAGGTGGCGCCGATGATCTTCCGCTTCGTCTCGGGATCGGTGACGCCGGCCAGCCGTTCGAGGAACAGATCGGAGGCGTCCACGAACTCCAGCGGCAGGTGCAGCTTCTCCGTGAAGCGCTTGCGAATCTGGTTGGCCTCGTCGTAGCGCAGCAGCCCGTTGTCGACGAAGATGCAGGTCAGGCGGTCGCCGATCGCGCGATGCACCAGCATGGCGGCGACGGTCGAGTCCACGCCGCCCGACAGGCCGAACACGACCTTGCCCTGGCCCACCTGGTCACGGATCCGCGTCGTCGCCTCCTCGATGAACGAGGCGATCGTCCAGTCGCCCACGCAGCCGCAGACGTTGAACGCGAAATTCTTCAGGATCTCGAGCCCGTGATCGGTGTGCGCGACTTCCGGGTGGAAGAGCAGCGCATAGAGCGACCGCTCCGGCGCCTCCATCGCGGCAATCGGCGCGGTGGCGCTCGTGGCCGCCACGCTGAACCCCGGCGGCACCGCCGCCACGTCGTCGCCATGGCTCGCCCACACGCGCAGCTCGCCGGGGACGTCGTCGAAGAGGCGCGGCTGAGGTGCCCCATTGCGGGAGACGCGCACGAGCGCGTGGCCGAACTCGCGGTGACCGGAGAGGCGGACTTCCCCGCCCAGCATGTCGGTCATGAGCTGCATCCCGTAGCAGATTCCGAGGACCGGCGTGCCGAGCTGGAAGACCTTCGGGTCGCACTTCGGCGCGCCGGCTTCCGACACGCTCTTGGGACCGCCTGACAGGATGACGCCGACCGGGTGTCTGCCGCGGATCGTCTCGAGCGGGGTGTTGAACGGGATGATTTCCGAGTAGACCGACAGCTCGCGCAGGCGGCGCGCAATCAACTGGGTGTACTGCGAGCCGAAATCCAGAACGAGTATGGTTTGATGTGACACGGGATTCGGGCCTGCCTCGCCGTAGCGCGAAGCGCGGAGGCGGGTATTATCCCACAAGATATAGTGGTTGGAGTGTCGTCGAGATCGTTCTTATGGGTGGTCGGGCTCATCTTGTTGGGCGGTTGCCCTGAGCGGGCGCTCGCGCAGCAGCCCGGCCAGACGCCCGCGCCCTTCACGCCGCCGCCGCAGCGTCGCGTCGATCCGTTCGAGCAGTTTCGCAGGACGGGACCGATGCCCGCCCCTGTCGTCGCCGCCGAACAGGCATGGCGGCTGACGCTCGGCGTCCTGCCCAGTGCCGGCGGCGCGATCGACGAGGCGCGCGTCTACATCCCGATGCGCGACGCGCTGCTCATCGCCCTCGATCGCGAGACGGGCGTGTTGCAGTGGATGCGCGAGGTGCACACGGAGCTGCCGCCCGTCGTCGCCGGCGGAACGGTGTACGTCGCCGCGGACGGCGCCATTCGCGCGCTCGACGCCGCGACCGGCGAGGACCGCTGGCAGACGCCGCTGACCGCGACGGTCGTTGCGCCGATGACGTGGGACACGGGCTGGCTCATCGCGATGGTCGAGCCCGGCGAGGTCGTCGCCCTGCGCGCGGCGGACGGCGAGATCCTGTGGCGCCGGCCGGTGGGCGCGGTGTCGTCGCATCCCGCGGTGCCTGGCGGCGAGCGGGCGATCTACCTGTCGCTCGCGGACAGCCGTGTCGTGGCGCTCTCGATCACCGACGGCACCGTGCTCTGGGAGCAGAAGGTGCCCGGCACGCTCAGCGAGCCCGCGACCGCCCGCGATCGCGTCTTCGTCGGCTCCACCGACAACTTCTTCTACGCGTTCGACGACGAGAGCGGCGCGCTGGAGTGGAAGTGGCGGGAAGGCGGCGATGTCATCGGGGCGGCCGTGGACGGCGACGTCGTCTACTATGCGTCGCTCGACAACGTGCTCAAGGCCGTGAACCGCGGCAACGGCAATCAGCGGTGGCGGAAGGAAACGGGGACGCGGCCCGTGCTGCCGCCGCGGACCTTCGGCGGCACGGTGGTCGTCCCCGGGCTGATGCCCGCGATGGCCGCATTCGTCGGCAGGACGGGCGCCGCGATGGGCACGTATGCGGCGAGCGGCTATCTGGTCGGCCCGCCGCTCATCGACACCACGATCGACCCGATGCGCGTGTCGTTCGTCACCATCACGCGCGAGGGCGTGGTCGAAGCGATGCGCTCGACGGCGCTCACGCTTCGCGAAACGCCCGGCACGCCCATGACGGCGCTTCCGGGGCGCCAGCTCGCCCGCGAACGCCCGCCAGAGTAGGCCTGGCCTAAACGGAGACGGGCTTCAGAATCCCCGCGAGGCGGCGGACGCCTTCCTCGATGCGCTCGGGGGGCGGGGCCGAGAACGAGAGCCGGATGCGATCGTGTCCGGTGCCGTCCACGTAGAACGCGCTGCCGATGACGAAGACGAGCCGTTGCTCGAGCGCGCGCGCGAGCACCGTGTTGTCGTCCGCGCCCTCGGGCAGCTTCACCCACAGGAAGAACCCGCCCCGCGCGACGGGCCACGACAGCCGATCGCCGAGCTCGCGCCGCAGTGCCGCTTCCATCACGTCGCGCTTGCCGCGGTACAGCTCGCGCAGGCCGGGCGCGAGCCTGGGCAGCACGCCGCGCACCACGGCCTCGTGGATGATGCGCTGGTCGAGACTGCCCGTCATGAGGTCGACCGACTGCTTCGCGGTCTCGAACCGTTCGGCGAGCGCCGCCGGCGCCACCATCCAGCCCACGCGGAACCCCGGCGCCAGCGTCTTGGAGAACGTGCTGAGGTAGATCACGCGCCCATGTCGATCGTCGGCGCGCATCGGCCGCGTCTCCGGCTCGCTCGCCGCGTCGTCAAAGTACAGCGCGCCGTAGGGATCGTCCTCGACGATCAGCACGTCGCGCCGCTCGGCCCACTCGAGCAGCCTGACCCGCTTCTCCAGGCTGAGCAGCGCGCCGGTGGGATTCTGGAAGTTCGGGACGAGGTACAGCAGGTTGACGCGCTTCCCCGCCCGCCGCTCACGATCGCAGACGGCGTCGAGATCCTCGAGGTTGATCCCGTCGATATCCTGCGTCACGCCCACGAGCTGCGCCTGCATGTTCTTGAACGCCGAGATGGCGCCGGTATACGCCGGCAGCTCGACGAGCACGACGTCGCCGGGGCTGATCAGCACGCGCGAGATGAGGTCGAGCCCCTGCTGCGATCCGGACGTGATCGCCACGTTCTCGAGCGTGGTCCGGATGCCGCGCGCCTCGAGCACGCCGAGGATCGTCTCGAGCAGCGGCGTGTAGCCGCGTGTCGGGCCGTACTGAAGGACGCTGCCGTCGCGCCCGCTCAGGAGCTCGTTGGCGATCTCGCGGACGTCGTCCCACGGAAACGACGCGGGGTCGGGATAGCCGGCCGCAAACGACACGAGGTCCGTCGTCCTGGCGACGACGGTCCCCATGCGGCGGATGGCGGACTCATGAAGCTGCCGGCCGGTGGGCGAAAGGAATCTGCTGTAGTCGGTCATCGTGGCCCGGGGGTCAGACCCCCATACACGGGTCGACTCAAAGGGTTGACACGCTCCGTGTATGGGGGTCTGACCCCCTTCTCACGGTACACCTTCAGGTACGCGCCGACCGAGGTCAGGCCGAGATACTGAAACACCAGGCCGCGCAGCAGCCAGGCGAGCAGCTGCAACGGCAGCGCGGCCAGGCCGACCAACGGCACGAACGCAACGAGGCCCAGCGCGGCCGTCGCCAGCAGCGACGCGCCCGTCGCCCCCACCACGAGCCCGAGCACGAGCAGGAAGATCGCGCCGACCATCCGCCGCTGGCGGCGGAGGAAGGCCGCCACGCGCGGCGCGGCGGCAGCGACGCTGCAGTCGTCGGCGGCGATCACGATCTGCATCAGCAGGTACAGCAGGTTGACGATCGTGATCCACGCGATGAACACCGCCGTGAAGAAGGTGGTGATCGCCCACCCTTCACCGCCGATGCGGTTCGCGACGACGGCAAGGTAGCTGGCGCCCGATGCGGCGTAGATCCCCATCAGGATGACGCCGAGGCGCGCGTAGCGCGGAAAGAGCGACCGGCAGGCCTGGATGTAGCCGTCCACGGAGAAGCGGCTGGCGCGCGCCACCATGTCGACCCGCAGCGGCGGGTCCTCGATGGCGCCCGCGTCGCGATCGCTGCGCACGAGCGTCGCCACCGTCCCCGCTTTCACCAGGAAGACGAAGAACGAGCCGCCCACGGCCACGACGCCCACCGCCAGCAGGAACGCGGTGAGCACGAGCGGACGTGAGAGCAGCGTGGCGACGATCGTCGCCGCCATCTCCCGCCACCCGAGCGTGATCAGCGCGTCTGGCGCCGCGCCGATGGCCAGTGCCACGAGAAAGACCCCCCCGATGACGGGCGAGGCCAGCAGCAGCTTGAACAGCGAGTCTGCCGTCGCCTGAATCAGCGTCACCTGCCAGTTGGCCGCGGCGATGAGCGCGCCGCGCTTCACGGCCGACTTCAGCGTCTGAAGCATCGGGATGTGGTTATGGTACGCCAGTAGGGGCACGGCGCGCCGTGCCCCTACAATCGTCCCATGAGGGTTCCCGGCGGCCAGGGCGCGGCCCCGCCGCCCCCCTGGCCGCGGATCGTCCGCATCCTCCTGACCGGTGTCGCCGCCGCGCTGCTCGTGTTCGCCCTCGGGCGGGTCGCCGAGCGGATGGTGCTCGGCGGCAGCGACGCCGACGCGCGGGCGCGCGCGGAAGCCGAGCTGCGCGCCTCGCTCGACGCGATGGCGCGCGCGCTGCGGACGATCGCCGGCGGCCTTGCGGATCCGCAGTCAGTCGTCGCCGCCTCACGGGCCGACGTCACCGCCGCGCGGCGCCTGTTCGCGGCCGCCGACGCCGCGCTTGCCGGCAGCGATGAGGCCGAGCTCGCGCTCACAGCCTACGCCACCGATGGCCGCGCGCTCGCCTGGAGCGGCCGTCCGTCCGAGCTTCCCGTCGATCGCCTCCTGACCGGTGACGCCTGGTTCTTCGTTCGTGGCGCGCTCGGCCTGCGTCTCGTCTACGTCACCCCCGTCGTCAGCGGCGACGGCACGCGCGTCGGAACGATTGCCGCCGAGCGGTCGCTCGGCACCGCGGGCACGCGCCCGGTGTCGGACGCCGACGTCTTCCGCTACGACACCCGCGTCGCGCCGGTGTCCCTCGCGCTCCGGTTCGAGAGCGGCGCGACGACGACCGGGACACCGACCTTCGAGGTCTCCTCCCCCACGGGCGAGCCTCTGCTCACGGCGAGCGTTGCCTCGGCGGACCTCGAGCGCACGCGTCAACGGTGGCGCCGGGCGACGACCTCGCTGGCGCTGATCGCGCTGGCGGTGGCGGTCGCGCTGCTGACCGGCCCGCTGCTCGACTGGAGGAACCGCCTCCGCCGCCCGGCGTTGTACTCCGTCGCCGCGGCCGCGATCGCGGCCGTGATCGTCGCCGCGCGCCTGCTCGTGCGGCGGGCCTCCCCCGCGGACTGGTCGCAGGCCGCGCTCTTCTCCGGCGCGGACTACGCGTCCACGCTCCTGCCTCCGTTGATGACGTCGCCGTTCGACTTCCTGCTGACGGCCGTCAGCGCAGGGGGCCTCGTCGCGCTGCTCCTCTTCGCGGTGGAAGCATGGCGCGTTCACCTGTGGCACAGGCGCCGCGCCGTCGCCGGCGCGGGCCGCACGGCGGCGTATGCGGCCACTCAACTTGGCGCGGGCGCCGTCCTGGCGGTTGTCCTGACGGGGTACTCCGCGCTGCTGCGGGACACCGTCGCCAACACCACGCTCGACCTGATGCACTTTTCAGTGCACCCGTTCGAGCCCGGACGGCTGGCGCTGCAGATCGGCCTGATCGTGTGGCACGCGACCGTGTTCGGCGCCGCGGTCCTGATCCTGCGCGCCGCGCTCACGTGGTGGTCGGTGCCGCGCGGCGACTGGCGCCTGCGCGTCGCGACGGTCGGCTTCTGGGCGCTGCCGCTGGCCTCCTGGCAGCTCGCGGCGCAGATGCCCGCCGCGCGGCAGCTTCCACTGCTGATCGCGCTCGGCGCCGCCGTCGCGCTCGTCAGCTACGCGACGCGGATCGAGGCACGCTACCGCCACGGGTCGCAGGCGTTCCGACTGATCATGAGCACCCTGGGCCTCGTCGTGCCCGCCATGGTGTTCTATCCGTCGGTCTTCCAGCTTGCCTGGCAGGCGAAGTCGCAGCTGGTGGAGACACGCTACGCGCCGCAGGCGGTCAACCAGCGGCAGACGATTCAGCAGCTCCTGCAGGAGAGCCTCGAGCAGATCGATCGCGTCCCCGGCCTCGCGGACTTCGTCACCGTCCCGCCCGCGTTCGCCGGCACGGCGGACACCGACCGCGCGTTTCAGCTCTGGCGCGCGACGAGCCTGGAGTCGTATCCGGTGACGTCCTCGGTCGAGCTCTTCGGGCGCGAGGGTCTGCTCGTCAGCCGGTTTGCGTTCAACCTGCCCGACGACCTCACCACCGTTCCACGCTCCGAAGAACGCGCGTGCCTGTGGGACGTCTATGAAGAGGTGTCGCCCTTTTTTGCGGAGGAGCGCCGCGTCCTCCATGCCGGCCGCGCCATCTGCGGCCCCGGCGGCCAGCCGCTCGGCTCGATCGTCGTGCATGCCACGCTCGACTACGCGAACCTGCCCTTCATCCTGTCGCAGAGCCCCTACGTCGAGCTGATGCGCCCCTCCGACGCGCTCCGCACTGAAGGCTTCTCGGGACGCGACGTCGAGCTCGCCGTCTACGGGTGGAGCCGCACGCCGCAATACGCCTCGGGCGTACGGGCATGGACGCTCGACGACGCCGTGTTCGCGCGGATCGAGCAGGGCCGCGATCCGCTGTGGGCGGCCCTGCGGCGCGGCGAGGAGCAGTTCGACGTCTACATCCTCAACGACCGCGGCGGCATCTACGCGCTCGGCTTCCCCGTCCTGTCCGCGCTCGAGCACCTGGTCAATCTGGCGGAGGTCACGGTGCTCGCGTGGATCACCTACGTCGGGCTCCTGACGGCCACCGCGTTGTTCGGGGCCTTCAGCCGGCGCGGCACCACGGTGCGGGCGTTGCTGCGGGAGATCCGCGCGAGCTTCTACCGCAAGCTGCTGCTGGCCTTCATCGCCGCCACCGTCGTGCCCGTGACGGCGCTGGCGATTGCCACGCGCAACTACGTGGCGGACGAGATCCGCCTCAACGTCGAACAGGAGGCGCTGCGGACCGCGGCCGCGGCGCGGCGCGTCGTCGAGGACCTGGTCACCCCGCGCGCGGCGCAGGGCGGCGTGGGCGTGGACGACAACCTGATGGTCTGGGTCAGCCGCCTCATCGACCAGGACGTGAACATCTTCCGCGGCCCCCGCCTGCTGGCGACGAGCGAGCGCAACCTGTTTGCGTCGGGCCTGCTGCCCACGCGCACGCCGGCCGACGTCTACCGCTCGCTCGAGCTGCAGAACGAAGCCGCCACCGTGACCCGCGAACAGGTCGGCGGCCTGGAGGCGTACCTCCTTGCCGCGACATCCATCACGACGCGGCAGCTCGAGAACGCCGTGTTGACGGTGCCGCTCACCTCCCGGGAGCAGGAGATCGAGGAGCAGATCGACACGCTCGATCGCCGGGTGCTGCTGGGCGCGCTGCTGTTCGTCTTTGGCGGGGCGGCGATCGGCTACTGGCTGGCCGAGCGCATCGCGGATCCCGTCAACCGGCTCACCCGCGCGACGGCACGCATGGCGCGCGGCGACCTCGACGTGCGCGTCGCCGCCACGTCCGGCGACGAGCTCCGTCGTCTGGTCCAGGACTTCAACGGCATGGCGCAGGAGCTGCAGCGCCAGCAGAAGGCGCTCGAGCGCACCCATCGTCTCGAGGCGTGGGCCGAGATGGCGCGCCAGGTGGCGCACGAGATCAAGAACCCGCTGACGCCGATTCAGCTCAACGCCGAGCACCTCCGCCGCGTGCACGCGGACCGCGGCAACCCGCTGGGCCCCGTGCTGGACGAATGCGTGTCCACCATCCTCACGCAGGTGCGGCTGCTGCGGCAGATCGCGTCGGAGTTCTCGAACTTCGCGTCCTCACCCACCGCGCGGCCCGCTCGCGTCGAGGTGCCGCCGCTCGTGCACGAGGCCGTCAATCCGTATCGCCTGGGCGTCAGCGATCGCATTCGCTTCGAGGTGGACGTCCCGCCGGACCTCCCGCCGGTGTACGTCGATCGCACGCTCATCTCCCGCTCGCTCGGCAACATCGTCGACAACGCGCTGGCCGCGATGCCTGGCACCGGGTCGCTCAGCGTCGTCGCGCGCGCCGTCGACTCCGCGGTGCAGATTCGCGTGTCGGACACCGGCGTCGGCATGGATGCCGAGGCGCTGGCGCGCGCGTTCGAGCCCTACTTCTCCACCAAGTCGACGGGCACGGGCCTCGGCCTGCCCATCGCGAAGCGGAACATCGAGTTGAGCGGCGGAACTATTGCTGTGACGAGCGCGCGCGATCGTGGGACGACGGTGGAGTTGACGCTTCCTCTGCAGCCTCCGGCTGCCGCTTCTGAAGGCGGTGCCACGCCATCCCGATGAAGGCCGACGACAGGTAGCCGTACGCGAGCACGAGCAGCACGATCTCGCCCTGCGCGGCCAGCAGCGCCAGCCCGACGGCCACCAGGATGAGGACCGGGGAGCTGCGCCGCGCCTGCAGGTCGAAGCTCTTGAAGCTGCGGAACCGGATCGTGCTCACCATCAGCAGCGCCGGGACGATCACCATCGCCAGCACGAGCAGCGCTTCGGGGTAGGTCTGCACGCCCCACGGCCAGGCATAGACGGTGGCTGCCGGGATACCGGCCGCCGCCGGGCTCGGCATGCCGACGAAATAGCGCTTGTCCACGGAGCCCGACTGGATGTTGAAGCGCGCGAGCCGGACGGCGGCGGCGGCGACGAAGAGGAATCCCACCGCCCATCCGAGACGGCCGAGCGGCTGCAGGCCCCACGAAAACGCCATGATCGCGGGCGCGACGCCGAACGAGATCACGTCGGCCAGCGAGTCGAACTCGAGTCCGAACGCGCTCGTCGTGCCCGTGAGCCGCGCGATGCGGCCGTCGAGCATGTCGAGCACGATCGCCAGCCCGATGAACGGCGCCGCCGTGGCGAACTCGCCGCGCATCGAGTAGACGATGCAGGCGTAGCCGCAGAACATGTTCGCCATCGTGAGCATGCTCGGCAGCAGGTAGACGCCGCGGCGGAAGCGGCGCCGCTCCGCGTCGCCTTTCCGGCGGCGCGGCGTGAACAGCCGCAGACGCGAGCGCTCGAGATACTCTCCGTCCATATCAGTTCAGCCCAAGTCAGCTCAGCAGCGCCATCACGGTCACGCCGCCCACCACCCGGTCGTTCACCTTCACGCGAAGGCTGGCCGTGGTGGGCACGAAGACGTCCATCCGCGACCCGAACTTCATCACGCCGTAGCGATCGCCGGCCTTGATCTCCGCGCCTTCCCTGACCCGGCACACGATGCGGCGCGCGAGGATCCCGACAATCTGCCGGACGACGATGGTCTGGCCGCCGTGGTCGATCCAGACCTCGGTGTACTCGTTCAGGTCCCCTGCCTCCGGCTTGAAGGCCGGCAGGAAACGGCCGGGATGATACCTCACCTTCGTCACCCGGCCGCCCACCGGCATGCGGTTCACGTGGACGTCCATCGGCGAGAGAAAAATGCTGATCTGCTGCCAGGTGCCCGCCGGGAACTCGCGGCCGATCGGCGCTCCGGCCACCGTGACGCGGCCGTCGGCCGGCGACAGCACGGCCCGGTCGGCCTGGGTGATCGGCCGCTCAGGATCGCGGAAGAAGAAGAGAAAGAGGACCGCCAGGACGAGGAAGGGGATGCCCAGCGCCGCGTGCACGGCGAAGGCGCCTGTCGCCGCCACGACGACGGCGCCGATCACGAACGGCCAGCCGGCAGGATCGATGCGCATCAAAAGACGAAAACCGGGTTCATTGTCCACAACGAACCCGGTTTTGATTTTCTGTCGAAGACGCTCAGGAGTGCGACTGCCGGTGGGCGAATTCGCGCGCGATCTGTTCCATGCGGTCCTTCAGCGCCAGCTTCTGCTTCTTGAGCGTGGTTTCTTCGTACTGTTCGTGGCTTGAGAGGTAGTGCTTGTCGGTGAGTTCGTGGAGGCGGCGATCGAGTAGGGAGTGCTGTTCGACGAGCTGTCGGTAGCTTTCGTTTCCTTGCAGCAACAGGTTCTTTACTTCCTGTGCTTCCGCAGCATTCATAGCGCGCCTCCTTGTCTCAAAGAGGGTAACGACTGGTTGTCAACCAGGCGCAAATTAGCACACCGCGCCGGGCGGTTCAAGCGCCTCAGCGTCGCGCCAAAGGATGAGCGCGTCCTCCACGGGGTTCGAGTAGTAATTGCGGCGTGTCCCCGCCACGTAGAAGCCCAGCCGCTCGTAGAGCCGCCGCGCGCCCTCGTTGGATGCGCGCACCTCGAGCGTGGCGCGGCGCGCGCCCAGCGTCCTCGCCTCCGTCAACACGTGGCCCAGCAGCGCGGTGCCGATGCCCCGCTGACGGAACTGCGGCCGCACGGCGACGTTGTTGATGTGGATCTCGTCGAAGACCAGCCAGAAGGAGCAGAAGCCGGCGACCCGGCAGTCGGGCGTCCGCACGACGTAGATGTGGCAGACGTTCTTGTTCTGCAGCTCCCACGCGTACATGTCGCGCGTCCAGGGGTTGGTGAACGACTCGTGCTCGACCTCGAGGACGCCTTCCAGATCCGCGTCGCCCGCGAGGCGATCGAACGAGCAGGTCATCGACGCTCCCGGGCCAGGACCGGATCCGGTCGGCGTACGTAGAGCGGTCGAATCGCGTGCGGCGGGGGTGTCTCGCCCGCGCGGGCGGCGTCGGTCGCCAGCCGCGCGATGGTGCCCGCCAGCGGCGGCGCGATCGCCTCCGCGAATTGCGCGCGCTCACCGATCGTGTGCACGATCAGATCGCGGAACGTCGCGGCGCCGTCGCCGATGAAGAGGACGTCTTCGCGCATCTGCTCGAGCAAGGTCTCGGGGCGCGACACCGTGGGCGCGTCCACCTCGCGCCCGTGCTCGTACAGCGCGGCGTAGACTTCCCCGCGCCACGCGTCCACCCACGTGGCGACGCGCCGGGTCCGCGTCACATCGATACCCTGCTCCGCGGCACCCGGCCTACGCACGCCGAGGTCTGCCAGGGCGTCGAGCGCCGACACGCCGACGAGCGGCTTCCCCATCGCCACCGCCAGCCCCTGCATCGTCGCAATGCCGATGCGCAGGCCGGTGAACGACCCGGGGCCCGTGGCGACGGCGAACACGTCCACGTCGCCGAGCGGCACGCCCTCGCGCTCGAGCAGCGCGGCCAGATCGCCCGGCAGCCGCTCCGCATGCCCGCGCTCGGCGTCGCTCACGTTCTCGCGCAGCACGCGGCCGTCGCGCGCCAGCGCACAGCTTCCCGCGCGCGTCGTCGTGTCAAGGGCCAGGACGAGCATCCGCCTGACAGATAATACCCACGAAGTTGGCCACCCAGACGAACGTCACGCCGGCCATGCGGCAGTATCTCGACGCCAAGCGTCAGCACCGCGACGCGATCGTGTTCTTCCGCATGGGCGACTTCTACGAGATGTTCTACGAGGACGCGCTGGTGGCGGCGCGCGCGCTCGACCTGACGCTGACGTCGCGGTCCAAGGACGCCAGCGGCGGCGGCATCCCGATGTGCGGCGTGCCCTATCACGCCGTCGACGGCTACCTGGCGAAGCTGGTGAAGAAGGGGCACCGCGTCGCCATCTGCGAGCAGGTCGAGGATCCGAAGAAGGCGAAGGGCGTCGTCAAGCGGGAGGTCGTCCGCGTCGTGTCGCCCGGCACGCTGACGGACGCGAACTATCTCGAGGCGCGCGAGCCGGCATTTCTGATGTCGATCGTCGGCTCCGATCCGGTGGGCGCCGCCTTGATTGACGTCTCCACGGGCGAGTTCACCACCGCGGAGTATCGCGGCGCCGACGGCCTGCAGGCGCTGACGGATGACATCGCGGTCATCCGGCCGCGCGAAATCGTCGTGCCAGAAGCCACAGACGCTTCGTACGGAAGCATCCCGGTCACCCATGCGCCGGGCTGGGCGTTCGAGCCCGCGGCGGCGCGGCGCACGTTGCTCGACCAGCTGCGCACCCACGGCCTCGAGGGCTTCGGCCTCGAGGGCCGCACGGCCGCCGTGCAGGCGGCCGGCGGCCTGGTGGCGTATCTCCGCGACACGCAGAAGGCCGACCTCGCCCACGTGCGCAGCGTCACGCTCAAGACGTCGAGCGACTGCCTCATCATCGACCCGATCACGCTGAAGCACCTCGAGGTCGTCACCGGCGGTGAGGGGACGCCGCAGGGGTCGCTGCTCCACGAAATCGATCGTACGGTCACGTCGATGGGCGGCCGCCTGCTGCGCGCGTGGCTGCTGCGCCCCCTCTGCGCGCTCGAGCGCATCCGCGATCGGCTGGACGCGGTCGAGGAGCTCGCCTTCCGCGCCACCGACCGCGGCAAGTTCCGCGAGACGATGAAGGCGGTGCACGACCTGGAGCGGCTGGTCGCGCGGGCGGCGCTCGGAACGGCGGGGCCGCGGGATCTCGTGTCGCTGCGGCAGTCGCTGACCGCGGTGCCGCGCGTGACGCTGGTCCTGCAGGAGGCGCAGGCCCCCCTGCTGCGCAGCCTGCTCGCCGGGCTCGACGAGCTCGCCGACGTCCGCGATCTCATCGCGCGGACGCTCGTGGACGAGCCGCCCGCCTTTGCGCGCGACGGCGGCTTCACGCGCGACGGCATCGACCCCGAGCTCGACGACCTGAAGTCGATCAGCCGCGGCGGCAAGCAGACGATCGCGGACATGGAGGAGCGCGAACGCGCGCGCACCGGCATCTCCTCGCTCAAGGTCCGCTTCAACCGCGTGTTCGGCTACTACATCGAGATCTCGAAGGCGAACCTGCACGCGGTGCCGCCCGATTACCAGCGCAAGCAGACCATCGCCGGCGGCGAGCGCTTCACGACGCCCGCGCTGAAGGAATACGAGGAGAAGGTGCTTGGCGCGGACGAGCGCATCCTCGAGCGCGAGCTGGAGATCTTCGAGACGCTGCGCGGGCAGGTCGCCGCGGAGGCGCCGCGGATCCAGGACACGGCGCGCGCGCTGGCGACGCTCGACGTCCTCGCCTCGCTCGCCGAGACCGCCGCCGTCTCCAATTACACGAAGCCGCACGTCCACGACGGCGACGATCTCGTGGCGGCCGACGCGCGTCATCCCGTCGTCGAGCGCTTCTCGCCCGACGCGTTCGTGCCGAACGACATCGACCTCAACGGCACCACGCGCCAGCTCGTGATCCTCACGGGGCCGAACATGGGCGGCAAGTCCACCTACCTGCGGCAGACCGCGCTCATCCCGCTGCTGGCGCAGATCGGCTCGTTCGTCCCGGCGCGCGACGCCAAGGTGCCGATCGTGGACCGCATCTTCGCGCGCGTGGGCGCGTCCGACAACATCGCGCGCGGGCAGTCCACGTTCATGGTCGAGATGCAGGAGACCGCGAACATCCTCCACACGGCCACGTCGCGAAGCCTGGTGGTGCTCGACGAGATCGGCCGCGGCACGTCCACGTTCGACGGCCTGAGTATCGCGTGGGCCGTGGCCGAGTACCTGGCCACCAACCCGGCCGCGCGGCCGAAGACGCTCTTCGCGACCCACTACCACGAGCTCACCGATCTCGCCGATGCGCTGCCCGGCGTCGTCAATGCACACGTGGCCGCGCGCGAGTGGAAGGACGACATCATCTTCCTGCGGAAGATCGTCTCCGGACGTTCCGATCGGAGCTACGGAATCCAGGTCGCCAGGCTCGCGGGACTCCCCGGCTCCGTCGTCGCCCGCGCCAGGGAGATCCTGAGCGGGCTCGAGCGCGACGAGCTGTCGCGCGGCGGCCGGCCTACCCTGTCCGGGGATCGCAGCGTCCTGGACACGCAGCAACTGGGCCTGTTTGCGCTCGACAACCCCCAGCCCCGTGGTGATGACGAGCTCATCCGACGGCTGAAGGCGATTGACGTGGATGACACGACGCCACGCCGGGCGCTGGAGCTGCTCGCGGAACTGAAAAAGCTGAGCGGGTGATGTCGGGATGGATTGCCGTGGGAGCTGGGAGTTGGCTGTTGACCGTTGTCCTGTCCGGGTGTGTGTCGCGGCCGCCGGAGGACGACATCGTGCGTGTCCTGATTCGCGCCGCCCCGACCGGTTTCGACCCGCGAGCTGCGACCGACGAGCATTCCCGACGCGTCCACCAGCTCGTCTTCGACGAGCTCCCGGCGCTTGCCGACACGATCGAGCATCCCGATCCGCTCACCTACGTCGTGCGCCTGCGCCACGGCGTCCAGTTCCATGACGGCCGCACGCTGACCGCGAAGGACGTCGTCTATACGTTCGGCAGCTCGCTCTATCCCACCATCATCGCCGCGCGCGACGCCTACACGGTGGCATTCACGCTGAAGGAGCCGTCCGGCACGTTCCTCGGACAGCTCGCCGTGCCGGTCGTGCCGGCGGGCGCCGGCGACGCGCTGCGCACGTTTCCCATCGGCACCGGTCCCTACCGCTTCGCGCGCTATCGCGTGGACGAGCAGGTGGAGCTGACGGCCTTCGAGGGCTACTGGGACGGGCTGCCGCAGAATGCCGGCATCACCCTGCGCATCATCCGCGACGAAGCGACGCGTGTCCGGGAGCTGCAGAACGGGACGGCGGACATCTCCATCGACCACGCGCGGGTGATCGCGCGGCCGAACATCCAGAACATGCGGCTCACACCGCACGCCAGCTTCTCGGCGTTGAAGGACGTGAAGAAGGTGGCGCCGTACGGCCCGGACTTCACCGGGCCGTCGGACGCCGGCGGGGGGCATCCCCGCCCCGCGCCGCAGGCGCCTCCCCCGTGACTG
>VFYY01000063.1 GCA_016871375.1 Acidimicrobiia bacterium
CGAGCAGTTCGACGTGGACGCTCGCAGCCATCACATCCTGCAGCAGCGCCGGCACGTACTGCCGCCTGGGGACACCGAGGTGCTCGGACACGAAAACGCCTCGCGCGAGTCGGTCGCGCAGCATCGCGCGCTCGCGCTCGGACAATCCGCCAGACCGGAGCGCGATGTTACCCGAGCGAGACCCACCGTCTTCCGCTCGGCCGAGCGTGACCTCGAAGCGCTGCAACAGGTATGCGTATCGCGCGCCGCTCGGCCGCTTCCGCGCAGAGACGACGCCGCAGTCGTGGCACAAGGCGTACAGGTAGACCCGTGATTCTTCATCGACGCCCGCACGCAACAGCAGCAGCTTGTTGTACTCGCACACCATCGTCGACGCGGGGCTGCCGCACACCGGACACTCGTCGGACGTGAGCGTGGTGTCGCGTGGAATCTCGGACGCACCGGTGGTGCGATCGCGGTCCTCGCCGGGGGGTTCCGCGGTGATCGGGATGCGGGGCCCGCCGGTCGGAGGAGCATCCGACACAGGGCGGCTCCGTGCCGCGAGCAGGCGGAGCTCGGCTCGAAGACGCGTGACCTGACGCGCGAGCTCCTCCGTCGTCTGCCGCTGTTTCGCCGCCTGCCGCTCCGCGCTCGCGATCGCGTCTCGGCAGGTCCGCTGCAGTCGCTGCTCCATTTCCCTTGTGCGCGTCACGAGCAGCCTGCGGTGCGCCGCAAGCTGCTCGGCGAGCGAACGAGTCAGGCTGAGGCCGACACGGCCGAGCAGGTTGCGAACGACACCGCGGATCATGTGCTGATATCGGGTGCGGCCAGTTTACCCGTTTTGGTCGATCCGGTCTTCCCGCCCGAGCCAACAGGCGGGTGCCGACGACGATCACCAACGCGCCACCGGCTGCCGCGCAGGGCCGGTATCGCATCCTGGCAGCCGATCTACACTGTCGGGGCATGGCGGGCGGCACGGCGCTCGGACTGATTCTCGCGCGCGGCGGATCGAAGGGCATTCCGAGAAAGAACCTGACGCCGCTGAACGGCCTGCCGCTCATCGCGCATACGATCCTGCACGCGAAGCAGGCCCGCTCGATCGAGCGCTTGATCGTCACCACCGACGACGAGGAGATTGCGGCCGTGGCGCGCGAGTTCGGCGCCGAGGTGCCGTTCATGCGGCCTGCCGACCTGGCCGGGGATCTCACGCCCGACCTGCCGGTGTTCGTGCACGCGTTGACGTGGCTCGACGAGCACGAGCGCTACCGGCCCGGGCTGATCGCGCACCTGCGCCCGACGTCGCCGCTGCGCACGGCGCGGCACATCGACGAGGCGGTCTCGATCCTGTGCCGCCACCCCGAGGCCGACTCGGTCCGCTCCGTCGCCGAACCGTCGGAAAACCCCTTCAAAATGTGGCGGATCGAGGGCGGCCTGCTGTCGCCGCTCCTGCCGCTCGAGACGCCCCGCGAGCCGTGGAGCAGCCCGCGGCAGGCGCTGCCGCCGGTGTACTGGCAGAATGCCTGTATCGATATCATCCGGTACCGCACGATCATGGACGCCGGCTCCATGAGTGGCAGCCGCATCGTGCCGTACGACATGACAGGCGAAGAGCTCATCGACATCGACAGCGCGCGCGACGTGCGCCTGGCGGAGCTGGTGTTGCGGGAGCGGCAATGACCTCAGGGTCCGATCGGTTCGAGTTCGGCGGCCTCTTCGTCTGTGAGATGGCGAACAACCACCAGGGGTCCGCCGCGCACGGAATCCGCATCGTCGACGCCGTTGCCGACGTGGCGCGAGAGGCCGGCGTCCGCGCCGCTGTCAAGCTGCAGTTTCGCGAGCTCGACTCCTTCATTCACCCGGCGCACCGGTCGGCGAGCAGCAACAAGCACATTCGCCGCTTCCTGGAGACGCGCCTGCCGACGGGCGCGTTCGCCGAGATCGTCGGCGCCGTCAAGCAGCGCGGCCTGACCGCGATCGCGACCCCGTTCGACGAGCCCTCGGTCGAGACCGCGATTGCCCTCGGGATCGACGTCCTGAAGATCGCCAGCTGCTCGGCGCACGACTGGCCGCTGCTCGAGGCGGTGGCGGCCACGGGCAAGCCGGTCGTCTGCTCGACCGGCGGGCTGTCGGTCGCCGACACGGACAAGACCGTGAGCTTTCTGCAGCATCGCGGCGTTCACCTGGCCCTGATGCACTGCGTCTCGCTCTACCCCACGCCTCCCGACCGGCAGTGCCTCGATCACATCGAAGTCCTCCGCGAGCGGTACCCGGGAATCCCGGTGGGCTTCTCGACGCACGAGCGCCCGGACGACTACACGACGATCCGCGTCGCCTACGCGAAGGGTGCGTGCCTGTTCGAGAAGCACGTGGGCATCCCGACCGACAGCGCGCCGCTCAACAGCTACTCGGCAACCCCGGAACAGCTGCGCTGCTGGCTGCACGCCTATCGCGACGCGGTCGCGCTGTGTGGCGGGGGCGCGCGGGTCGTGACCGAACAGGAAGAGTCAGAGCTGCGCGCGCTCGAGCGCGGCGTCTTCGCCAAGCGCCCCCTGCGGCGTGGCGCGACGCTCACGCGCGAAGACGTGTTCTTCGCCATGCCCGCGAGCGAGGGGCAGCTGGACACGAGCCTGTGGCGCGCCGGGCTCGTGGCCGACGCGGATTACGACAGCGGCGCCCCGCTCCGCGCGGCCATTCGCCCCGTCGCGCCGACGCAGCGGGAGATCATCTACAACACGATCCACGCCGTGAAGGGGCTGCTCAACCAGGCGCGCATTCCCGTCGGCTACGACGTGGCGTCGATCGAGCTGTCGCACCATCACGGGCTCGGCGAGTTCGGACGCATCGGCTGCACCATCATCGAATGCTTCAACCGCGAGTACGCGAAGAAGGTGATCGTGCAGTTGCCGGGTCAGCGCAACCCGCTGCACTACCACAAGCGCAAGGACGAGACGTTCCACGTCCTGCACGGCGTGCTCGACGTGGAAATCGAGGGCACACGGCGGACGCTCCACCCGGGCGATTCGCTGTGGGTGCCCCGCGGCATCGTGCACGGGTTCGAGACGGCGACCGGCGCCATCTTCGAGGAAATCTCCACCCATGCCGAGCGCGAAGACTCGTTCTACAACGACCCCGTCATCGCCGCGATGCCCCTGGAGAGCCGCAAGACGCGCCTCGACAACTGGGGCCGCCATCAGTTCGACGACTGGGACGAGGGCGCCGCATCGCCGGACCAGGCGTGAGGCGCTGGCGGGTCCAGGCGATCGTCCTGGACTTCGACGGCGTGCTGGTGGATTCCAACCGCATCAAGGTTGACGCGTTCTTCGAGGCGCTCGAGCCGGAGCATCACCCGGCGCTTCGCCGGGCGCTGGCACGCGGGCGCGAGCTGCCGCGCCGCGCGCTCCTGTCCCGTATCCTGTCCGCGCACGGCCTGCGCGGCCGGGCGCTGCAGCGCGCGGTCGCCCGCCACGCCCGCCGCTATTCCGTCATCGTCTCCACGGCGATCGCCCGCCGCGGCCTGATCGACGGGGCGCGTCCGCTGCTCGTCGGGTTGTCACGCCGCTGGCCGCTCTACGTCGCGTCGACCACGCCGCATCGTGAGCTGCTCGCGCTGCTGACACGCCTCGGGGTGCGCCCGCTGCTGCGCGGCGCGTACGGCTGGCCTCACGCGAAGGCCGACGTGGTGCGGCGGGCGGCGCCCGCCCGCGTGTCCGTGCGGGAGGTCGTGCTGGTGGGCGACGGCAAGACCGATCGGCGGGCGGCAGCGCGTGCCGGCTGCCGCTTCGTCGGCATCGCGAACGGGTTCAACGGATGGACCGTCGATCCGGGCCGCAATCAGATCGGAAGCCTGCTCGACTTGCCCGCTTTCCTGGATCTCCGCTCCCTGTCTGGCAAAACGCCTTAACGGCGTTTCGCGAGCTTCTCCTCGCGGCGCCGCGCCTTCTCCTCGCGCTGACGCGCCTTCCGGGCGAGCGCCTCGGCGCGGCGGTCGGCCTTCTCCTGCACGCGTGTCGCCGTCTCGGCCTCACGCTCGTCGAGCACGAGCCTCCGCCACCGCGGATGCCTCTCCATCGCGGCGAGCAGGCGCAGCCCGAAACGGCCCGACGCCGACGCGCCGCGCTGCACCGACCCCGCGCTCTCGAGCCCTTCCAGCGCCTCGACGACCGCAGCCGTCGCCGGCACGTCCATCCCGCGCGGCCGCACGAACTTCCGGACGAAGTGCGCCTGACGCTCCATGACGCCGGGCGGCGGCCCGGCCAGCATCGCCGCGAGTTGTCGCGCGTGTTCCTCGAGCGAGCCGGCCATCGTCAGCAGGCCGCCGTCCGCCTTCAGCAGGTACTGGAAGTGGAGCGAGTCCTCGTGCTCGAAGCCGAGGTCCGGGTCGTGGAACGCCATGACGGGGCGTCCGACGACGGCGGCGTCGAGAAACGCCGTGGTCGTGATGCCGACGACGGCGCCGGCGTAGTACATCGAATCGAAGAAATCGCTCCGCGACGGCTCGTCGACCGGCACGGTACCGAACATCGTGATGTTGCCGGCGCGACGCCAGTCCACGCCGTCCCATTCGTGCGTGCGCGCCGGATGCGGCCGGATCAGGATCGGCACGTTCCGCAGGGCGGGATCGGGCGACTGCCGAAGCGCCTCCACCCAACGAAGGACGACCTTCGGTTCCGGCGGGCTGCTCGGCAGCAGCGCCGAACAGACCCACATCACGTAGGGGCGCTCGTCGGACAGGCCGGCGTCACGGACGAACTCGGCCCGTGTTCGCGAGGGGGCGCGGTTGAACCAGCGGTCGAGGTTCTGCGCGCCCGTGACGACGACGCGCCCGGCGGGAACGGCGTGCAACACGGTCGCTTCCCACCGCTGCGTCTCGTTCCAGACGAGCAGCGCATCCGGGACGTCGCGGATGATCGCCTTGCTCGACAGGTTGTCCCAGCTCCAGACGACGACCGCCGTCGGGATGCGGCGGGCGAGCGCCGCACGCAGCAGGTCGGGCTGCGACGTGGCCGCGAGGCCGATGAGCGGCGTCACGACCACGAGATCGGGCCGGCGCTCGTCGAGAAAGGCCTCGATGGCGGGACTCGGGGGCACCGCGCGGTCGATCGCGTCGAGCGCGCCCCGCATCACCCGCCGCACCGGCTCGTTGTCACACGCGCGCAGGCCGCAGACACGGACGATCCCGGCCGGCGTCCGCTCGCGCGCCATCGGCAGCAGCCCCGAGGTGCGCGGGTAGCGCGGATGGAGGTAGCGCAGGTAATCGCCGCCAAGCCGGACCTTCGACGCGAGGAACAGCGATTCGGGCTCCCGCGGCGGGACCGGGCCGCAGGTGACGTTCGGATGGGTGGCCGTCAGCGACGCGACGATCGGCTGCCCGCCGAAGCCGGTGTCGGGGCGCTCCGCGCCGAGGTAGAGGTCATGGCCGCGCCGCGCCAGCGCGTCCACGACCGAATCGAGATTCCGGTAGTCGCCGTTGTGCAGCGCGGCGAAGAGCATCCTCACCGCTGGCGGACCAGCTTCAGCCGGCCGTCGGCATCGAAGTCGGCGACGCCCTCGGCCACGCCGCGCGCCACGACCTCCGGCCATTGCGCCGCGAACCGGCCGCGGAATTCCGGCGGCAGCGCCAGCACCGCCCGATCGCGCGCGGTCTCGTACGCCCGGATCCGCGCGTCACGCTCCTCGGCGGTCATCGGCGTCCACCCGCCGCTGCCGCGGCGGGCCAGGCACATGTGATTGAAGTTCCGCCTCTTGATGAACACCACGTCGAGGCCACGGGCGCCGAGCGCGCGCGCGAGCGATCGCTGATCGAACGTCTGCAGGTGCAGCGGATTCAGGTGCGCCAGCATCGACTGCCCGCCCTGCAGGAACTCGGCATCGTCCGGCTCGTTGTACAGGTAGAGATGGCCGTCCGGCGCCAGGTGCTGCAGCACGGCGGCGAAGAAGCGATCGGGCCGCACGCTGTGCATGACCATGTGCTGCGCGACGATGAGGTCGAAGGTGCCCTCGTACGGGATGTCGAACTGATCGAAGTCGATCAGGCCGCGGCTCTCGATCCCGTAGACCTCTTGCAGCAGCAGCTGCTGACTCTCCCAGATCGCCATCGCGTGGACGTCGGCGCCGAACAGCCGCCGCAACCCTTCGCTGATCGTGCCGGCGCGCGGCCGGATTTCGAGCACCCGCGCTTTCGTCCGCCACTGCGGCGCCACGAGCGACGACAGCAGATCGAGGTGGACGCTGTTGTCGAAGCGGTCCTTCAACAGCCCTTCGAGATACTCCGTCTTGCGGAGTCCGAGGTGCTCGGACACCCACACGCCTCGCGACGCGAGCTGCTTCAGCCGGTCGCGATCGGCGTCTGACAGCGCATACGGGTTCAGCAGCGGGTTCTTGATCTCCGCGTCGCCGCCGGCCTTCCCGGTCACCTCGCCGAAGTGGCGCAGCATGAACCGGTAGCGCGAACCGACGGGCCGCCGCGACGCGTAGGAGATGCCGCAGGCATGGCAGACGGCAAAGTCGTAGCGCGCCGACGTGTTGTCGGGCGCCTTGTCCATCAGCACGAACTTGTTGAAGGGGTTGACGATCGTGCGCGCCTCGTGGCCGCACATGGGGCACCGGTCGAGCGAGAGCCATTCGCGCCCCTCGGGATCCGGCGGCGCCTCGCCGCCGCCGACGCCTTCCCATTCCATCTCCCGGCGCTCGTCCAGGTGAAGCGGCAGCTCACGCCACGACAGCGCCCGGTCAGGCCCCGCATCCTCCGGCCGCGCGCGCGACAGGCGACCGAGCAGCAGGTTGTACTGCAACAACCGATCGCGCAGCTCCTTGCGGAGCGCGCGCCCCTCGTCGCGCGCGGCGCGAAGCTCCTGCTGCAGCTTCTCGACGCGCCGTTCCAGGCGTCCCGCCACCTTCGCCGATCGCCGGGCGTCCTCCACCAGCGCCGGCGCCGCCGAGAGGAACCTGGCGAGCTGCAGGGGCATGCGGGCGAGCGCGGACAGACGCCGCAGGACCGCCATCACCGCACTCCCACCATGTGTACGCGCCCGCGGGAGATGGGCTTGTGCAGACTCACGGTCCAGTCGGTCGCGGCAAGCGTCGTGGTCAGCGCGGCCTCGCCGTCCTCCGGAACCGTCACGAATATCGTCTTCAGAGCGCCGCTGCGCAGGAGCGCCGCGGCGCCCGCAAGCACTGCGGGCACTGACGTGTGCTCGCCGATGCGAAGATGGCCCGGAACGGGCAGCGCGTACCGCGCGAGCGCCGCGTCGAGCGTGATGGCGCAGACCGGCTGCACGAACGCACGTTCGTCGGCGCCGGCACGCCTGGTGCGCCAGGACCCCGCATGCACGACGTGCCGCTCCTCTCCCGGACGGCCGGGCGCATACTTCAACTCCGCCATCCCGTCCTCGCCGGTCACCGCCAGCGGCATCGGAATCACCGACCCCGCGCACCCGTTGAGGCGCAGGTTGTCGCACAACAGCCTGAACGCCGCATACCCGGGCTCGAACGCGACGACGATCGAGCCGCGCTGCGTCGCCGCGATCACGGTGTAGGCGCCGATGCCGGCGCCGACGTCGTAGACGACCTCGCCGATGCCGACGTGCTCTCGAAGCCATTCAACGGTCGTCGGATCCGGCTTGAAGCGGTCGCGCGCCGGTTCGTGCTCGACGCGGGGCACGCGGAGTCTGAGACCCGCCAGCTTGCCCCCGAGCGGAAGCGGAATGTCGCCGTCAGGCTCCGGTTCGAGCGTGGTCCCGGCGGGCGCGGCATGCGGCTGCCCGCTCCGCACGGCCTCGGACCCGGACGGAAACGCGCGCTCGATCGCGTCCGCCAGCAACGGCGCCACCGGCCGATCGATTCCGAGGGGACGGAGAAAGTCGCTGACGAACGAACGGAGCACGCGGCGATCCGTCGGCGTCTTCAACTCGGTTTCCAGCATGTCCACATGCTCGGCCAGCGTTCGCGCCGTCTTGACGAACCCGCCGTTCGCCTCGACGAGATAGTGGAAATGCACCGTTCCGCTCTGGCCGTCCGCGTCGCTGGCGTCGGCGAGCACGGTGAAGACCGGCACGCCCGCGATCGCCGACTCCAGCTCCGCGCTCGTGTTCAACCCGACGACGGCCGCACTGTGCACGAGGCACTCGTACAGCCCCTGCATCGCATGGTCGGAGGTGCGCAGCACGATGGCGCGCGCATCGCCGAACGGTCTCCACACCAACCCGCGCAAGCCGGGCAGCCCGGGCCAGCGCAGCTCCGTCATCGGCTCATCGCGCGGCAGCAGATCGATGTCGGGATGGGGCCGGACGATAAGGTTCGCGCCCCGCAGCGACTCGCAGGCGGCGTGGCGCACCGCGTCGATCCACTTGCGGACGAAGCCGAGCTCCGCGCCTGAGACGAACGGCGACGAGCACACGTAGAGGAACGTCGGCGTCGACGGATCCAGCCCGAGCGGCTCGTGGAACGCCTCGCGCGTCAGCTGCGGCTGCTTCTCGAAGAACGCATCGAAGCGCGGCGCGCCCGTCACGACGACGCGATCGGAGGGAAAGCCGTGCAGCGCGGTGGCTTCTTGCCGCTGGCGTTGGTTCCACACGAACATCCAGTCCGGGTCGCGGTGGATGTGCCCTTTCGTGCTCAGGTTGTCCCAGCTGAACAGCAGCATGCCCACGGGCACCTGTGCCGCCCGCGCGGCGGCCACCACGTCGGCCTGCGCGGAACCGAAGTGCACCAGCGGCGACACGAGGACGAGGTCGGGCGCCTGTTCGGCGATGAACGACACCCACAGCGGATCCGGCGGCAGCGCCCGTTCCGTCAGGTCGAGAATCTCCCGCAGGCGCCGTGCCTGCGCCGGCGGGATCGCGCGCAGCGCTTCCGCCACCGCGGCATCGTCGCCCGGCAACTGCAGGTCCTCGCTGAGCTTCTTCACGCTGCGCGTCTGCAGCTTGACGGCCCCACGCAGCTCCGGCTGCAGGTAATGGGCGCAGTCGCGCAGGCTGCGGAGCAGCAGCGCCGCCTGCGCCCACGCATCGGTCCGCGCCGCCGGGCCGCGCACGGCGGCGAAACCGGGACACGCGGCGTCACGCCCGATCCCGTCGTCGCGCCACTCCTGCCCCTCCTGCACGGTGAGCGTCACGCGATGACCGCGTTCGAGCAGGGTGCGGATGGTGCCGGCGAAGGTGTCGACGTTCTTCTTCTGCTTGACGACGAAGAGAATCTTCATCGGCGGCGTCAGTACGTCCCCAGTTTTCCGGCCCACGCGGCCAGTTCTTCACCCGAGAGCATGTCGCACAGCGCGCGAACCGACTCCGCCGACGGCCCGATGCGGAACTGGTAGATGTAGCGCTCGAGGTCCGGCGGCTCGGCGTCCGGGGGAATGCTCGCACCATGGGCGCCCCACGAATTCAGAAGCGCGAGCGCGGTGTTCCGGTGGAACGGGACGTCCACCATCCTGTGGCACTGCGCCGGATCGATCCAGTGCGGCGCCGCGCCGCGAGCCGTTCTGTCCTCGTCCACCGAATACAGCTGCGTGCCCCATTCCGCGTTGTCGCCCTTGCGCGCCAGGTACATGATGACGGTGAGGAACCCCCACTTCGGATCGCGGTGCGGACGGATGACATAGCCGCGCCGCCGCAGCAGGATGCGTCCTTCCGCCGTCTGCAGCTCGACCGGGGGGCCGAGCGGGTTCGCGGCGAGCGCGGGCCAGTTCGCCGCAATCCACTCTTCCAGCGGCGCGCGGAACTTCGCGACCAGCTCCTCCTGCATCATGCGCGGGACGACGTCGGTGACGAAGTATTTCCAGATGCGGCGGGAGAAGATCGGACCCACGGAGAACGGCACGGTGAGCTGCGGCTTGGCGTCGGCGGCGCTGCCGAACAGCTCGACCGGCGGGAGGCCGCGGATGAGCGCGGCGTAGAAGTCTTTCGGCAGGAAGTCGCGGATCACGGCGTGCGGAAACGGCTCCAGCACCAGCGGCGCCGCCGCGATCGCCGATCGGACGTGCGCGGTCAGGCGCGCCTCGTCGCAGAGCGCCGCCAGGCCGTCGAGGCTGTCGTCGAGCTCCGCATCGCGCCGCGCCACCGCCCGCAGCTCGCCCAGCCCCAGGCGCATCTCGTCAACCGTCCGCGTCAAGGCGTCGATCCGGGACAGCACCTCGCCCTGGGTCGTCTGCAGCTGCCCGAGACGCTCCTGCACTTGCCCGAGGCGCTCCTGCACCTGGCTCAGGGTCGCACCCGCCGCGTCAACCGCCGCGCGCGTGCGCGCCGCCGTCCGCGGGCGCAGCACGTCGATCGCGTCCTTCAGTCGCGTCAGCATCGAGCGTCCGTCAGCGCGGCCTCGAGAGCGGGCGACGCGAGCACACCGCCCTTCACCATCACGTACGACTCGAGGACCAGGACGTCCATCTCCGTCTTCATGAAGCAGCGATACGCGTCCTCGGGTGTGCACACGATCGGCTCGTCCTTCACGTTGAACGACGTGTTCACGATCACGGGGCAGCCGGTCAACGCGTCGAACGCCTTGATGATGTCGTAGTAGAGCGGGTTGTCCTCGCGGCGGACCGTCTGAATGCGCGCCGAGTCGTCGACGTGGGTCACCGCGGGAATCGTCGATCGCGGGACTTTCAGCTTCTCGATCCCGAAGAGCGCCTCGGTCCCGGCCGGCACCGGCAGGCGGCGGGACGCCGCGACGTCGGCGACCAGCAGCATGTACGGGCTCTCGTAGTCCAGCGCGAACCAGTCGGCCACGCGCTCGCGCAATACCGCCGGCGCGAAGGGGCGGAACGACTCGCGGAACTTGATCTTCAGGTTGAGCACCGACTGCATCGACGGCGAGCGCGCATCGCCGATGATCGAGCGGCACCCGAGCGCGCGCGGTCCGAACTCCATGCGTCCCTGGAAGAGGCCGACGACCTTCCCCTCCGCCAGCAACTGCGCCACGACGCCGGGAAGCTCCGCGGGTCGCAGCCGCTCGGCCGCGAGGTTCCGGCTCGTCAGCCACGCGCCGATCTCGTCGTCCGAGTATTTCGGCCCGAGCAGGGCGCCCTGCATCTCGTCCGCGTAGGTCTGCGTCCGCGGCACCCACGCGCCCCGCGCTTCGGCGCTGCGCCGCGGCTGGCCGAGGTAGCGATGCGAGAGCGCGTAGGCGACGCCGAGGGCGCCTCCCGCATCACCAGCCGCCGGCTGGATCCAGATGTCCTCGAACGGACCCTCGCGCAGCAGGCGGCCGTTGCCCACGCAGTTCAACGCCACGCCGCCCGCCAGGCACAAGCGCCGGGAACCGGTCTCCCGCTGGGCGGTGCGCGCCATCCGCAGCATCACGTCCTCGACGATCGCCTGGACCGATCGCGCCAGATCCATCTCGCGCTGCGTCACCGGCGCGTCCGGCCGGCGCGCGGGGCCGCCGAAGAGGCGCTCGAAGCCTTCGCCGGTCATGCGCAGGCCGTGCACGAACTCGAAGTTGTCGAGGTTCAACCGGATGCTGCCGTCATCGTGGACCTCGACGACGTGGTCGCGGATGGCCTGCTCGTAGCGCGGCTCGCCGTACGGTGCGAGGCCCATCACCTTGTACTCGCCTTCGTTCACCTTGAAGCCGGTGAAGTAAGTGAAGGCCGAATACAGCAAGCCGACCGAGTGCGGGAACCGCATCTCGCGCAGCATCGTCAGCCCGGCGCCGCGGCCGTGGCCGATCGACGAGGTCGTCCACTCGCCGACGCCATCAATGGTGACGACGGCCGCTTCCTCGAACGGCGACGGGTAGAACGCCGAGGCGGCGTGCGACTCGTGATGGTCGCCGAACAGGATCTGCTTGTCGGTGCCGAGCTCGTGCTGAATCTCGTCGGCCATCCACAGCTTGCGGCCGAGCCACATGGGCATGGCCATCAGATACGGACGAAGGCCGCGCGGTGCCGTAGTGAGATAGGTCTCGAGGAGCCGTTCGAACTTGACGAGCGGCTTCTCGTAGAAACCGATGGCGTCGACCTCGCCGATCGTAATGCCGGCTTCCTTCAGGCAGTAGGCGACCGCGTGGGACGGAAACCGCTCGTCGTGCTTGACGCGCGTGAAGCGCTCTTCCTGCGCGGCGGCCACGATGCGGCCGTCGCGCAGCAGGCACGCCGCGGCATCGTGGTAGTACGCCGAGAGCCCGAGGACGGTGGACGCCATCACCTCGGGCTAGAACAGTGTGTATATGAACGGCGCCACCGCGCTGCTCTGCGCGAACACGAGCAACAGGCCGAACAGCGCCAGCACGAACACGATGGGCGCGAGCCAGTATTTCTTTTCCTGTTTCAGGAACATCCAGAATTCGCGCAGCACCTGTGACTTCGCCATGGCTTCCTACATGCCCTCAAAACAGATGTTCGTAGTGCCGCGTGTCCGCGCGCCGCGCGGGATACGGCGTCCAGTTCGTGCCCGAGGTCGAGGGTCGCAGCGGATTGCGCCCCGCGAGCCGCATGAGGAGGCCGACCGGCGTCAGCACGATCGCAAAGAACACGGTGAGGATGACGCGCGCATTGAACCACCCGAGCGCCTGCGCGAAGCGCCACCAGATGCGGTTCGGCAGGCGCAGCGCCGGGGGATACACCGCACCGAAGACGACGAGCAGCGCGCCCACCGCGCCCAGCGCCACCGGCGCGGAAGAGTACCCACGCCACGCCAGCACCGCGGCGATGACGAGGCAGACGCCGCCCACACTCAGGCCAAACTTGCGCTCGCTTGGGACTGGAGCGTTCACCGCTGCCTCGACTTTACAGCAGCGCGGGTTTCGCGATCCACCTCGCGCCGCCGGATCGTCTCGCGCTTGTCGTGGGCCTGCTTGCCCTTGGCCAGCGCCAGGAGCACCTTGACGCGGCCCTGCTTGAAGTAGAGCTCGAGGGGCACGAGGGTGAGACCCTTTTCCGCCGTGCGCCCCACGAGCTTCCGGATCTCGTGCTGGTGGAGGAGCAGCTTGCGCTGCCGCTTCTCGGCGTGCGCCGCGTACCCGCGGTGGCTGTACGGGCTGATGTGGACGTTCATCATCCACACTTCCCCGTTCTCGACGCGCGCGTAGCTGTCACGCAGGTTCACGCTCCCCTCGCGGATCGCCTTCACCTCGGTGCCGAGCAGCACGAGCCCCGCCTCCCACGTGTCGAGCACGTGGTAGTCGTGGCGCGCCTTGCGGTTCTCCGCGATCACGCGCCGCGCGGCCTCCCGTGCGTCCTTCTCCGGCACGCGCGGATCGTACTACTTTCGCGGTGTATTCTTTCGGTGTGGCGCTCTCGATCGCGCTCGCGCAGGTCAATCCGACCGTCGGCGACATCGCCGGCAACGCCGCGCTCGTCCGCCGCGCGCGCGACGAGGCCGCCCGCGCCGGCGCCGACCTCGTGGTCTTTCCCGAACTCGTGCTCTCGGGTTACCCGCCGGAGGATCTCGTCCTGCGCCCCGCGTTTCTCGACGCCGCGTCGCGCGTGCTCGACGAGCTCGAGGCCGAAAGCGCCGGCGGAGGACCCGGGCTCGCGGCCACGCTGCCGTGGCGTCAGCACGACCGCGTCTACAACGCGGTCGCCGTCATCGCCGACGGCCGCACCGAGATGCGCTTCAAGCGCGAGCTGCCGAACTACGGCGTCTTCGACGAGAAGCGCGTGTTCACGCCTGGCCCGATGCCGGAGCCGGTGACCTTCCGCGGCACCAAGCTCGGGCTGCCGATCTGCGAGGACGTCTGGTACCCGGACGTGCCCCTCCACCTGGTGCGGGCCGGCGCGGAGATGCTGCTCGTGTCGAACGGGTCGCCGTTCGAGGCGGACAAGTTCGACCAGCGGTTCGAGCTGATGCGCCGCCGCTTCGCCGAGACCGAGCGCCCCATCGTCTACGTGAACCAGGTCGGCGGCCAGGACGAGCTGGTCTTCGATGGCGGCTCCTTCGTGATCAGCGGCGACGGCTCGCTCGCGCAGCTGCTGCCCTTCTGGCGTGAAGCCCAGACGCTCACGCGCTGGTCGTGCCGGGACGGCGTCCTGCACTGCGACAGCAGGGCCGGCTGGCCGCTCGAGCACCGCCTGTCGTCGATCTACCACGCGATGGTCCTCGGGCTGCGCGACTATGTGCGCAAGAACCGCTTTCCCGGCATCGTCCTCGGGCTGTCGGGCGGCATCGATTCGGCGCTGACCGCGGCCGTGGCGGTCGATGCCGTCGGACCCGATCGCGTCCGCGGCGTGAGGCTGCCGTCGAAGTACACGAGCCAGGCGAGCATGGACGACGCGGAGGCGCTGGCGGCGGCGCTGGGCACGCGGGTCGAGACCGTCGGCATCGAGGCGACGGTGGCGACGCTGCAGGCGGCGCTCGAACCCGTGTTCGCGGGCGCGCCCGGGGACATCACGGCGCAGAATCTCCAGTCGCGCGCGCGTGGCGTCGTGCTGATGGCGCTGTCGAACCAGTACGGCGAGCTGCTCGTCACCACCGGCAACAAGTCGGAGATGTCGGTCGGCTACGCCACGCTCTACGGCGACATGTGCGGCGGCTACTCGGTCCTGAAGGACATCTACAAGGGCGAGGTCTACGAGCTGGCCGGGTGGCGCAACCGCAATCTCCCCGAGGGCGCCCTCGGGCCGGGCGGCCGCGTCATTCCTGAATCGTCGATCACGAAGGCCCCGACCGCGGAGCTGCGGCCGAACCAGACCGATCAGGACTCGCTGCCGCCGTACAACGTGCTCGATGCCATCCTCCACGGCCTCGTGGAAGAAGAACTCAGCGTGGACAAGATCGTGTCGCGCGGATTTTCGCGCGACACGGTGGCCCACGTGCAGAAGCTGCTCTACGCCGCCGAGTACAAGCGGCGGCAGGCGCCGCCGGGCGTGAAAATCACGCGCCGGAGCTTCGGCCGCGACCGCCGCTATCCGCTGACGAACGCCTTTCGCGAATCCT
Source organism: Acidimicrobiia bacterium (assembly GCA_016871375.1). GTDB lineage: Bacteria > Acidobacteriota > Vicinamibacteria > Vicinamibacterales > UBA2999 > VFYY01. The sequence continues at coordinate 14,850 of VFYY01000063.1, forward strand.
GACCCGACCGTTCCGCGCCCGCCGTCGAGCTGCCAATCACCGCAACGGCGACAGGCTCGACATCAGTGTCCGCTGCATCCGCGCTCCCCGGCTGGTTGCGCCAGGTTCTCACACGCGCACGCACGCTCCGGCAGATCCCTCCCGCTGACGTGTCTGCGCCGCCGAACCGCATCCGTCGAACTACGAATGCATCGTCGCCACCGTCGTCCGCAACGGACTGCAGGGGCGGCTGCTGCCGGATCGGATTGCCATCGCCAGCTGGGACGGCGAGGGGCGCCTGCGCGAATCGACGCAGATCGGGACTGGATGTCCAGGGATGGGACGCGCACGTGCGCTGCTCGAACACATCGACGCCGGCGGCAGCCCACCAACGTGCTCTTTACAACCAGACCGCTGAATCCGCGGCGACACTCAGCGCCTGATCGATCCGAGCCTCGCGGCGAGCAGCGTCGCCTCGACCATGCTGGACGCATCGGCCACGCCGCGCCCCGCAATGTCGAAGGCCGTGCCGTGATCGACCGAGGTGCGGACGATCGGCAGGCCGAGCGTGACGTTGACCGCCCGGCCAAACGCGAGCAGCTTCACCGGAATCAGCCCCTGGTCGTGGTAGCAGGCGATCACCGCGTCGAACTCGCCGCGCGTGGCGCGCACGAACACCGTGTCGCCGGGGAACGGACCCTCGAGCGCGATGCCGCGGCCCCGCGCCGCGGCCACGGCCGGCGCCAGCACGCGCGCTTCCTCGTCGCCGAGCAGACCGTCCTCGCCGGCGTGCGGGTTCAATGCGGCCAGCGCGAGCCGCACCGCCCCCCCGGATCCGGCGACCGCCGGCAGCTCGCGGGCGGCGATGTCGATGATGCCGTCGAGCCGCTCACGCGTGAGATAGCGCGGCACCTCCGCCAGCGGGATGTGGACCGAGGCGAGCACGACCTTCAACGGCTCCGACCAGAACATCATGGCGGCCGCCGGCGCTCCGGTGAGGTGCGCGAGCAGATCGGTATGCCCCTTCCACGGCAGCCCCGCGTGGGCGAACGCGAGCTTGTTGACCGGCGCGGTCGCGATGGCGGCGACGCGTCCGGCCCGCGCGTCACGCGTCGCCGCGCAGATGGCGTCGTAGGCGGCGCGGCCCGCCTCGGCGGACAACACGCCGGGCGTGAAGCGCGCCTCCGCGGGCGGCCCGTAGAGCACCGGCTCGCACACGTCGCGGACGCGGGGATCGTCGGCGGCCTTGCGGGCGATTTCCGGTCCGATCCCCGCCGGATCGCCGACCGTGATCGCGACGCGCGGCTTCACAGCTGCAGGACCAGCCAGTCGGCGACCACTTTCGGGCTGGCGTTGCGTTCGAGCGCCGCGAGCGCGGCGTCGACCGCGGCAAACGCGCTCGCACTGCGCGCACCGGTGAACGTCGAGCCGAGCCGCGCGAGCACCGGCTCGAGATCCGCGTTGGCGAGCAGCTGCGTGTCGCCGCGGCTGGCGAGGATCCCGATGTCGCGCAGGAGCGACGACAGCGAGCGCAGGCAGACGGCGAGCTGCTCGCGCTCGGCCGCACCCGCCGCCCCCTTGCCGGTCAGCTCCTTGGCCAGCTCGACCCGGCGCGCCGGATCGGCGACGCGCGCCGCCGTCTCCAGCAGGCGCTGCGCCGCCGCGCGCGCGTCCGCGAGATCGACGGACTGGGCCGCCAGCGCCAGGGCCAGGCTGCCGCCCGCCTCCGCGGCCGCCGCGCGCGCATCCGCTTCCGAATACCCATGCTCGCGCATCAACGTCGTCGCCACCTCGTCGGGCGACAGCGGGGCGAAGCGCAGGCGCGGGCATCGCGACCGGACGGTCGGCAGCAGCGCGTCCGGCATGGCGGAGACGAGCATGAACACGGTCGCCGACGGCGGCTCCTCGAGCGTCTTGAGCAGGGCGCTCTGCGCCGCCGGCGCCATCGCATCCGCCTCGTCAATGAGCACCGCGCGCCGCCGTCCCTCGAACGGACGGAATCCCGCGCGATCGACGACGTCGCGAACCTGCTCGATCTTGATGGAGCCGGTGTCGCCCGGCTCGACGACGAGGACGTCGGGGTGAACGCCGCGCGCGATGCGCTTGCACGCGGCGCACACGCCGCACGCGTCGATCTCGAGCTCTGGCGAGCGGCGGGCGTCCAGGCAGTTCAGCGCTTCGGCAATCGCGGCCGCGGTGCGACGCTTGCCGACGCCTCGCGGGCCGGCCAGCAGCAGCGCCGGCGGAAGCGTGCCGCGCGCGATCGCGCGGGCGAGCAGCGAGCGCAGGCGGCGATGCCCGGCGATCGAATGAAAGGGCATCTACGTGCCCGCAAGTTTACCGTGCGGGTGGTTGGCGGGCGCCGGTCCGGATTGCGGGGGCGTCGCGCCGGCGGGCGCCGGTCCGGCGCCACGGCCCCTCCCGAAGAAACGCCGCCAGAACCCACCCTCGCCTGCGGGCGGCACGGGCGTCACCGCCGGCGGATCGGCGGCGGCCGGCGGTGAGAACGAGTGATAACCGTCGTGCCAGTCGCCGTACTCGTGCGGCTCGGTACCCCTGACGAAATACTCGGTGTAGACCTCAGAGAAGTATCGTCGGGAACCCCTCGTTGTCTAGAAACCGCTCAAGTTTTCTGACGGCCTGCCGATTCCGCGGCTGAGATGCCAAAGGTCAATGTCGATACACGCGACACGCTGTATGTCGCCAGACAACCCATTCTCGAGCCCGACGGCCAGGTGTTCGGGTACGAGCTGCTGTACCGCGCGGACGCCGACGAGCTCGAGGGCGTGCCCTCGAAGGATCTCGCCGCGGCGCGCGTGCTGAGCGACGCCGTCCTGAACGTCGGCCTCGACACGCTCACGGGCGGCCGCCCGGCGTTCATCAACCTCTCGCGCTCGCTGCTGCTCGGCGAGGTCGCGCGGCTGCTGCCGTCGGCGGCGGTCGTCTTCGAGCTGCACGATCTCGTGACGGTGGATGCGCTCGTCGTCGAAACCTGCCGCCGCCTGTCCGAGGACGGGTACGCCCTGGCGCTGTGCGACTTCGTGCCGGGCTGCGACGCGGAGGCGCTGCTCCCCTATGCGACGTTCGTGAAGGTGGACGTGCTGACCACGCCGGCGCCGATGCAGCGCGAGCTGCTGAAGTACCTGGCGCCGAGCCGCGTGAAGCTCGTGGCGGAGAGCGTCGAGACCGCCGAGATCTTCGAGGCCAGCAAGGCCGCCGGCTACTCCTTCTTCCAGGGGCACTATTTCTGCCTGCCGAAGATGTGCAGCGCCGCGGCCGTGCGCTCGCGCCACGTCGCCTACATGCAGCTGCTGGCGGCGCTGAATCGTCCGGGGCTCGGGCTGAGCGAGGTCGAGGACCTGATCAAGCACGACGTGTCGCTCAGCTACCGCGTCCTGCGCTGCATCAACTCGGCGGCGTTCGGCGTCCGCCGCGAGATCCATTCCATCCGCGAGGCGCTGCTCCTCATGGGGCTTGCGCCGATCAAGAGCTGGGCGTCGGTGTGGTGCATGGCGGGACTCAACACCGGCGGCACCTCCGAGCTCGTGACCGTCGCGCTCGTCCGGGCGCGGTGCTGCGAGATCCTGGGCGAGCAGCTCGAGGCGGAGGAGGCGCCGGAGCTCTTCCTGATCGGGCTCTGCTCGCTGCTCGACGCGATGCTCGGCAAGCCGCTCGAGGACGCGATCGCGGATCTGCCGCTCTCGCCGGGGGCGCGTGACGCCGTGCTCGGCATGCGCCGCAGCCCCGCGCGGTCGGTGCTGAACGCGGTGATCGCCTACGAGCGCGGCGCGTGGGAGCTCTCGGCCGACGAGCTCAAGGCCGCGGGGCTCGCCGGCAACCTCGTCGCCGAGGCGTACACGGGCGCGCTCTCGTGGGCGCGCGAGCTGACACAGGCGACGGCGTAACATTTGCGATTTGCGATTTGCGATTTGTGATTTGAAATCACAAATCAAAGATCACAAATCACAAATCACAAATGGGATAGCATTGGCGCCTATGAAGCGCCCACTTCTCACGCTCGTCCTCGCCGTCCTCTTCGCGCCGTACGCGGCCGCGCAGCAGACCGCGCTCACCGAAGCCCAGATCAAGTCCGCGGAGGTCGAGCTCCCGCAGCTCGTGGAGGCGCTCGCGCTCAAGCCGGGCATGACCGTGGCGGACGTCGGCGCCGGCTTCGGCGCCTGGACGACGCGGCTGTCGCGCTGGATCGGCCCCTCGGGCCGCGTCTACGCCAGCGACATCGGCGCGCCGCAGCTCGCGCAGCTTCGCCAGAGCGTGGAAAAGGAGAAGCTGACCAACGTCACCGTGATCGAAGGCGCAGTGGCCTCAACCAACCTGCCGGCCGGCTGCTGCGATGCCATCCTCATCCGCGACGCGTACCATCACCTCACCGACCCCGACCCGATCATCAGGAGCTTCGCGGCGGCGCTGAAGCCGGGCGGCCGGCTGGCCGTCGTGGATTTCCCGCCGCGGCCGAATACGGACGTGCCGGCGGGCGTCCGCGCCAACCGCGGCGGCCACGGCGTGCCGCCCGAGATCGTGGAGAAAGAGGTGGGCGCCGCCCTGACGCATGTCAGGACGGTTCCGGCCTGGTCGCCGAAGAGCGAGCCGGCGAACCTGTTCCTGGTGTTGTTCCGGAAGAACTGAGACACGCCACAGAGACACAGAGATTAATGTGCCCTGTGTCTCTGTGGCCCGTGATCAGTCGATCGCGAAGCAGTAGAGCAGGCCGGCGCCGCCGGTCTCGGTCAGCTTGGCCTGGCTGCAGCCGTTGCTCGGATGCGCCGCGTTCCACGGCGACACCGGCGCGGTGCCGCTGCGATCGAAGTGCCCCACCATGGCCGCGCCCGTCTCGGCGTCGCTCGTGTAGTTGTTGCACGTCATCGCGCCGTTTTCCAGGTTCAGCGTGTCGAGGAGGTTGTAGTCCCACGCGCGGCCGTCGAGCGTCGAGCCGGTGAGGATGTCGTGCACGTTCGGCTTCGGCGGAATCTCTGTCCCCTTCTCCGTCAATGCCGTCCGCGGGTTGATGTTGTTGCTGTCCGAGTGCAGGTCGTCCACGTTGCGCGCGATGCGCACGCCCTTCGCGTTGTACCAGGGGCCGGTGCCGATGCGGTCGCGCGCGTTGATGGCGCCCTTGCCGTTCAGGTCCGTGGCGCTCAAGTACGCGCGCCAGCTGCGGTCGCCGGCGCCAGCCGCGGTGGCGAGGGTCTGGCAGTGCGCGTCGGCGCCGCGAATCCCGCCGTAATTCGCGCCCTTGCCGCTGCCGGTGCTGGTCACGAAGAACGTCATGCGCGGCATGCCCTGCGCGGGCGTCTGCGCCGGCGCGGGCGCGGAACCGCTCAGCATCAGCAGGGCGAAGACTGGAATGGCCAGTCAGTTTTTTCACGGCGCGGATGTTATATTTGAGCGCTTTCCTTTGTCCAATCCAGACAGGAAGGGGTGAGACACCATGCGTGTCATGTCATCGACATCGAGGGCACGGTCAGCGAAGTGCACCTCGTGGTGCCGCATTCCTACGTCTATATCAACGTGACCAGCGGCGGCAGCACCGAGACGTGGGTGCTCGAGGCGACGAGCCGCCAGGGTCTCGAGCGCATCGGCGTCACGCGCGACTACCTCAAGGCGGGCGACAAGGTGAAGGTGCGCTGCCACCAGCTCCGTGACAAGTCGCCGGGCTGCCTGCTCGGGTTCCTCAAGGGTCCCGACGGCGTCGTCAAGGACTGGGACGGCGGCCAGGGTCCGGTCCCCACGCTGTAAGCGGAACGCGGGGGGACGCGCCAGTCCCCCCATTCCTCAGCCATGCTGCGACGCATGTTGACGCGACTGTCGAGCGCCGCCGACCTGCTGCGGCCGCAGACGTTCTTCCGGACGCTGGCGCGCGTCGATCAACTCGTCGACACCACGCGTGAGCTCACCGCCGCGATCGAGGCGCTGCGCGTGCGCACCGAGCAGCTGGCCGCGATCGAGCAATTGAACCGGGAGCAGCAGGAGGACCTGGCCCGGCTGCCACAGCGCCTGGATCGCGACCGGATTTCCGCGCACATTCATGCCGCGGTGGCGGCGACGACGCTCTGTGACGACCCGTTCCCGCACGTTGTCGTCAACGAGTGGCTGCCGCGGGACGTGTACGACATCGTCATCGACGGGCTGCCGCCGTCGGTGTTCTTTGCGGACCGCGAGGTGCGCCGGCAGCGGCTCCTCGTCCCCTTCAGCTTCGCCCCGGCGTACGCGCGGCACGTGTGGCACTTCATGGCGGAGGAGATCGTCGGGGCCCTCAACGAGGCGCTCAGCCGGAAGTTCGAGGGTGCCGTCCGCGAGTATGTCAGCGAGTTCTGTCCGCGCTGGTTCGACGAGCCGCGCCGGCCGCTGCACCCCTCGGACGGGCGGATCATGCTGCGCCGGGCCGGCTACCTCATCGAGCCGCACCGGGACCCACGGTGGGGATTCATCACGGGGCTCGTCTACCTTGCCCGCCCCGGCGATCGCGAAGCGTATGGCACGGATTTGTACCGGGTCCGCGACGACGTGGAGGCGAGCGATGACAAGCCGCTGCGCTTCGCGCCGCAACGCTGCGAGCTCGTCAAGTCGGTGCCCTTCCGCGCCAACACGCTCTTCGCGTTCCTCAATTCGAGGGGCGCGCATGGGGCAGCAATCCCCGCGGATGCGCCGGCATCGCTCGAGCGGTACGTCTATCAGTTCCGTCTCGGCCCCGACCCGACCTCGATGAAGCAGCTGCTGTCGCTGATGCCGCCCGCGCAGCAGGCGCGATGGTCGGGCGGCAAGACGCAAAGGGAGTACTGGAGTGCCTCGACTGCGGCAAGCGATCCGTACGG